>JAYUSQ010000039.1:0-8114 GCA_043755595.1 Acidobacteriota bacterium | reverse complement strand
TTTTTACGAGTGGGTCGACTATCTCAACGCCCCCGCTGGCGCGACGACGCTGGCCGAACTCCGCGCCTCGCACGGGCACAAGGAATCGCATAAAGTTCGCTACTTCGGCGTTGGCAACGAGAGCTGGGGTTGTGGCGGGAATTTCAATCCCGAAGAGTACGTCGTCGAGTACCGCCGCTTTGTCGAATGGCTTCCGCGCTGGGGACTCAATCTTTCCTTTATCGGCTCCGGTCCCAACGGAGGCGACATCAGTTGGACCCGCCGTTTCTTTGGCAAGCTCGCTGAAAAAGGCGGCTTCGGGCGTATGTGGGGCTGGGCCCTGCATCATTACTCCTGGAACGTGAGCGCCGGCCGCACCAATGACTGGATGCAGGGCAAGGGCGCCGCCCTCAACTATCCCGCGCTTGAGTGGTATGAGTTACTGAACGAATGCGACAAGATGGAGAACCTCATCAACAACAACTGGACTGTGATGGGCGAATTCGATCGCGCCCATCGCGTGAAGTTAGTGGTGGATGAATGGGGTTCGTGGTTCAAGCCCGGCAGTGAGGTGCATCCGTCTCACTTACTCGGCCAACAGAATACGATTCGCGACGCAGTGCTGGCTGGCATGACGCTCGATACCTTTCATCGCCACGCCGACAAGGTAGCGATGGCCAATATCGCGCAGTTGGTGAATTGTCTACAGTCGCTCTTCTTCGCTCATGGAGACAAATTTGTCACGACGCCGACTTATCATGTTTTCGATCTTTACTCGGCGCATCAGGGCGGGCAATCGCTCCGCACGCTGGTCTCGTCCCCGCGTATTCAGTACGACCGCAACGGCGCAGCCGCGACGATGCGAGGACTAGGCGGGTCAGCCTCGTTGAACGGTAACAAGCTCATCGTCACAGTGACAAATCCCGATCCCAAGTCGGCCCAGGAAACGGAAATCGCCGTACGAGGCGCACGGCTCGGCGACGTGAAGGCCACCGTGCTCGAAACCGGCGGCGATCTCAACGCGCACAACCGCTTTGACGATCCACGCCGCGTCGAGCCCAAGTCTGCCACCACAGCCGCGCCGCGCGGAGGCACGCTGATTCATCGCTTCCCCGCCGCGTCGGTCACCAAACTGGAGGTCACCCTTGCTTAACCGGCGCCAATTCGCCGCAAGCCTTGCCGTTACCGCGTCGGCCGCACCGGCCCGCCTTCCAAACATCGTCCTCATCTACTGCGACGATCTTGGTTACGGCGACCTCGGCTGCTACGGTTCAAACATCCGTACGCCCAACATCGACGGGCTCGCCAAGCAGGGAATCCGCTTCACGGACTTCTACTCGGGCAATCCCGTTTGCTCACCCTCGCGTGCGGCGCTGCTTACGGGCCGCTATTGTGTCCGCGCCGGTGTGCCCAAGGTCTTATTTCCTTACGACGAAAAAGGCCTGCCGGAATCGGAATCGACGATCGCCCAGACGCTGAAGCCGAAGGGCTACCGGACGATGTGCGTCGGCAAGTGGCATCTCGGCCACAACCCAAAGTATCTGCCGGCTACGCGCGGCTTCGATCATTACTTCGGCATCCCGTATTCAAACGACATGACGCCGCGCTGGCTGATGGAGGACACCAAGGTCGTCGAAGAACAAGCGACCCTTGAAACGCTCACGCCGCGCTATACCGAACGCGCGGTGAAGTTCATTGAGGAGTCGGCCAAAGCGTCCGAGCCGTTCTTCCTCTACCTGCCACACACCTACCCGCACATACCGCTCGGCGCGTCGCAAAAATTCCGCGGCAAGTCGCCGCTCGGAATCTATGGCGATGTGGTCGAAGAGCTCGATTGGAGCGTCGGCGAAGTGCTGGCGGCCTTGAAGCGCTCCGGCGCTGAGTCCAATACGTTGGTTATGTTCGCCTCCGACAATGGCCCTTGGTATCAAGGCAGCGCCGGCCCTTTACGCGGACGCAAGGGTGCGACCTGGGACGGCGGCCAGCGCGTGCCGTTCCTGGCGCGCTTTCCTGGACGCATTCCGCGCGGCAAAGTCTCGCATGCCGTGGCGGGAGCCATGGACCTGCATCCGACGATCGCCAAACTCTGCGGGGCCGAAGCGAAGAATCCCTTCGACGGTATCGATATCTGGCCGTTGCTCACTGCCGCCAAGCCGGCTCTCGAAGACCGGGAGGCGTTCTTGTACTTCGACGACGTCTATCTGCAATGCGCCCGCCACGGCAAATGGAAGCTGCACATTGCGCGGCACAACGTCATGATCTACAACCCCGTGCCACAAGCCGGACGGATTAGTCTGCCGCTCGCCAAGCCGGAACTATACGACTTGGCCGCCGATCCGAGTGAAAGCTACGACGTCGCGGCTGAAAATCCGGCAGTGGCCGCCGATATCCAAGCGCGTATCGCGCGTGTGATGGCCACCATGCCCGAGCCGATTCGCCAGGCGCACATTGAACAGATGGGACGCAAGGCAACCGCTCCCCCGGCCGGTTCACTTCCCCGTCCAGTTGCGAACTAACCTCGAAATCTAGGACTATGGCTACTATGCGTCCTGTTCTTCTTGTGATTAGTTTGGCGGCCTCCCTCGGGGTCGCGACGGCGGCAGACAATAAGTTCCATCCGATTTTCGATGGGAAGTCGCTCGACGGCTGGACGCTACTGGATAAGAACAAACCCGGCAATGGCTATATCGTCGAAAACGGGGCCATCGTTTGCCCCAGCACGGGCGGTGGAAACCTTTTGACGGATAAGGAATATGCCAATTTCGTCCTTCGTTTCGAGTTCAAAATGGAACCGGGCGGCAACAATGGCATCGGCATCCGCGCGCCGCTGACGGGCGACATCGCCTATAGTGGCATGGAAATTCAGGTGCTCGATCACGACCATGAGAAGTACAAGGGCAAGCTCAAACCCACCCAATATCACGGCTCGATTTACGATGTCGTGGGCGCGAAGACCGGGGCATTGAAACCGGCGGGCGAGTGGAATAAGGAAGAGATCATAGCTGACGGGCGCCGGATCAAAATTACTTTGAACGGCAAGGTAATCGTCGATGCCAACCTCGACGACGTGAAAGATCCAGCCGTGCTTGCGAAACACCCCGGGCTGGCGCGCACGACAGGCCGGATAGGGTTCCTGGGGCATGGCTCCCGCGTGGAATTCCGCAATCTCAAGGTCAAAGAACTGAAGAATTAAGGTTAGGGCTTCATGAACGATCCGTTGACGCCGATATAATCCATATGGTTTACAACCGGGAACTAGCGCTAGATCGGGTCGGAGGCGATGAAGAACTGCTCGACGAGATCGTGGAGCTGTATCTGGGCGAATATCCAGCCCTACTCTCGGAGATCCAAAAATCAGTGCAAAGCGGCGACGCGCCCGGCCTCTACCGTTCGGCTCATACGCTGAAAGGGTCGCTGGGAACGTTGGGGGCAGAAGAGGCTCATCAGCGGGCGCTTGAGCTTGAAATCAGCGGGCGTTCGGCCCAACTCGCCGAGGCTCCGACGATGCTGAAGGACTTGGAGAACCTCCTGCAGTTGCTTCACCAGGAACTCTTGAAATAGATTTTTCCGGCGACTGACCGAAGCGAAATAGCCACGCCTTGCCGGCGCAAGGTGTTGCTTTTCTGACACAGTTAGATCGTATCGTTTTCTATGTTTCCATAGAGTTACAGTCATGGTTCTAGGATTGCTTAGGGACTATTACCTAAGGCATTAGTGCGCTACGAAACAACGATCCAAAGACCAGTAGAAACATCTGGAGTTGGCCTCCATTCCGGCGTCCCTGTGCGAATCCGCATTGTCCCGGCTCCGCCATCCACCGGCATTGTCTTTCTCCGGACCGATCTGCAGCATTTCCCGATTCCAGCCAGCTACAAGCAGGTCGCGAAGGTGAGCTACGCCACCAGCCTAATGCGCCAGGGCGTGCTGATTTCTACCACCGAACACCTGCTCAGTTCGTTGTACTCGATGGGAATCGACAATGCCTTCATCGAGATTGACAATCTGGAAGTTCCGATTTTGGATGGTAGCGGCCAGCCGTTTGTGGACTTGATTCGCGCCGCAGGCATCCGGACCTACCGCCGCCGCCGGCGTTATCTGCGTGTGAAGCGGCCGATTTCGGTCGAAGGCAACGGCAAACGTATTACGATTCTGCCGGCGGACCGGTTTATATTGTCCTGCGACGTATTCTTCGATCATCCGATGGTCGGTCATCAACGGCTGGAGTTTGAAGTGACGCCGGAGCGTTATGCCTCGGACATCGCGCCGGCCCGGACCTTCGGCTTTGAACATGAGCTCAATCAGATGCGCGACATGGGCTTGATTCGCGGAGCCTCGCTTGATTCAGCCATCTGCTTTACGCCCACCGGCGTGATGAATCCAGGCGGGTTGCGCTTTCCCGATGAGTGCTGCCGCCACAAGGCGTTAGATCTGATTGGGGACCTGGCGCTGATCGGGCGCCCGTTGTTGGGCCAAGTCATCGCTGAACGGGCGGGCCACGCCATGCACGTGGCGCTGGTATCGAAAATCATGTCGGACCCGTCGCTTTACGAGATTCTCAGTTTTGACCAACTCGCCACGCGCGTTACCCTTGCGCTGGTATCGTAGTGAATGATGCGGTGGCTGCCGAGCGCGCTCTCGGTTTCTCGAATTTTCTTCACGCCGCCCATTGCCTGGGCCATCCTGGCGGGTGATTTCCCGCACGCCTTTCTGCTTTGTTGGCTGGCGGGAGCGACGGACTATTTCGACGGCTTTTTTGCCCGGCGCTACGGTTGGGAGTCCCGCCTTGGGGCTTGGCTTGACGCCATCTCCGACAAGATCCTGCTGAGCACGATCTACATCTGTTTTGCCCAAGTGGGCGCGGTGGCCCCTGGCTTGGTCTGGCTGATTCTTGGGCGCGACGTAATGATTCTCACACTAGCCCTGGCCGGGATCCTGTTCACTCCGATTCGCGACTTCCCCCCGTCGATTTGGGGAAAACTAAGTACAAATATTCAGATCGCTGCGGCAGCCGCCGTATTGGCCGGGCCTGATTGGCTAAAGTCTTATGCCCTTATGGCTTGCGCTGCGGGCACGGCGTGGAGCGGCGCGCATTATATTTTTCTGGCCGTCCAGCGATGGAGAATGTTGCCGCGCGAAACCAGGAATCCGTCCTCTTTCGATTGACGTTTCAGCCCGTGCGGGACTACGCTAGGAGTAGGAAGCCGCTGCTCGTGACCCGTTACACGCCTTCCCGGTATTATCTCGTCGCCGCTATCATCTCAGTGACTGCGGCATTGCAATGCTCCTGGTTGGGCTTCCACTGGCCCATTGCCTGGGTGCCTGCGGTTCTGTTTGTCTTGCTGGCCGGCCTGCTGGTCTTGTTGGCGCGCCGGCCGGCCATCGAAATCCATCCCCGTCAGTTACGAGTCGGCAATCGCAGCATCGATTGGGGAGATATCCAAGCGGTAGACCGTACGGGCTGGCTGGTTCCTCTCATCGTAGTGCTTTCCCTGTCGAGTGGCCGCCGGGTTGTACTGATTTACGCTGGTGACCTTGAGAGTTCGCGTGCGCTGTTGCGCCATTTGCGCCGTTTTGCGCGCGAGGCTCTGATTGACGGCTTACCTCACGAAGACTACTGGAGCGATCCGCCCCCGGCAATTGAGGCGGCAACCGAACGTAAACAGCTTCCGGCGCCGCGTTATCCGCTGTTGCGCGAGGATGATGAAGCCGAAGTCGAACGGCTGTATCAGCGCCTGAAGTCGGTCGGGCATTTGGATCCTAAGGCCCCCGGCACGGATGAGTAGTTCGCGGCGCGGACGCAGCCGCCGGATCCTTCCCTTACTCGCCGCCATTTTCCTCCTTGTTGTAGCCGTTAGGTGGCTGGTCCTGCCTTCGGCTGGCAGCTTTCTTGTCAAAGCCGACTCACCCGCAACAGCGGAAGTCGCAATCGTGCTCGGCGGTGATTCCTGGGGCAACCGGATTTTGCGAGGCGCTGAGTTAAAGCGCCAGGGCCTATTAGTGGACAAGGTGCTGGTGAGCGGCGGCCCGGGCCTCTACGGATTTTTTGAAAGCGATCTGGCGGTTCGCTTCGCTGTGTCGAACGGGTTTCCCGAAGACTATTTCGAGCCCCTGCACGATCTGGTGCTCTCGACTCAAGACGAGGCCCACTCGATCGTTCAACACCTCAAGCGCCGGGGTATTAAGCGGGTGCTTGTCGTGACCAGCAACTATCACACCCGGCGTGCCGGACGGATCTGGCGCTACACCGCGCCGTGGCTGGATATTCGAATGGTCGCCGCGCGCGACCGCTCATTCCGGTCCGAGTATTGGTGGCGCGATCGCGAATCCGGCAAACTGGTGCTGAACGAGTGGGCCAAATTCGCCGCCTTCACGTTCGATTTCTTCCCGCCAACGAAGTCGGGGCCAGTGGCGCCGTAGCCGGCAGAGCGGGCACCCCGAGGCTGATCTCAAACGGCCGCAGGCCGCGCCACAACAGGAGCGCCGATAGAACATGCGCAATGGCAGTCACGCCAAGCAGCGACGTCCCCACCGCGTTGTCGTCGTGAAAGAAGTAGTCCGTGACAAGCGCGATGGCAGTTGGACCCACGCCGAGTCCGACCAGATTAATCACGAATAGATAGACGGCTGAAGCCTGCCCGCGCAGGTGAGCCGGCGACATTTGCTGAATCGCCGCTGGAGCCACGCCGAATGGGGCGCTCGCGAAAAATTGCGCGACCGCCAGCGCGGCCAAGGCCCACCATGGCGATTCAGCGAGAAATACGGCCATTCCCGGCGGCAACCAAATCACGGCGACCAGCAAACCTACCAGCATGACGGCATCGCGGCGTCCGCGCGCGCGCAGGCAGTCCGCCAGCCAGCCTCCTGTTACGATACCGGCCGTGCCGCACACCATGATGATCGCGCCAAACCATATGCCGATTCTCGCCGGGTCCCATCCGAAGTGGCGGGTGAAATACGTCGGCAGCCAGGCGGCGGTTCCGTAAGAAGAGAACGAGAGCAACGCGAACCCGAAGTTGTGACAAAGAAATGTGGTGCGGTTCAGTTTGACGAAGGCCAGGAACTCGGAGAACGAAGCGGCGCCTGCACGCACAACCCGCGCTGGTTCTGGCACCGTGGCCACCAAGGCTGCGAAGGCGATTCCCGGCAGTCCCACCAGGAAGAAGATCACCTGCCAGGGTCTCGTATCGCCGACGACCGGTAGCCTCCACAACTCCTGGCTGCCGGCGAAGGAGATCACCAAACCGCCCAGCAAATAGGCGAGCCCGGTGCCCAGGTAAATTCCCATCGAATAAACGCTGATAGCCGTGGCGAGCCGGTGCGGCGGAAAGTAATCGGTGATTAAAGAGTAGGCGGCCGGTGAAAGCGACGCCTCGCCGACGCCAACGCCCATGCGGAGCAACAGCATCTGCCCGTAGTTGCGCGCCAATCCGCAACCGGCGGTGAACGCGCTCCACAGCACACAGCCCGCGGCGATGAGCCCTCGCCGTGAACGGGAGTCCGCTAGCCGCCCCATCAGAATGCCGAAAAACGTATAGAAGACGGCGAAACTGAAGCCCATCAGTAACGACATCTGGGTGTCGCTGATGCCCAGATCGCGGCGGATGGGACGCACCAGCAGATTGAGAATCTGCCGGTCGATGAAAGAAAAAACGTAGATCAGTGTCAGGACGGCCACGGCATACCAGGCTCGCCCTGCGGATGGATAAGAGCGCGGCGCCATAGGCCGTTAGAGTCTATCAAAAATGTGGATGAATGAAGCGGGCTACTTTCGATTGCGGCTCAGCCGGATCAACCCCAAACCTGTCATGCCGACTCCGACCAGCGCCAAAGTGGTTCGGGCAGGAGGCTCCTCCAGCCTGTCAGCGGCCGATCCCCCCTGTCCGAACCCAATCGCAGAAAACACACCCATACCCACTAAGAGGACTCTTATTGTTTTTCGTTGCAAACGCCGCTACCTCCTCCGATAGCAGAATCAAATTGAATGGTAGCGATCTGTAAGCTTGGCGACAATCCCCCGCAAGGGGTATGGCTTTTGCGCGTGCGGCGCGTGTCAACAACTTTGAGACACTCTTGCGGAGAGTTTAGTGAGCTTTTTCGTCTGAGTGGAGCGGCTTGTTGATCCAGACCTCCGTGGG
>JAYUSQ010000038.1:0-2747 GCA_043755595.1 Acidobacteriota bacterium | reverse complement strand
ACTTCCGCGTGAACCTGGGCTTCATTTACAGGCTTCGTGGCAACCAACGTGCATGGCTGGCTTCCCGTCGCGATCAACATTTCCCGTCCATCCCACTGCACCACGACAAGCTGGCAGCCATTCGCGATTGAAACCCGCTGCCGCACCTGGACCCGCGCGGCTGGGATCGCAGTTCCCCGAAATCGCCGCAATGCCTGTAGGGTCAGCCAAAGCAGGCCAAGGGTCCCGAAGATCGCCGCGACTTGGATTGCGTGTTCCATTTAAGTAGTTACTCCTCGATATTGAAGTCTGTGATTCGAACGCCCATGGAGGACTCGATAATGACGATTTCTCCGAAGGCCAGCAAAGCGCCGCCAACGATAAGGTCGAGGTTCTCGCCAGCGGATCGGTTCATTTTGAGAACGTGCCCTTTGTCGAGTGCGAGGATGTCTCGAACCGCCATCACCTTTCGGTCCAACTCGACGAGTACGTCCAGCGGGAGATCGCTAAAGTGGCCGATTTCGTCGATAATTTTCATTCAGCGCTCCCGCTACCTCTTGAGATTGATCGTTTCCTGGCTTATCTCGTCGACCGTGGTAATGACCCGTGCATTGGCCTGGTATCCGCGCTGTAGGATGATCAGGTTCGTGAACTCCCTGGCGATGTCGACAGTGGAGTTCTCAATGGCGCCGCCAAGAATTGTTCCGCGTCCGCCGGTACCGGGGAGTCCCACAGCGGGCAGAGCCGAACGGGCGCTTAACTGGTAGGAATTATTGCCCACCGACAACAGCGACTCGGGATTTCGAATCGACGCCATCGCCAGTTGCCCGACGATGACTTGCTCTCCGTTGGAATACTGAGCCAGTACCGATCCCGCCGCCCCGAGCCCCACGCGGATTAACTGCGCGGCCGCGTTACCGTCTTGTCCTATGGCTGAAATCGCCGACGTTTGGGCGAACTGAGTCAGTCGCGGATTGGCCCCGTTATAGAGACTCCACGTCACGGTCATGTTGGCCGCGCCGCTGTTCAGCCCTGCAATCGCCAACGCTGGAAAGGGACCTGTAGCAGGCGGATTGACGAGTCGGCCCGATGAGTCAAAATTGATGAGCCCCGTCGCTGGGGTTACGGGCGAGACGACATCGCCGTTGGGCACGCTGATCGAGTACGCCCACTCACCGGACGGCGCCGTCTTCGTAAAGTTGGCGGTGATAATGTGAGAAACACCCAAACTGTCGTACACCTCAATCGATCCGGCGAAAGTGTCCGCCGGCGGTCCCGCTGTGGCCGCGGCGTTCAGATTCAGGTCGAAGGAAATCGTCTGGGTGGGCGCTGCGGGCCGCAACGAGCCGACGGGAATCGTGATGTCGCCAATGGGTCCGTTCGTGTTCACGTTTCCGGTGGCGCTAACCCATCCTTGAACCCGTTCGCCAGTTGCCGTCAGCAAGGCGCCGTTCTTGTTGACCTGCAAGTTACCGCCGCGTCCATAGACGGTCCCTCCGTTGGCGTTTCGCAGGACCAGGAACCCGTCGCCCTGGATCGCCGCGTCGAGCGGGCCGTTGCTCGTCTGTATCGCTCCTTGCGAGAATTGGCGCAGCGTCAGCGGGCGGGCGACGCCGAACCCGACCTGTGTTTCGCCGAGTCCCGCGCCCAGTGACTGCGTCACCAGATCGTAAAACGAGACGACGCTAGCCTTGAAGCCTGGTGTATTCAAGTTGGCCAGATTATTACCCACGACATCGATCGCCGTGGAGTGCGCGCCAAGCGCTGAGAGGGCAGTGGAAAAGGAAGTAAACATAAGTTCTCCGAATAATTTAGGAAAGAATCGACTTCGGTTGCGAGGGCTCGCTCGCCAGCGACGCGCGAATGGCACGCAAGTCCTCGCGCATGCCGAGCATCTGCTCCATCTCCGTGAACTGCGAGAGTTGCGATAGAAACTGGGTGCCATCGGCGGGGTTCAACGGGTTCTGGTGCTTTATCTGCGCGACCAACAGTTGCAGAAAGTTCTCCTTCGTCGCGACGCTGTTTCCAGCGGTAGGCAGTGTAATTGCCGTATCGGTAGCGGCGCTCTTTGCGCCAATGGCCATGGGGTTCATCGAACTGCTCCTTGTTGCTGTAAACTACGGGGGGGTTCCAATTGGCTCTGCATGTCGAACTGTTCGCCATGCAGGTTTTGCATTTGCCGCCGGAGGTAGAAGGCCTGCTGTTGGCGCTCCTGGTTCTTCCGTTGCCGTTCGCCGGCATTCTGGAAGGGTTGTTGGCCGTTGTCGCCGCCCGCCGTCTCAGCCGCGGCGAGTGGCTTCTCTTTCAAATGTTCGATTATCATCGAAGCTCTCTCGTCGATCCGGTCGATGGATCTTTTTGACGCCGCGTACCCCTGTTCCGCCAGCGACTGTAATAGCGGTTGCATCCGATCGTTCTCTAAAGGCGCCGCGCCGCTGTCCCAGGAGCGGAGCCGCACATTCACTTGGTCGCCGCGTTGCGATACGGCGAGGCGCAGTGGCGCCGCGTCCGCCGCGCCTGCCGGTGCCGGAACGTCCAGATACAGGGTCGCGATCTGGGCCGGGCGTAATGGACGCGCGGGTTCGAGCGCAACGCCGCCAACGGCGAGTTCCCCGGCCTTTTCCGGCGGAGCGGCCGTCATCGGCTTGAAATCGACTGCGGGATTCCCTTGCGGCATGGCCTCCGGTACCCGCCCTTCGAATTTTCCCGCCGGGGCCGGAGGCGCGGTTCGCTTTACCGGTTCCTCCGGCTTCGGCGCCGCGGATCTC
>JAYUSQ010000037.1:0-27416 GCA_043755595.1 Acidobacteriota bacterium | reverse complement strand
TCAGATCCGGCGTGAAGATGGTCACTTTCGGCTGACGCCGAGGGGAGTGAGGTCGTGGATCTTGGCGAGGATGCCGGTAGCGAGACGCTGAAGATCGGGGGAGTCCCGGAGTCGGAGGATGGGGCGATTCTGGGGCCGGGTAAGTTCTCCGGGTAGAAGAAATAGTTTGAAGCGGAGTTGCTGGAGGGTATAGGATTGCCAGCCTTCTGGCAAGCAAGTGCGCTGAAACGCGGTGACAAGATTGTAGGCGAGCCGGATGACTTCCAGGTACAGTGCGTTGGCCGGGAAAGACGCGGTCGGAATCTTGCGGAGAGCGAAATCCTCGCGCAGTTCGCGGATCCGTGGCTCCATGGCGGCGCGGCCCTCGTAGAAGCGCCAGACGGCCACCGGGGTCTGATAGAGGTTGGTTGTCCAGGCCCGATAAAGGTAGCGCCCGGTGGTGAAAAGGGTGGACTGGTCGTCCTGCTTCTCGATGAACCGGCGTGCCACGACGATGCGGCGGGCATTGGTCCAGCCGTGTGCCCGATATTCGGTTTCCCCCAGTTCCCAGCGGGAATTGGCGGACACAAAGGACAAGCCGGGCAGTAGACGTTTGAGCGGCGAAGTCAGGCGCGTGGCGACCGCGTACTGGACGCGCTGATCTTCCAGTGTGCGCAGGACGGGCTCGAAACCAAAGCCTGCATCAGCTCGAAACCGGGTCTCCCGGATCTCCGGCGGCGTGATGGAGAAACAAGTATTGAGTAAGTCGGGGCTGGACTCCCAAGGAGAGTCGTTGCCGGGGCGAAGTTCGGCATCCCACAGAAACGAACTATTGGCCTCCAGGCATAGAAGTGGGTTGTAGCTGCGCTTGCCACGGTACTTGGGGTTATACCCAACTTCGGCTCCGGTCTGTTTGCCGAACGCGGTCACCACGGTGCTGTCCAAATCCAGGATCAGCCGGGACCGGCGGGCGGGTAAGTGGATGAACTTCTGCAGCAGTTGATCGTTTGCTCCATGGAGACGTTCCCAAACTCGTTCGGGCGCGTTGAGTAGAAAGCGGCGCAAAGTTTGCGGATCTGGGAATCCAGGCAGGCCAGTCAGGTATTGGAAAGTGCCGTTGAAACGCAGGAAAGACGTGGCTTCCAGGCGATCCAGGCCGAGTACGATGGGGTAGACCAAAGCCAGCAACATCTGCGAAACTGAGTAGCGACGATTCCGGCGCGCATAGGGCACCTGACGGCCCAGGAAACGCCTCACCTGCAGCACTTGAAGGAATTCGTGAAAAAAGTAGGCACCTCCAAAGTGCGTCAGACCCCTATGATCACAGGCGATTCTTAAATTTCGAGGTCCACGTCGCATGTTGTCCCTTACCTCACCCAAAGTGAAGTAAGGGACAGTCTATCAAAATTGCGTTTCCAACCCTATGAATAGGCCCTTTGGGGCACATTTCTGCGACCCTAATGCGCCGGATCTGAGGATGACAGAACCCGTCCAGCGCCTTAAAATCCGGACTGGCCTTAATGGCGCGGTACTTCTTGTCCATCTGCTCCACTAAGTAACGGCGATTGCTAAGCCGGGCCCAATCTACGTCAGCCGCGAGAGTAAGATCCTTGACCTGATAGCCGCCAACATTGGCGTCGCCGGCGATGAACGGGTTATATTCGCCACATTCGCCACCGAGGAATCCCTCGCCGTAGGAGGGAAAAGTGTACGGCACCGCGACATAGGGAGGCATGCCGTTCTTCGGACCGAGTTCCTTTGATACGACCGAACCCATCGACGGGAACTCGATCGCCGGCAGGGGCAGATAACCGGTCAGTAAGTAATTGATCGCGCGCTCGTGATTGTTCTCTTTCGAACGCATCGATCGGAGGATCGTCAACATATCGGCGATCTGTGCAATGCGGGGCAGGTGCTCGCACACCTGGATGCCAGGCACATTCGTGGAGATCGGATTGAATTCGCCGCGATACTCCTTGGGGCGCGTCCGGTTTCATGTCAAATGTATCCTGGTGCCCGCATCCACGGGACTGCCAAACCAGGATCACCGAAATATCTTTCTTCGGCTTATACGCGCCGTCCGCAGCGCGTATAAGCTGAGGCAGACTCAGCGCCATGGAGCCAAGCGGGCCGATCTTCATGAAGTCCCGGCGGCCGAACAGGTCAGTACGATTGGCGACGCGCATGACTTCTCTTCCCCTACTCAGTGATTGTATAGAAATTCTTTGGAACTAAACAGAGCCCAAATCAGGTCTTCCACCTTTGTGCTCGCCGCCTGCGCGCTCCACTGCCGCTCTAGCCAAGACTCTTTCATCGGCGTCGGGAAACCGCGACAAGGTTCCCAAGTACAGATCCTCTACGTTCCGCTCAACCGGTTGACCCGACCCAAGCGCCTTGGCCAACAAACCCTGCGGCGCGCCAATCTTCTGCTGCAACCCGCCGCCGAACACCAGATGCAAAGCCTGGTTCAGCGAGGGAGAATTCTTCCGATCGCAGATTAACTGGCGCGATGGCCGGTCAAACACTTCGAGAAAATGCCGATTCCACTTCCGGGTCGGGAAGCTGCATAGCTCTCGTACCGGGATAGAGCGACTTGAAAGAGTCCCACACGCCCGTCGCCAACGAAATCGAATCCGAAAGTTGCTCCGCCGAAAGCCGCTTGGGATAGTAGCGCGAATACGCCATCGTATCGTCTCTTATTGCCCGCGACCGGGCGTTGCGGACGTTTTAGACCGCTGTCGCAAATAGTCGTTTCGTATCGGCGAACCAATGAGTCAAGTCGGATGAATCGGTATCGCCCGTTTCGTGATAACGCCGATGGACACTCCAACTCGCATAACCGGAACGCGGCCCCTGTAGCTTGCGGGCAGGGATTAGAAGCTCAGGGAAATGCAAAAGCGGACAATTGTCGCGCCGCTGTCAGGAAGATATTTGATGTTAGGTTGCACATCCGGCCGCAAAGCCTACAAGGTGTCCTGCATTGTCCATCCGGCCATTGGTCCTAAGTGTATCGGCGTCATCAAAATGACGGAGCGCTGCGCTCTCGTAGTTTTCTCCCACTAACCTCCCCTCCCCAAAAACAAGTCTGATCGTACTATGTGTGCCAACTACGCCAACGCGCGCCACTTCGCACAAAGCGTTTCAACCGCCGCCCGCTCCCCCGGATCCACCGGAAACCGCAACGTGTAAGACCCGCTTGACCCATGTGTCCGGAAAACACCCCAGACTTCCAGGCAAAGCGGCGGCCCGTCCAGCCAAACCGGCTGAATCTTCTCCCCGCCGCCAATCGCGGAAAACAAAAACAACTCTCCATCGACCATCAGCCCATGCTCCCCGGCCACGACCTCGACACCGGAAACCTGAACTTTCCGCGCCGCACTCAGGAAGTTAAACGCCACGTTGGTTTGCGCCGAACGCACCCGATCGAAATCGGCGAAAGCTCGCCAAGCCGAACCATCGACCTTCCACCGGACGCGGCTTTCGCGAAGAAACGCACGATACCCCTTGCTGTTGCGGAAATGGAAGATCAGCCCCACCATCCCACTGATCACCGCGCAACCGAACCCCAGCGCCAGCATCGGACCATAGAGATTGCTCACCAACAAATACGTCAAACTGAGATCGCTCAGCAGAAACGGAAGCGCCATCAACGCCATTCCCGCCGCGGAAATCGCAAACCCGATATTCCGCACACGCACCGGATTCCGAACCCGCCCGGAGCCCGCGTTGCGCAGCAGCAGCCGGTAACTCCAGGCCCCGTGGAGATCGATCGCGGCCTTCTGCGACGCCGGACTCACCGGGATCCGCAGCGCCACCGGATAGCTGGTGCTTTTCGTTTGAATCCGCCCCAGCACCTCCAGCACGGGCGGTTGCGTGTGCAGCCAATTCACGCCATCGAAGGCGCTGCAAAGATGACGAAGATCGAAGAACTCGGCTCCTACCCGCACCGATTGGGCCGTAGCTGCGACCTCTACCCCGTCGAGCGGCGGCGCCGGCTCCAGGTCCAGCACATTCTTAGAGACGCCTTCCTTCTTGTGAAACCCGGCATTCAGCGCGATAAAGGCCCGCCATTCATCGGGCGTCACGCGCCAACTCGCGATGTTCCCCTCGCCGCGATCCAGCCGCCTCATGCTGCGGACCTGCGACTGGTTCACCAGCATGACGATCACGCCAACCGGAGTTGCAATCAGGCCGGCCGCAAAGAAAGGTACCGGACCGAACCGCTCCGGGGCCAGGCCGGCGAAAACGACAATTAGGCACGCCACGCCCATGCCCGCCACCGCCAGCCAGATGTTGCGCGAACGGACAGGGTGATTCATCGGCTAATGAAGCGTCAGCGAACCGCCACGGCCAGCAATTTTTCTTCGCCCCGGCCCGGTTGTTTCATCGCCACATCCAGCGCCCCATCCTTACGCACCTGAATTTCCATCAGCGACGCCCGCGCCCCGTCAAAGTGGCTCAGCGTGAATTGCAGTCCGTCGTGGCGCCCCGTGTGGACCGCGCCGCCCAACGTCGCCCAAGTGTCCTCGCCCTTGCGCGTCACCTCGAACGTCCGATCGGTCCCATCGATTTTCCACTGACCCGAAATATCCGGCCCCGCCTCGCCTTCATACGCGCACGTGCAATAAGCCGATGCCTCAAACTTCTGCGCGCCGTAGGCGCCCTTCAACGCGCCGTTCTCCAGCTTGGCTTGCAGCCGCTTGCCATGTTGTGGAAACTCCAGCGTGAGCCCCTCCGCGTTCCACGTGCCGCTCTTCGATTCCGCCCGCTGATCGCCGTTATAGAAAGCGCCCGTCACGACATCGCCCGCAGGCTTCAGATCCATCGAAAACGGCACCTGCAAACCGCCGGCATAAGAAATCGCGCCGACCCAGCGCCCCGCGGTCAACGGTGCGGCGGCCTTCGCGGCTGCCGGTGCGGCGGGCTTCTTCGCAATCGCGCCCCACACTTTGCCCCCGCTATCCTTTCCAAACCAAGTCCCGGCATAGTGTCCTTTGTACACCACCACGCGCGCCGTGTAAGTGCCCATGCCTGGATACCCTTTGTCGGTCACCGTAATCACCGGCGTGTCTCCGGCCCACTTCACCTCCAGCGGAATCGGAGCCACCATCTCTTGCCCGCGAAATGAAAGCTTTACATGAAAGGTCCAGTTATCGCCGCCGGTTTTCTGCACCTTCTCGATGTTGTACTTATCGGGCGACACGCCTTCCTTGCCATCGCGCGAAGATTGGCCCTCCATCGTCGCGCCAGTGAGCGAGTCCTTAAACTCCTGCTCCAGCGGGTTCAGCGAGACCGCCTGTGCAGCCATCAGCGCAGGCAGAAAAGCGAAAGCAGAAAGAATTATATACTTCAAGCAAATTCCTTTTGCACGAGAGGATAGCATGACCGAACCGGGTGATATAATTCAGCAAGAATAATGGAGAGGTTTACCCTTCTACTGGCCCTCGCCGCGATGAACGCCATCGGCCAGACGCAGCCGCTTAGCGTGGTCGACAAATATTGCACTTCCTGTCATAGCCAGAAAGCCAAGATGGCCGGTCTCGTGCTCGAAGGGCTTGACCCCGCGAACGCCCCCGCAAATCCCGCCGTTTGGGAAAAAGTTATCCGTCAAATCAGCGGCCGTCAGATGCCCCCGCCTGGAATGCCCCGGCCCGGCGACGCGGCCGCCGCCACGTTCACCAAGTCGATCGTCGATCAACTCGACCGCGCCGCCGCCCTCAAGCCAAATCCCGGTTCCACGCGCCCGCACCGGCTCAACCGCAATGAGTACAGCAACGCGATTCGCGACCTGCTGGCGCTCGACACCCAACCCGGCAATCTGCTTCCAGTGGACGACTCAGGCAACGGATTCGATAACATGGCCGACCTGCTTTCGATGTCGCCCGCGCTGCTTGATCGTTACATGTCCGCCGCGCGTTTGGTGACCAAACAGGCGATCGGCGACCTGAAGGCGACCCCGGTGGAAGCGATGTACGGCACCGGTGTTCGCAATCAGACCAAAGGCCAAAACGCCGAAGAGTTCCCGATTGGCGCAGGCGCGGGCAACGCCTTCGAACACTATTTCCCGGTCGACGCCGAATACGAATTTCGCGTTAAACTAGCCGGAGGGGGCGACGAAGAGAACGGCCCCGCCTCCTACAAGCTCCGCATCCCGGTCAAGGCCGGACTGCACCCGGTTAGCGCCTTCTTTTTACGCGAGAGTGCGAAGCCCGAAGTCGCCTTGCGCGCCACCGGACGCCGCGCTCCACCGCCTGCCCCGGGTTCGATGTCATCCACCAAACCGGCTGAACTGGACCTGCGGATGGATGGCGTCAGCCTCAAGCGCTTTCGGTCTCCGCAACGTGCCGGTCCGCCGGAAGTAGGCAGCGTAACAATCGCCGGACCCTACCAGCCAACCGGGCGAGGTGAGACTCCCACTCGCGCAAAAATCTTCACTTGCCGCCCTGTCAATACCGCAGCCGAGGAACCCTGCGCCAAGACCATTCTCGTCGGCCTTTCTCACCGCGCCTTCCGCCGGCCGGTCACCGACGCCGACATCAACCCGCTCCTCAACCTGTATCGTCAGTCGCGCAAGGAAGGAGCCGATTTCGACGACAGCATTGGCAACTCGCTCCAAGCGATGCTGGTGTCGCCTGACTTTCTCTTCCGCATCGAGCGCGACCGTAAAACCGCACTCCCCGGCACGCCGCAACGCGTGAGCGATCACGAACTCGCCTCACGCCTGTCTTTCTTCCTTTGGAGCAGCATCCCGGATGACGAACTCCTGAAGCTCGCCGACGAAGGCAAACTGAAGGACCCGGCCCTGCGCAAGGCACAGCTTGAGCGCATGTTGCAGGATCCGCGCTCGGAAGCGTTCATTAAAAACTTCGGCGGCCAGTGGCTATATCTCCGCACGCTCACCGCAACCAAGCCCGACGCCGACATCTTCGCCAACTTCGACGAGGATCTGCGCTTCGCCTTCCGCCGCGAAACCGAACTCTTCATCGCCAGTGTCTTCCGCAACGGCGACAGCGTGCTGGACCTGCTCAACGCCAACTACACTTTTCTCAATCAGCGCCTCGCCGAACACTACAAAATCCCCAACGTCTACGGCTCTCATTTCCGCCGCGTCGAATTGCGCGATTCACCGCGCGGCGGCCTGCTCGGTCAAGGCAGCATCTTGACGGTGACTTCGTATCCCAACCGGACTTCGGTCGTGCAGCGCGGCAAGTGGATCCTTGAGAACCTGCTTGGTACTCCCCCGCCCCCGCCGCCAGCCGACGTGCCCGAACTGAAAGCGAAAGCCAACGACGGCCACAAACTCACTTTGCGCGAAGCCATGCAGGAACACCGCGGCAACGGCGTTTGCAACTCCTGCCACGGGCGCATGGACCCGATCGGCTTCGCTCTCGAAAACTTCAACGCCGTAGGCGAATGGCGCGCGGACGATGCTGGCTCACCGATCGACGCCAAAGGCAAACTCCCCAACGGCGCCGAATTCGACGGCCCGGCGGGACTCAAGAAATTATTGGTCGAAAAGCATCGCGACGAGTTCGTACAAACTGTCGCGGAAAAACTACTCACGTATGGCCTGGGACGAGGGCTTGAACCCTACGACCGGCCCACTGTTCGCGCCATTACCGCTAAGGCGGCGCGTGACAATTACCGCGTGCCGGCCTTCGTCGCCGCAATCGTCGAGAGCACCCCTTTCCAAATGAGGAGGACTTCAGAGAAATGAACATCATCACCGGAAAATCACTACCGCGCCGCACGTTCCTGCGCGGAGCCGCGGGAGCCGCCTTGGCGCTGCCCGTTCTTGATTCGATGACACCCGCGTTATCGGCCGCCGCCGCGCAGCCGGCTCGTATGGCGTTCATCTATCATCCGGTCGGGATGATCATGGATAAGTGGACTCCCAAGTCGGCCGGCGACAACATTGAGTTCATGCCCGCCGCCAAAGCGCTGGAGCCGTACCGCGACAATCTGAACATCCTCACCGGCCTCGCGCAGGTGCAGGGCCGCGCGCTTGGCGATGGTCCCGGAGACCATGCGCGCGAAGGCGCCACCTGGCTGACCGGCGTCCATCCGCGCCGCTCGGAAACCAACATCGGCTGCGGTATTTCGGCTGATCAAATCGCCGCCAGGGAATTCGGCAAACAGACGCAACTCGCTTCGCTTGAAATCTCGCTCGAAGCGCCCGGCCTCGCCGGAGCCTGCGATCAGAACTACAGTTGCGCCTACACGAACACTGTATCGTGGAAGAACGAAACGGTGCCGCTGCCGATGGAGACCAACCCGCGCATCATTTTCGAGCGCCTCTTTGGCGACGGAGGCTCCACCGATCCCAACGAACGCCGCGCCAGCCTCGCGAAACAACGCAGCATTCTCGACTACGTCGCCGGCAGCATCGATCGCTTGCAAACCGATCTCGGTACACGCGACCGCCGCAAGCTCAGCGAATACCTCGAAGCGATTCGTGACATCGAACGCCGCATCCAGAAGGCGGAGCGGCAAAGCGCCTCGGTCCAATTGCCCGATATGGCGCGGCCCAGCGGGGCGCCCGACACGTTTGAAGAACACGCCAAGCTGATGGTGGATCTCCAGGCCATCGCCTATCAGACCGACATGACGCGTGTCATCACGTTCATGTTCGGCCGCGCGGGCAGCAACCGCCCTTACCGTTCCATCGGAATTTCCGACGGCCACCACTCGCTCACCCATCATATGAACGATCCCGAAAAGATCGACAAGGTGTCGAAGATCGATGCGCACCTCGTCAAGATCTTCGCGATGTATCTGGAGAAGATGAAGACGACGCCGGACGGCGCAGGCGGCACGCTGCTCGACAATATGATGATCTGTTATGGCAGCAGTTTGGGCGACGCCAACATCCACACGCATCACGATCTACCCATCGCGCTGGTCTCCGGCGCCCGCTTCTTCAAGGGCAATCGCCACCTGAAGTACACCTCGGAAACGCCGCTCAACAATCTCTTCGTCAAGATGCTGAACTCCGCCGGCGTCCCGTGCGACAGCTTTGGCGACAGCAACGGCCCCCTGGCGCTGGTCTAAATGAAGTTGTCACTACTGTACTCGTGGGGCAAGCTTCAGCTTGCGCGGGGCTTCAGCCCCGCTCTCGCGCTCACCGTGTGCTCGTCCCTCTTCTCCGCTCCAACCGGTGATCCACGCCTGCTCGACGCCGTCAAAAGGCGCGATCCGAAAGCTGTCGAGTCGCTCCTCAAGCAGCGAGCCGACGCCAACTCATCTACCGCGGACGGAGCCAGCGCGCTCGCGTGGGCCGTCCATCTCGGTGATCGCCGCGCAGCGGAGTTGTTACTGGCGGCCGGAGCAAAAGCCAACACGCCCAACGAGTATGGAGAGACGCCACTCACACTAGCCTGCCTCAACGGCGATGCCGTACTAGTGGACATGCTCCTCAAAGCCGGAGCCGATGCCAAGTCCGCCCGCTGGAACGGCGAAACGCCGCTGATGGTTGCTGCCGGCTCAGGCAATGTCGAAGCCGTGAACATGCTCATAAAAGCCGGAGCCGACATCAATGCCAAGGAAGCGCGCAAAGGCCAAACCCCGTTGATGTGGGCGGCCGCCGAAGGCCAATCGGCAGTTGTTCAATCCTTGATCGAAAAAGGCGCCGACATCAAGGCTGCCTCCAACACCGGCTTCACGCCGCTCCTGTTCGCCACCATTAAGAACGACGTCAAATCCGTACGTGCGCTCGTGGCTGCCGGGGCCGATCCCAACTTCGCTCCGCCCGGCGGAGTCGTCCCCATCTTAGCCGCGTCCTCGCACCGTTCGACCGCTGCCGCCTTGGCCCTCACCGAACTCGGAGCCAACCCAAACGTCGCCGACCCGTCCGGGAATACGCCGCTCCATATGGCGGCCCAGAATGGCGATCAAGAGTTCGCCAAACTCCTGCTCGCCAAAGGCAGCGACATCGAAGCCCGCACCGCCAACACGCCACAACGCGGCTTCTTCCGCGTCCCGGTTGGCCAGACGCCGCTTTTCCTCGCCGCCCGGGCCGGGCATTTGCCGATGATGAAAATTCTCCTCGACGCCGGAGCCAAGCCGAAATCAAGAGCACCCGACGGCGGCTCGTTCCTGATGGCTGCGGTAGGCAGCGGGAAAGTGGAGGCCGTGAAACTCGCCTATCAGTTTGACGACGACGTTAAGGTCACCACCGCCGATGGCACGACACTCATGCACGCCAGCGTCACCGGCACCGCTAAAGGCGCCATGCTGGCGGCTCAACTCCGCGTCTGCGAAGTAGTCCAATTTATCGCCGATGAAGGCGCGCCGATCGATGAAAAAAACGCCGCCGGCCGCACTCCGATCGACCTCGCCGATATTCTGCCGATCGACAAGGCGGTGGATTTGCTCACCGAACTAATCAAGAAGAGCGGACTCCCCGCGAAGTCGCCGTCTAAACGCTGAACTGACCCTTTGACCTCAAGCGGGCAGTTCGACCTCAACCTCGCAGGTCGTCGACGTCGCGGATCGCTCCCGGAGGATGGTTTCGAATTAAAGTTGGATGGCTCCTGAAGCACGAAGCTCGGGGACGTAAGCATTATATCCCCCGGTATCACCTTCGACGACTAATGTGTATCTTCGGGTCATGCGAAGTCTCCCTCCTAAGCCGTCTGCTTGAGAACGGCGTTCATCTGCGTTTATCGGGGGCCAAAATTCCGGCGGAGTTTTCGGCTGTCCAAATGTGACTGGGCAACGGCACAAACCAAGTTAAACCAAGTATACGAAACCCGAGGCAGACCGATTCAATCCGCCGTCCCCGCTAACCCGCACAATTCCACGTTCGCTGCAACGCATTGCCGCTCCCTAACATCTACTCGGTAACCGCAGGCATCTGCGATATACTCGAAAGCGAAGAGCAGACCGGAGGCCCTCGTGCTATCCGGCGTCGCAATCGACCTCGAATCTAGTGCTGTTGGGAGGAAGACGGAGGCCTCCCCGCCTCGCCATGGAAACCGAACAAGGGCCCCTGCCAGTCGCCCCCGAAGCCCAAGCGAATGAAGCGGACGCGGAGGGCTCGACGCCTCGCTGGCGCCGTTTCTTGGGCGCAAAACGAGTTGTCATCCGCCGCACTTCCTCAAGCGAACCGGATTCGGTGTCTGCCGGACTTCCCTTCCTCTCAACGTCTCTCTTAGCCGCCCCGGAAGCGGAGCATGCCGTCAATTGGAGTTGGCCCTCCCGCCCTCGCCTGGCGATCTCTGGAGTCACTTTAACTTTCGCCGCCGTCCTCATCGCCGCCATCGTCTACGAATCCCGCACCAGCCGGCTCCAATCGTTCGTCTTTTCGGCGATGGCGAAGAAGATGACTTACTCGCTGCAACCCGGGGCCGCGCCAGTGCAATTCCCCGCTACTGGCCCCTACGACGACCGGCTTGGTTACTCGCGCTTGCCCGCCATCACCAACCGCCTCGCTACCGGTCCCTACCGGATCGACGCCCAAGCTCGCATGTCGCCCTGGATGACCAATCTGACGCGGCTTGGAGTCTTCCCGATCTATCGCGAAAAGAGCTCAGCCGGCCTGACCATCCTCGATCGCACCGGCAATCCGCTGTTCGACGCCAGTTATCCGCGCCGCGTCTACGCCGCTTTCGAAGACATCCCGCTCCACGTCACCAACAGCCTTCTCTATGTGGAGAACCGCGAAATTCTCGACAGCACCACGCCGTACCGCAATCCGGCTGTCGAGTGGGATCGGCTTGGCAAAGCCGTCTTTGACATGGGCCGCAAACAAATCATCGCCGGCGGCGGGTCCAGCGGCGGCTCGACTTTGGCCACGCAGCTTGAGAAGATCCGGCACTCGCCGGAAGGTCGCACTGGCTCCATCGGAGACAAGCTGAAGCAGATGGTCTCGGCCTCGCTTCGCGCCTATCGACAAGGGCAGGAAACCACGCAAGTGCGCCGTCAGATCACGGCCGATTACATCAATTCCCTCCCACTCTCGTCCTTTCCGGGCTATGGCGAAGTGCTTGGACTGGGCGATGGATTGACGGTCTGGTTTGAAGCCGACTTTGCCGAAACCAATCGGCTCCTCGGCCTGGCCGACGACGAGATCGCCGGTCAACCCACCGCGCGCCGCGCACGCGCCATCGCCTACCGGCAGGTGCTGAGCTTACTGCTGGCCGTCAACCGCCCGTCACACTATCTGCAGCGCGCGCGTCACGATCTTCACGCCCGCGCAGACCTCTACTTGAAGGCCCTCGCCGACGCCGGTTTCATTTCGGCCCAACTGCGCGACGACGCGTTGCCGCTGCGGCCCGCCTTTCGCGAAAAAATGCCCGACGCCGGCCCGGCGTCATTCGCCGAACGCAAAGCCACCGATGCGATCCGGTCCGGTTTGCTCGGCCTTCTCAATGTCGAGTCGGTCTACGAACTCGACCGTATGGATCTCAAGGTCAACGCGACCATCGATCGGTCCGCCACGCGCGCCTCCACCGTGGCGCTTCGAAATCTTGCTAAGTTCGACTACGCAACCGCTGCCGGCGTTGTCGGACATCAGATGCTGCCGCCCGACGCACTGAATTCGGTTATCTACAGCTTCACGCTCTACGAAGCCGGCGAAGGCGCCAACTTATTGCGGATTCAGTCCGACAATTACGACCGGCCACTCAACATCAACCAGGGCACGCAACTGGAACTCGGCTCCACGGCCAAACTTCGCACGCTCGCCAGCTATCTCGACGTCATGTCGCAACTCCACGCTGCCGGCGCCAGGGATCCTTCGCGGATCGTTGGCCAGGACCCGCTGTCCGCCTGGGCGCGAGACTGGCTGACCAAGGCGATCGACAACAGCTTGTCCGCGATGCTCGAAGCCGCCATGACGCGCCATTACTCCGGCAACCCCGGCGAAGGCTTTTTCACCGGCGGCGGCCTGCAGTACTTCGGCAACTTCGATGGCTCTGACAACGGCCGGATCCTGCCGCTGCGCGAAGGCTTTCGCAAGTCGACCAATCTTGTTTTCATCCGCCTCATTCGCGACGTCGTGCAATATCACACGTGGAAGATCCCCGGCGTCACGCCCGCCATCTACGAAAATTCCTCCCACCCGAAACGCAAGGAGTTTCTCGATCGCTTTATCAAACACGAATCGCGCCAGTTTCTAGCTAAGTTCTACTCGCGGTACAAAGGTGTCGCGCCACGCGATGCCGTCGCGCGTTTGCTCGGCCGTATGCGCCCTACGCCGTACCGCCTCGCCGTGGCGTATCGCTCGGCGCGTCCCACAGATTCACTGGAGGAATTCCAGAAGGCGCTCGCAGCTGTCATCCCGGCCGGGGTCCAGATTCAAGGCGGTTACGAACATCTCTACGAAAAGTACGGACCCGACAAGTTCAACTTAGGGGACCGCGGCTATCTCGCGCGCATCCATCCGCTTGAGTTACTCACGGTCGATTACTTGCAGACTCATCCGAACGCGACACTCGAAGATATCGAAAACTTCGTCAAACCGGAGTTGCCGGACGTCTACCGTTGGCTGATGCGCAATCGCAACAAACATGCGCAGGATCTGCGCATTCGCACGATGCTCGAAACCGAAGCTTTCGTGGGTATCCATGAAATATGGAAGCGCCACGGCTTTCCCTTCCCCGCCCTGGTGCCGTCGCTGGCCACTTCCATCGGCAGTTCGGGCGATAACCCGGCCGCCCTGGCCGATCTCGCGGGCATCATCATGAACGGCGGCGTCCACTATCCTTCGGTCCGCGTCACGCGCCTGCACTTCGGCCAAGGCACGCCGCTTGAAACCGTCGCCTCGAATAAGCCTGGCCGCCAAGCGCGCGTGATGGCCCCTGAAGTGGCGGCGGTTCTCAAGAACGAGATGGCGGGCGTCGTCGAATTCGGCACCGCGCGAAAAGCGTTCCAGTCGGTCGTACTCGACGATGGCCGCATCCTGCGCGTGGCCGGCAAGACGGGCACGGGCGACAATCGCCTGGAGAGTTTCGACGAAGGCGGTCACATGATCAAGTCGCGCGTAATGAGCCGCACCGCTGCCTTCGTGTTCCTGATCGGCGACAAATATTTCGGCACCGTGATCGCCTACGTGCCCGGCCAACAAGCCGAGAATTTCAAGTTCACCAGCGCGCTGCCCGTGCAAATTTTCCGCCACCTCAGCGCGTCGATGAAGTTTGTAATTGAGCCGCCCAAAAGGCCCGTATCGGTGCCCACGCCCACCACCGCGCCCAAGCCGCAAGGTGCGCCGCCGTCGATCGCTACCGCCCTTCCCCTAGCTATATTCGGCCACCGGCAGCCATGAAGTTTCTGGTCACCATCTATCAAGACGGAGACGGATTCTACACCGCCGAATGCCCGTCCGTTCCCGGCTGCGTCAGTCAAGGAACGACAGAGGCTGAGGCCGAGGCAAACATCGCCGAAGCGATTCGCGAGTGCGTCGCCGCCCGCACCGCCCAAGGCCTTCCCCCGTCTACGGTCAACATCCGCGAAATTGAAGTCGCTCTTTAGCTTGCCTTCAGAGTCTCAAGGCGCGCGGGAGTATCATTAAAAGAGTGAAACTCACTATAGAGCTAGATCGAGAAGACGACGGTCGCTGGATCGCCGAAGCTCTTGAGTTGCCCGGTGTGATATGTTATGGGCAGACACGCGACTAGGCCATCAGCAATGTCGAACGGCTGGCGATCGACGTGATTGCCGACCGCATTGCCCACGGTGAAATGGCTTCCGCAGCGCTCGCCGTTTCCTTCTCTATCTCAGATGAGCAATTGGCCAGCCACTAAGGCCCGCCGGGTACTAGCGGCTCTCGAAAGAGCCGGCTGGCAAGTGAAGCGCCAACGTGGCTCGCACCGCCTCCTGGTCCACCCGAATCTACCGGACTACGAATTCTCCTTTCACGATCAAGACGAAATCGGGCCGGGGATGTTGGCTCGTATCGCCAAACGCACCGGCTTGACGCCCAATGATCTCTGAAACTTATCCTGAGTCGTCAGCCTGGATCAAACTCGAATTCAAGCTAGCTCGAACCAGCGGCTGGCAGCGTTTTGCGCTCGAATTTGAGCGGGACCCGGTCAAGGCCGGCACCAACTTCAGTAAGCTGAGCCCTTGATTTAGCGCAAGTCCCAGGCCTGAAGCCCCCTCTCGCAAAGTAGAATTATAGATATGTCGCGCCAGTTTGATGTTTTGGTCGAGCGGGATGAAGAGGGTATGTACGTAGCCTCAGTGCCACAACTGCCGGGCTGCCACACCGATGCGTCATCGCTCGACGAATTGATAGTCGAAATTCGCGAAGCCATCGAGCTGTGCCTCGAAGTCGAGGGCAAGGAGCCGAAACCGTTGGAGTTCATCGGCATCCAGCGGGTAACCGTCGCGGCATGAGTACACTCCCGCGCGGCAGGGGAAAGGAACTCGTGCACGGCTTGGAGCGTGCAGCTTCGTCGCAGAGCGTACACGAGGAAGCCACTGCTTTCTAACGGCATCCCGATGGCCGCGCAACCGTTGTTCCTCTTCGCGGCCGGACATTAGATCTGGGACTCTTGAGAAAGATATTGGCCGATTGTGCTATCGAGCCAGACCTCCTCGCAGGCTTGCTTTGAAGCCGTTGCCGTGTCCCTCCTCGTGCCTTACCGCAGTCAGCATCGCAGCGTACCGTCGAGTTCGCACCAAAGCTCCAGTTACAATGAAGGCATGAGCAAACAAGCTGCAACGATCCTGGCCGAGGCGCTGGAACTCCCCGCCGAAGCACGGGCCTCGCTGGTAGGCTCCCTACTCGATAGCCTCGACAAAGGGAACGAAGCCGGCTCCAGCCCTTCCGATGCGCGCTTGTCACGCCGGACCCCCGATAGCAAAGCGACTCCTCCCCCTGTCTCCTCGCGGGCCCGTGAACGAGGCCGCTGCTGCCATCGCATGGTGCGCTCGGCGTAGTCTCCGAGTGCTTCGCGTCGCTTTGGCGATCGATCGAATCAAGAATGCTATCCCTCGCCAAACACGCCCTCGACACGGCCGCTAGCCGGCCTCGCGTCACCTACGCCGACGTCCGCATCCAGCAAACGCAGGGCCGCTCGCTCGCGACCAAAAGCGGGCGGCTCTCCGGCGCTTCATCTTCGGAGTCGCACGGCATCGGCATCCGCGTCCTGGCGGCGGGAGCCTGGGGCTTTGCGGCCACCGGCGATCTGTCGAAGGCTGGACTCGAAGCGGCGGCTGCCCTCGCCGTCGACATCGCGTTAGCCTCGGCCACCACCAGTAAACAGGCCGTCGAACTCGCGCCTGAGCCTCCGGTCCGCGTCACCTGGATATCGGACTGCGCGATAGACCCGTTCGCTATGTCCATCGAACGGCAGATCGCCTATCTGCTCGCGGTCGACGCCGAGTTGCGCAAGGAAGCGAAGGTCACCATGACCGAAACGTCGTTGATCTTCGACCGCACGCGGCAGATTTTCCTTTCCACCGAAGGCAGCGAAATCGATCAAACCCGTACTGTCACCGGCGGCGGCATGGCCGCGCACAGCTTCGGCGATCACGAGATTCAAAAGCGCTCCTACCCGAATTCCTTCGGCGGCCAATATCAACTCAAAGGCTGGGAACTCATCGAGCGACTCGATCTGCTGCGTCACGCCCCGCGCGTCGCTTCCGAATGCGTGGCGCTTCATTCCGCCGATCAATGCCCGGAAACTACGGGCACGCTCATTCTCGACTCAAGTCAACTCGGGCTGCAGATCCACGAATCGATCGGCCATCCGATTGAGTTGGACCGCGTGCTGGGCTCGGAAGCCAACTACGCGGGCATGAGTTTTCTCACACTCGAGAAGCTCAACAATTTGCGTTATGGGTCGGACATCGTCAACGCGGTTTGTGACGCTACGCTGGCGCACGGGCCAGGCCTCGGCACGTTTCTGCATGACGACGAAGGCGTAGCCGCCCAGCGCGTCGACATCATCCGCGACGGCCAATTCCGGGGCTATATGAGCTCACGCGAGACCGCCAGCGCCATCGGTCAGACCCGTTCCAACGGCACCATGCGCGCCTCGGGTTGGAATCGTCTGCCCTTGATCCGCATGACCAACGTCAGCCTGGAACCCGGACCGCATTCGCTCGAAGATGTCTTCGGCGAAGACGGGATTTATATGGAGACCAATCGCAGTTGGTCGATCGACGACAAGCGGTACAACTTTCAATTTGGCTGTGAAATCGGTTGGGAAATCAAGAACGGGCAGCGCGTGCGGATGCTTAAAAACCCAACCTACAGCGGCATCACCACTGAGTTCTGGAACAGTTGCCGCGCCATCGCCGGGCGCGAACACTGGACACTCTGGGGCGTGCCCAACTGCGGCAAAGGCCAACCGGAGCAAACGATGGGCACCGGGCACGGAGCCAGCCCCTCGCGTTTTGCCGATATCAAAATCGGCGGAGGCTACGCGGGATGATGAGCCCGCGCGAGCTGTTCCAAATCGTCGAAACCGAAGCGCGATCGCACGGTATCCAAGATGTCGAACTGACCATAGGCGAAAGCCATGAGGCCCTCACGCGCTTTGCCAATAACGGCATTCATCAGAATGTCGCCGAGCGCAACACGGGCATCTCGATTCGTCCGCAGGAGAATCGGCGGACCGCGCGCGCGGAGACTAACCGCATGGATGCGGGTTCGGTACGGGCCGCCGTGCGCGACGCCATTGCGCTCATGCGAGCGCAAGAGCCCGATGACCGCCTGCTTCCGCTCGCGGAACCGGAAGCGTTGGCAAAGGTGAATCGCGTGGCGGAGTCAACCGTCACATGCACACCGTCTGAGCGCGCCGCAGCCGTGCGGGAAGCTATTCGTATCGCCGAGGGCGCAGGCCAGACGGCCGCCGGTATCTACTCAACTTCGTTTTCTCGCGAGACGCTGATCAATAGCCGCGGAGTCTTCGCCGAGTACGAACAATCCATGGCTGAGTTCAGCATCACCATGCTCGAAACCGGCAGCTCTGGTTGGGCCAAGGCCTCGGCCGTGGACCGTTCTTCTCTCGATGTCGCGGGCTTGGCGCGCCAGGCATCGCAGAAAGCGGTACGCTCGCGCAACCCGCGCGAGGTCGAACCGGGACGCTACACAGTGATCCTTGAGCCCGCCGCGGTCCTCGATTTGGTTGGCCAGATGTTCGGCGATTTCGGCGGGACCGCCATCGAAGACCAACGCAGCTTTCTCAACGAACGTACCGGGACGAAACTGTTCGGCGACAACATCACGATCGTCGACGACTGCGGGCATCCATTGCAAGCTGGACCGTCGTTCGACGGAGAAGGCGTCGCGAGGCGCCAGTTGAATCTGGTGCAGGCGGGCGTCGTTCAAAATCTGGCGTACTGCCGGGGCGCGGCGCAACGCGCTGGCAAGACTCCCACCGGGCACGGGCTGCCGATTCCCAATGAAATAGGGGAGTTTCCACTCAACATCGTCTTCGCCGGCGGCGGCGCTTCGCTCGACGACATGATTCGATCAACCGATCGCGGTATCCTCGTCACGCGACTTTGGTACATTCGCGAAGTGGACCCTTACGAGAAGATGATGACGGGCATGACGCGCGATGGCACGTTCCTGATTGAGCGCGGCGAGGTCGTAGCTGGCATCCGCAATTTCCGCTTCAATCAAGGCCTCATCGAATTGCTCAACCACGTCGAAGTGCTCGGCCCTTCGGTGCGCGCTTCCGGCGAAGAGACCTTCGACATGGTCGTGCCTGCGCTCAAGGCGCACGAGTTTCATTTCACCGAAGTCACACGGTTCTAAGCAAGGGAATGCGCGCGCGCTCATCGCTTCGCACCTGGATCGAGTATGCCGCGGCCCGCGCCGTCGTTGCGTCTCTGAGCGTAGGCCCATGGAGTTGGTCGGACCGTCTGGCGCGCGTCTACGTCGGCCTGCTCGATCGCGCTATCCCCCGGCTGCGCCGCACCGCGGAGCGCAACGTCGGCATGGCGCTTCCGGCCCTCTCTGTCGATGAGCATAACCGCATTGTCGAAGGCAGCTTTCACTCGATCGCGCGCGTCCTCGTCGCCCTCTCCCGCTTCCCGCAAATCGATGCCCAAAACATTTCCGATTGGATTCGTTACGACGGCTTTGAGCACTTCGAAGCCGCGATGAAGGAAGGCCACGGCGTTCTGTTCGCCACGGCGCACCTCGGCAACTGGGAGCTGAGCGCCTTCGCTCATGCCATTCTGTCGAAGCAAGCCATGCATGTCGTGGTGCGCGCGCTTGACAATCACAGGATCGATTCTCTGGTGGCCGGCCGCCGCACCATATCGGGCAACCACGTAATTGAAAAGCGCGACTATGCCCGAGGCATCCTGCGCGCGCTGGGCCAAAACCAAGCGGTTGGTGTGCTGATCGATCAGAACGCCGGACTCCGCGAAGGCATCTTCATCGACTTCTTCGGCATCCAAGCATGCGTGGCGACAGGCTTCGCCAAACTGGCGGCTCATAGCGCTGCGCCGATCATCCCAGGCTTCGCGCTGTGGTCTGAATCCGAACGCCGCTACATTCTCAAGTTCTATCCGCCTATCCACGCGACAGGAGACGCCGAGGCCGACACGCGCGCACTTCACGCGCAACTGGAATCCGTCATTCGCCAATATCCAGACCAATGGCTCTGGATGCACCGGCGTTGGAAGACCCGCCCGCCCGGCGAGCCGCCGCTCTATTGACTACCGGCGCGCTGCTTGACAAACCGGGCAAAAGTGGGTCCCGCGTTGGGCTACCACAATGCGCTCAATTGCCTCGCTGCACTGACCGCACGCTTCGCCTTCTTTGCCGTACACGCGATGCAGTTGCTGAAAACTCCCCCGCTGGCCGGCCGCATCGACGTAGTCGGATATCGAAGAGCCTCGATGCGCGATCGCCTCATTGAGTAACTCGACAATCGCGCCGTGCAGAGCCTCGGCACGGCCGGCTTTGAGCCGTTCGGCATTCGCCAAGGGATGGAGGCCAGCCCGATGCAAAGCCTCGTCCACATAGATGTTCCCGAGCCCGCGCAAGAAGCCCTGATTCAGCAGCAAGGGCTTCAGCTTCCCCCGGCGCGCGCGTAGCCGAGCCGCAAACCCGGCGGCCGTGATTTCCAACGGATCAGGCCCCAGAGAGTCTGGCGGCGCATCGATAAGCCCTAGCGATCCGAATTGGCGAATGTCGTCATATAGCAACCAACTGCCATCGTTAAAGTCGAGCACCGCACGCGTGTGCGCGCCGCGAACGCCATTCACCAGCAGTGCGCCAGTCATCCCGAGTTTCACTTGCACAAAGCCGCGATCTAACTGGAGCAGTAACTGCTTGCCATACCGGGCGACATCGCGAATGGTCCGCCCAACCAATCGCGCCGGGTCGTCGGGCGATACCCGCTTAGACAGGAACTCCGCTGAGATAACAGTCCGTTCAGAGACAGCGCCCCGCAACGATCTCGCGATAGTCTCAGCTTCAGGTAATTCCGGCAAGTTACTAAGTGTCGACCAGTACGTCGTCGCCATCGACGCGCACGTCATACTTGGTCTGTTTCAAATCAGGCTTGTAATCGTTCTGCCCCGTGACGCAATCGAACTCCCAGGCGTGCCAAGGGCAAACGACCATCGTCCCGTGCAGCGCGCCCTGCCCGAGCGGTCCGCCGCGATGCGGACAGCGCCCGTCCATCGCATGTAATTGCCCGCCAACATTGCAGATCACGACAATGCGGTCGCCTGCAATGTCCACGTCCAGCATGGCGCCGGGCTTGATCTCAGCCAGCGAAGCGAGGCGTTCAAAAGCCATAATAGTGAGGTTAACATGCGGGACTTTCTACGCTTTTTCGTGGCGACCATCTTCGGCGTCGGACTGGGATGCAAACCCGAATCCACGATCCCCGTCATCGGGGTCGTACCCAAAGGGGCTAATCACATCTTCTGGCAAACCGTCCATGCGGGCGCCATCAAGGCTGCGCAAGAGGGGGGCTACCAAGTGGAATGGAACGCGCCGTCGCTCGAAGTGGACGCGAGCCGCCAGATCGAAATCGTGGACTCCATGGTGAACCGCAAGCTCAAGGGCATTGCCCTTGCGCCGGTCGATCGCAAGGCTCTGGTGGCCGTCGTCGAACGCGCCGCGCGCGAAGGCGTACCGGTTTCAATTTTCGATTCGGCGATCGACACCGGCAAACGGGTGGCCTATGTCGCCACCGACAACGTCGAGGGCGGCCGGATCGCGGCGCGCCGCGTGGGCGAACTGCTGAACGGCAAAGGCAAAGTCGCGATCATCGGTTTCATGCCCGGCAGCGGGGCGACCATGGAACGCGAAGACGGCTTTCAGGACGAGATCCGCAAGAAGTTTCCAGGCATCACAATCGTCGCCCTTCGCTACGCCAAGGCCGATCGGGCCAAGGCCATGTCCGAGACCGAGAATATCCTCACCGCGCATACCGATCTGGCCGCGGTTTTCGCCGACAACGAATCCAGTTCCTCGGGCGCCGTCCAGGCCTTGAAGAGCCGCAATGCGCGTAGCGTGAAGATGGTCGCCTTCGACGCGAGCGATCAACTGATGCAAGACTGCCGCGACGGTTGGATCGACTCACTGGTCGTCCAAAATCCCTTCAAAATGGGCTATGAATCGACGCGCGCATTGATCCGGCACATCAAAGGTGAGCCCGTGGAATCGACGGTGGATTCCGGTGTACGACTGGTCAAACGCGACGAGATCGACGCGCCCGAACTCAAGGAGCTTCTGTTCCCCGACATTCAAAAATACCTGCAAACCTCGTCAAAAGGGCATTGACGTGTTAGCCTGAAAAGTATCCGAGCCGGTAGCTCAGTTGGTAGAGCACCGCACTTTTAATGCGATGGTCGCGGGTTCGACTCCCGCCCGGCTCACCATTCCGCCCTTCCTCGCCCGATCAGTTGACTGGCTTCAACCGCACGACCCAAACCATAGCCTCGGCCTGTTTGCTATCCAGGCTTAGGGGCGCCGCGAATGGGAAAACCGGACAACTTCGGCTGCCATTGCAGTAACAGCGGCAATCCCCAGTGGACCCACAACCATCGCCGCAATCGCGCACCCACGGTTGCGCTTTCACCATAGGGTTCAGTCTGCCTCGTCTGATCGTCAACGCCTCCGGGCTTTGTTCGTCTTGAAACCGGCTAGCTGCCAGCGCCTCGAAATTTTGGCTCGCACCTCGGGTTGAACCGTCGCCAATAGGCCGGCCAACCGCTGCGGAGTTCCACCGGGTTCGACCGCCGCCCACGATTCGAGCCCGGCGCTGTCAAAGCTAACAATCTCACCGGGCGGGATCAACACAAGCCGCGCCCCGTCCCACTCAGAAGAGCGATTCTGAGCTCCCAAAGAAGCCTGGGCGGCCAGAATAAACAAGCCCACCGGCAGCAAGCGAAGGTGCATGATTAGAAGCCTATCGCAGTTCGCGGGCGCCATGCTATACTCACAAGAGTTCTCAACTCCCGCCTGCGTACCTGTGTGCTCATTGGTGTGGCCGGGCGAGGCTCAATAGGAACCCCATTCAAGATGCCGAAGTTGAAGTTAAAGACCCACAAGGGCGCAGCCAAGCGCTTCAAGAAGACTGGTACGGGCAAGATCATGCGCCACCACGCCGGTGCGCGTCATATCCTGACGTCCAAATCGCCTGGCCGTAAGCGCAAGTTGGCCGCGGGCACGCCGCTCGACGATACCAACATGAACGCGATCAAAGAGATGCTGCCGTACTAGGCATCTCGCCCCGGTGTGGACGGTGCTCAACGCACGTGCCCGATCCGCCCAAATGAATAACCCAAACTCGAAAGGAGTTCAAACGTGCCACGCGTAAAACGCGGAACAAACCGTACAGACTACCGCAAGAAGACACTCAAGCGGGCTAAAGGTTTCTTCCTTACCAAGAGCAAACTGAATCGTTCGGCGCAAGAAGCCGTCGAGAAATCGCTGAAGTTCGGCTATGTCGGACGCAAGCGAAAGAAGCGCGACTTCCGGTCCCTTTGGATCGTGCGTATTAACGCAGCCTGCCGGATCAACGACATTTCTTACTCTGTCTTTATGAACGGCCTGAAGTTGGCCGGGATCGAGCTGAACCGGAAGGTGCTGGCCGATATGGCTGCCACCGACGCTGTCGCTTTCACGGCGCTGGTCGCCCAGGCTAAAGCCAAGTCGGCTGCGTAAGCTCGAAGACAAGCGGGTTTTATGAGCGCGGATACTCTCGCCCTCCTCGAGGAGAAAATCCTCAAGACCGTGGAAACGGTCAACCGGCTTCGCAAAGAAAAAGAGACGGCCCTGGCGGCTGTCTCCGATTCCGACCAGCTCCGGTCGCAGATGCGCGCGCTTGAAGAGCGCAATGCGGATCTGACAAAAGAGCTGCAGTCAACGCGAACCGAACGGGACTCGCTGCAGTCCGACCAGGACGCTGTTCGCGGCAGGCTCGAAGTCCTGCTGAAACAGATCGACGCCCTGGGAGCGTAGCTCCCCGATCGACCGGCCAGGAGGCCGGTCCCACTTTCCTGGCTTACACGCGTAATGCGCGAGGCCGGACCCACCGCAGCGCGGTTAACGTCGTGGAGAAGGCGCACGTTTTGTTATCCACCAAATTGGCCGCCAAGCCCGCTTGACGGACTGCGGATTCCTTGATCGCCGCGCCGCCTTTGGGGTAGACGACCCACAGCGCGCCCGATTGGGTGAGGCACACCACGACGGCCGGGATGTCTTCCAGATCCGCCGGCGTCTGCGCCAGCAGCAACAGCACGTCACATTCGGCGGCGCCTGTCCGTAACGCTTTCGGCTCGACTCGTGTCGCGAGCTCATCCAGAACCGCCGCGTCGAACTTCCCCTTATGCGCCACGAGTTGCCCTGGTTTGATACCGAGTTTGTCGAGGAGCGTGGGCGGGTTGAGAATCTTCCGGACCCATTTGGGAGCAACGGCGGCTCCCAACGTGAACCACGCCTTTTCCTTGCCCCAGGACAAAACCAGATCGTCCGCCGAAGCGGTTACCGCCTTGAGATCCTTGACGGCAAGGTCCAAGCGGAACGCCCCGCGGAACAGGATCTTGTCACCTTCGTGTTGAAGCCGTCCTTCGCCGGAAGCATGGCCATACCGGCCTTGGCATCGCGCTTCAAGCCCCATCGCGTTGTCCCTCTATTACGCCGTTAGCGCTTTCAACAGGCTGACGCCATCGCGCATGTCGATCAAGCGCTGTTGATGGTCGGGAACCTCACGTTCGACGTTGACCGGATTCTTATAGCCGATCTCTTTGAGCTTGGCGACGAAGCGCGCCATCCCGACGGCGCCCTTGCCGAGCGGTTGCTCGGTACCAAGCGCACCGGCCACACCTTGCGGCGGCCAGTCTCCATCCTTGGCATGCACCGAGACGACATGCGGCGCCAGAATCGACAACGCTTCAATCGGGTCGCCCGAGCCGTAGAGAATCATGTTGGCCGGATCGAAGTTGATTCGCAGATTGGGCCGGTCCACGGCCTTGAAGAACTCAAGCAACTCGTGCGCCGGTTCCTGGCCGGTTTCGAGCGCGAGGGTTTGGCCGTTGCGCGCCGCGTAGTCGCAGACAAGGCGCGTCATTTCACGGACGGCAATAAAGTCGGAATGCGACTGATTCTCCGGCAGGCAGCCGACGTGCAGCGCGATCGAAGGAGCGCCAAGGGCTTTGGCGAAATCGCTGAGCTCAAACGTTCGCTTGAGCCGCTCAGCACGCAGCGCCGGAGGAATCCAGCCTACAGTACGCACGACCGTCGGAATGTCGGCATACTCTTCTCCGTTGTACGCCGCAAAGACCGTCACCAAAGTAAACTGCTCAAGGTCTAGCGCGTGGTTCCATTGAGCGGCTGAGTTGAGATCCATAGGCACATGGCCCGGAACTCCCAACTGTCCGCATCGAACGCCCAAGGCCTTTACTTCGCGAATGGTTTCCAGCGGGTCGCGGCCCGCCCAGAACATGATGCCAATTTCCATAGTTTTCAAAGCCGGCACGGTAGTTTGTCTCCATTGTGTTTGCGCGCTTCGTCCAGAAGGCGCATGACTCGCACGGCGGCGGCGGATTGCGAGGGAGGACAGATCTCCGGCCTCCGGTTCGCCGTGGCGCACTGAATGAAATATTCAAGCTCGGCTTGGAAGCCGTCCTTCTCCGGCCGTTCGAGGCCCGCCTTTTCGGCCGAGCGTTCCTGCCCATCGTCTCCAAACACCGCCACGGGTTTCCCCGACGCCGACGAGTACTCGATCGTGGCTTCGTCAAACGTCACGGTATATTCCATCGAGAAAGGATACGACGCTGGATGGTGCCAGCCGCCCGTGATCACCACCGACGGAATGCCGTTGTAGTGGAGTTGCGCCGTGATGAGGTCAATGCCCTTCCCCAAGTATTCGTGGCCGGTCGCCGACACGGCTTCCGGCACGCCGAACAGGTGGATGCACATGTCGACGTCGTGAATCAGCAGATCGAAAATTCCGCCGCCGCCCTTATGCGGATCCTGCAACCACTTGCCCCATTGGGGGGCCGCGCAACGCCGGCGAAACATGGCCGCGCGAACGTTGCCGAGCTTGCCGGAACGGCGCGCCGAAACCACGGGCTGATAGTCGCCCCAAAAACGGAGGACCTGCGCGCACATCAAAATCTTGCCCGATTTCTCCGCTTCGGCGATCATACGGTCACACGCCTCGCCGTCGAGCGCCATCGGTTTTTCGACGAGCACATGTTTCCCGGCGCGCAACGCGGCGACTGTGGCCGACTCATGGAGATAAGTGGGTAAACAAAGATCGACGGCTTCGATGGACGGGTCGGCCAGCGCTTCTTCGAGCTTGGCGTACTGTTTGATCTTTGAAAAATCCAGTCTCTCGCCGGGCCGGTTGAGATTGCCTGCAATCTTGCTGAGATCGCCGGAGCGCTTGGCTGGGTCTTCACTGACGACAGCCACCACTTCGGCGGCGGGGATGCTCCGCAGCGCAGTCAAGTGAGTGCTGCCCATAAAGCCGAGTCCGGCAACGGCAATCTTCATAGCAGGGTTATTCTAGCAAGCCACGCCCTTCGGCAATGGAGCTGGTGAGAAATTGAGCGGGAGGCGGAGGGGGCTGCGGTGGCGCTACGCCGTTATGAAAACCGGTGGCGGCGGGCCAGATGGACTGCGGCGATGGATGAATTGGGTTTGAATCGTCGCGCGAGGGAGCGGCGCCGATATGGGCATCGAGGAGTCGCGAGAGTTCAGCGCGAGCGGACTGATTACGGGCGGTTTGCAGCCGGCGCAGTTCGGCAAGGGCAAGAGTATACGACCGGCGAATCGAAGCGATATAGCGGGCGGCGCGCATCACGGCGTCAGTCAGCGCGAAGCGGCCGGTTTCGGCGGACAACGAGTCTTCGAAGGCTTCGGTTTCCAGCCGCGCCGCGCGCCGGAGTTTCCATTGATTGTGGGCCAGCAATTCGACCTGATGATTTTCGGTTTCGCCAACCGGGGCGTGCTCTTCCATGAGCGCGGCGAGGAGACGGTCATAGGCTTCGGCGTCTTCGCCGGGAAGGATCAAGTGGCCTTGGCCGGTGAGGGCGTGGGTGGTGCGATTTTGTGCGACGCGAGCTTTGCCTTCGGGCGTGCGCGGGCCGGTGGAGAGTTGGGCATTGCGGCGGTTGGCTTCGAGGCGGCGATTGGAAGTAGTGATTGACATGACGGCTAGAGTATGGCCTGGGCGCCACGGGGAAGTGCGCGCCGGAGGATTGGATGAACTTCGGCAAGTGTTTGAGCAGGGACCGGTTTAGGGTTCGCGAAGATTATTTCGGAATCGAGTGAACGCCGGGATGGTATTGATGGGCCGATCGGCGATCACGAGAAAATTGGGCCGAGGCCGCTGGCTCGTTCCGGCGCGCTCCAACCGGAACTTCGAGGCTACGCTGAGGGTGGGCGATGGTAGCGGGCCGCCGCAAAGTAAAATGTCCGGGTGAGGAGAACGGGGCAACCAGGACACCACGATTTTGCGGCGACACCGTATATCGCCTCGTTGAACGCGATCTTGATTTCGCGATAGTCATACAAGCGGGATGACCGCTCGTCGAATTGGTTGGGTACTCGCATTTAGAGCATTTTCGCCAGTTACTGTAGTGTTTTGGCGAACACCCGAACAGGCTGCACGTTTCATTGGAGCGGCGGAATGGAAGCCGCCCGCCGGTAAGCGGTACTAGTTTGCGGATCGCTGCGCCGTTCATCGTAAGTTGCCCGGGCATCGGGGTAAAGCTACGGCCACCGAATCCGCGACTCGAGCGTTTTCTGTGATGCCGTAGACTCACCTGCAAGCCACACGGCTGGTGGCGAGCCGCGATGCGTAGTTTGAAGAACTGCACTAAGGGTGCCCGCGCGCCCCTTGCGCGCGCTTGATGACCTGATTGCCTCTGACCTCTGACTGAATAGGCATATTAGTAAGTTTCGACGAGTCTCTGATGCCGCGTGAAGCTATTCGGCGTTGAGTTGGGAAAGTGAGTCAGCGAGCCCAATGCGCCGCACCAGACTCCCCCATCTTTTA
>JAYUSQ010000036.1:0-2757 GCA_043755595.1 Acidobacteriota bacterium | reverse complement strand
ATCGTGGCTCGCATCCTCCAACCTGGCTCCAAACTCGCTCTCGCCCGTGGCCTCGATCTTGAGACCGCGTCCTGTAGTTTGGGTGAGGTGCTCGATCTCAGCCGCGCCAACGAAGACGATCTCTACGAGGCCATGGATTGGCTCTTGGCGCGCCAATCCGCCATCGAGTCTCAACTGGCGGGCCAACGGCTCACCAACGGTTCGCTGGTGCTCTACGATCTGACTTCCACTTACTTCGAGGGACGTCATTGCCCGATCGCGACCTTTGGGCATTCGCGCGACGAGCGCTCCGGCAATCCCCAAATCGTCTTTGGCTTACTCACCGACGCTGAAGGCTGCCCCGTCGCCGTCGAAGTATTTGCCGGTAACACCGCCGATCCCAGCACAGTCAAGGACCAGATCGTCAAACTCCGCCAGCGATTCGGCTTGGAGCGGGTGATCCTGGTGGGTGACCGTGGCACCCTGACCAGCGCCCGCTTACGGGAAGATCTACCGACTCAACCGGGCTTCGATTGGATCACCGCGCTGCGCGCTCCGCAAGTTCAAACATTGGCCAGAGACGGCGCCTTGCAGATGTCACTGTTCGATCAGCAAGCCTGGGCCGAGATCACTCACCAGGATTTTCCCGGTGAGCGATTGATTGCCTGCCGCAATCCGCTGCTGGCCGATGAGCGGGCGCGCAAGCGGAAAGAGTTACTGTCGGCCACCGAGAAAGAGTTAGTCAAAATTCAGACCGCGACTCAACGCCCGAAGCGTCCGTTCCGCGGCCAGGAGCGCATTGCTTTGCGAGTAGGTAAAGTCCTGGGGCGATTCAAAATGGCCAAGCACTTCCGCTGTCGCTTCGAAGCGAATCAATTCACCTTCGAGCGGATCCAGGCCAATATCGACCGCGAAGCGGAGTTAGACGGCGTGTATGTGATTCGCACCAATGTTACTGCCGCCCATGCCAGCGGTGAAGATGCCGTGCGGTATTACAAAGAATTGTCGAATGTCGAGCGCGCCTTTCGCACCATGAAAAGCGTGGATCTCAAAGTCCGTCCCATTCATCACCGCCTCGAAAATCGCGTGCGCGCGCATATCTTCCTTTGCATGCTGGCTTACTACGTCGAGTGGCACATGCGCCGCTTACTCGCGCCGATGTTATTCGACGACGCCGATCCAGCCGCTGGTGAAGCCCAGCGTTCCTCTGTGGTCGCGCCCGCCCAACGATCTCCACAAGCTCAGCAGAAAGCTCGCACCAAACGCACTGCCGACGGCCAGCCCGTTCACAGCTTCCGGACCTTGCTTGAAGACCTGCGCACCATCGCGCTCAACACTGTCACCATGGGCGCTTCCAGCTTCGAGATGACCACGACCCCTACCTCCCTCCAGCAGCAGGCGCTCGATCTGCTCAAAGTTTCCAGCCTCAAATAGCGCGCTACTCCCGGATCTCGATTGGCCCGTCACCCCGCCAATCGAAGTGTACCCAGTAAATCCTTCTCTCCGATTCACCGTAAATCCCTCACTTACTTATATTTACCAGCATTTCTCCGTCTGTCAGAAGGGGGAACTTCGGTCTAGTCTAGTTCTAGTTAACTTTGCCCGTGGTTTTCTCAATTCAAGCACCAGGTCGCGCATCGACTGAAGCGCTCTTTCGGATCTTTCTTGAGACAGCGCCGGACCAGCCGCTCCAGCCACGCCGATGTGAACGGCTGCACCGGTCCGGGGTTGGCGGCCGCCGACTTCGCCAGACCGAAATCCAGCACCTTGACGCCATCGCGAGCGAGCATTATGTTCTGCGCGTTCGTCGCGATGTGTCCTTCGGCGCGATGCGCGGGGTCGAGGGCGGCAGCGATTTGCGCGGGGAACACCAGGGCCTGGTCGAGTGGGAGCGCGCCCTTGGCGATGCGGTCCGCCAGCGTCTCGCCCTCGATCAGCTCCATGATTTCGTAGGGGTCGAGTTTTTCGCCGGAGGAAAGGGGCCTGGAGTTATCTACGCTAACAACGCTCGCCGGACAGCCTCCGGTTCTCGAGCAATGACAGTGAGGAAGGCCCGGGCCGGGCCGCTGGGTACGCGCCGTCCATGCTCCCAATGTTCCAACGTCCGCTTGCTCAAACCGAACAGTTTGGCGAACTCGGATTGGGAGAGAGAGATCTTCTCTCGAATCGCCTTCACGTCCACATCCTCCGGGACATGGACGACGCATCCATGCGTGCTGTCTTCCTTCGCAAAGGCCAGCGCCTGCTTCGCGCTTTCAATCATCCGCTGGCCTGGCGTTAGTTTCTTTTCCATTTCGACTCCTTCTGTTTCCTATAACTGGCCGTGATCGCGTTGAGGATCTTTTTCAAGGCGGCGCATTCCACTCTGGTCAAATCCGCCGTTTCATTCTTTGCAAATGCGTTCAGCAGAAAAACCGGGAATGCCGGGCCGGTGAAGAACGAGATCACGCGATAGCCGCCGCGCTTCCCTTTGCCTCTTCCTGAAAACCGCAGTTTTCTGGCGCCGCCGCTCCCGGCGATCACGTCTCCCGCGTCCGGATTCTTCGCAAGAAACGTCACGATTTCAAACCGTTCCGCCCCATTCATCCCGAGCGCTTCGGCGTCGCTGATGAAGGCGGGCGTTTCGACCACCGTATGCACACCTTACTATACGCCATTGGAGTGTTGGCGGCAAGATACGGTGTCTGGCCGCGAACGCCGCCTCAAGGCGCTTTTCGCCGCAGCTCGTCGAAGAAATTGAGCAGGAACGTCAGGTGGGTGGGCGGTTTTTCTTCGTTC
>JAYUSQ010000035.1:0-8167 GCA_043755595.1 Acidobacteriota bacterium | reverse complement strand
AGGCTCACTCCGCATTGGAATCAAACCCGTATCTCAGGCTCATCTTGTATTGGAATCAAATTTCGATTTCAGGCTCACTTTCGGATTGGAAAATGCTGAAAGAAAGAAAGGCAGATCGCTAGGTGAGTACTTGTGAGCGTCTTTGTGAGACGTGCCCGTCCCTGCATCGAATGGGCGTGGCAGCGGCAGACGCAATCGAGAAGAAACTAAAGTTGTCATCGATCTTGACGCCGTTGAGGCTTCGATATACTGCATGGACGATGGCCGGCGATGACGTCACGACACTGTTGCAGCGCTGGAGCGCCGGTGATCCAGAGGCGCTGGACAAGTTGATGCCGCTGGTGTACGGAGAATTGCGCAAGCTCGCGGCGGCTAGGCTCCGCCAGGAACGAGGCGGCCATACGTTACAGAGCTCGGCGCTGGTAAACGAAGCTTACCTGCGTTTAGTCGGCCAGGGTGGCGTGCATTGGCAGAACCGGGCCCATTTTTTCGCTATTGCCGCGCAGATGATCCGCCGAATTCTGGTGGATCACGCTCGCGCGCAGCATCGGGATAAACGCGGAGGCGGCGCCGAAACGCTCGTGCTGGATGAGGCAATACACGCGGCTTCATCGGATCGCGGTGTGGAAATGATCGCGCTCGACGATGCACTGAACGGCCTCGAAAAGCTCGATCCACAACAAAGCCGCATTGTGGAATTGCGTTTCTTCGCCGGGCTCACCGTGGAAGAGACGGCGGAAGCGCTCCATATTTCCCGCGCCACCGTGAACCGCCATTGGGTAACGGCGCGCGCCTGGTTGATTCGCGAACTCGGCGGCGCAGCCCCGTCCGCGACCACGTCCTAGCCTAGCGGTAACGGAGATTCACTTTCACCAGCATGGGGCCGTTGGCGTTCGAACCGACCGCGCGATATACGGTCTGCGGCGGCGCTTCGTCTTGCGTTAACAAACGCGTGGCGGACGAATTCGAAGCTCCGGCTTCCTGCTCGGCGCGTGTCCAAGGCCGACCGGCGCCGCCAGCCAGTTCGAACCGTTGCACGGTCTTGCCGCTCCATTGCTTCTCCCAGCCAGCGACTTGTTCGTTGGTGAGTTTGGTGGCGCCGGCGCCGGGCATCAGATCCGGGATCGGCGCGGGCGCCAGTAAGACGGTCAGTTCCTCGTCGGTTTGGTTGGCGCGGCTGCGGCGAAGCGAAAAGAAATTGGGCCGATCGGTTTGGGAGGGGATTTCCACGATCTTGCCCGCGCTCAGCCGATTGTCGCCACCATTGGTCCGCGCCGTTGGGAAGATGAGGTAAGGTTCGCCGCGTTCGCCATTGGCATAGCGCTCCCGGTCGATCACATAAAGGTAGCCGGCCTCGGGCGATTCGATGCTCAAGCGAACTCGATCACCTGCGTCCAGGCTGCTAGTAGAAGCCATGCGCTCGGGAATCCATTCAGAAGTGGCTGCGTCTTCCTGAACAAGAATGCGGGCCCCGGAGTCACCCGAAACCGCACGGCGTAAGCGCCAAATCGTAACACCCACTTGACGGCCCGTGGCGGCGCTGCCGGACGCGGCGGCCTTATCGGAAGTGGAGCCGGTTGCCTGATATTGCAGCTTGGCCGCTACCGTTGCAGGGCTCTTCGATTGCGGTCTCGCCATCACGACGGCTTCCGGTTGGATACCGCGTGTTTCGGCCGTTTGGCCAAAAACCGAAACCGCAATCATGGGCAAGCCAAGACGGTAGAGTTTCATATTCGTCAGCCTCCACTCACTATACGCGCCGGCGGCGGACGAATAGGCTCATCGCCATTCGCCATGTTGCACAAAGGCCGCCCAATAATAGGGCGAGCGCCACTGTTTCTGCTTTCGGAGCGCGTTTTGGGCATCTCGAAGCGCGGCTGTGGGGGTCTTCCCCTGGAGCATCATCCGCTCGTACAGCGTCGCCATCAATCCAGCGGTGGCCCGGTCGTTCACATTCCACAGACTTACGATGACCCGGGGCACGCCTGCATAGAGGAACGCGCGGGTCAGGCCCATCGTCCCTTCGCCGCGTATCTCCTTGCCGAGGCCCGTTTGGCACGCGCTGAGCACCACCAAATCCGCTCCCAAACGCGCATTGTAGATGTCGCTGACGCGAAGGAAGCCGTCCTGCGGCTGCTTCCGGGCATCGACCTGCGAGAGCACGAGGGCGGAGAGGCTGGGGCGTTCGGTATCGAGATAGCCATGCGTGGCAAAGTGTAGATAGCGGTAATCGCCCAGGCCGACGCTGGTGGCCGTCAGGCGATTCGCATCGAAATCAAGCGCCCGCAGGTTGACGCCTCCGCCCGCGACGCTGAGAATTCGGCCGGCTTCCTGGCGCGTGTAGGGCAGGCGCGGAATCTTCGTTATGCCGGACTCCGTAGCCTCGCCGATGTGTTCCAGAATACGCGAAGCGCTGGCCATCGCGGCCGGTTTCGCAGTCGCGGCGGTCATGCGCGGGTCTTCGGCATCAAAGACAGGATCGGCAAACACGGCCACGGTTTTTGCGGCGCGCTTGCGTCCGGCTAGTTCCCGCCGCAATACAGCGAGCGCTGAGGCTGAGGGCAGCGTCACCATTTCATGCGCGGCCACCACCGGTTCATCAGAGCCTGGCAGCGGCAAGAAGCTGAACGGCAGCCGCTGCAGCACGCCATCGGGCACGATGACGAGGCGCTTGCCAACCAGCATCGCCGCAGCGGGGCGCAGAATCATGTCGCTGAGCTCGCGTGCGGCGGCGATCAACCCGGCGTCCGCGTGGGCGATGCGCCGGGCGCGTTCGGCTGGTGTTTCGAAGCGCTTGGTCTGGCCGCGTACGGTGAGCAGCTCCATCACGCGATCCACCTGGGCCTCGATTTTGGCGCGGGCGGGAAGCTCAAACGCCTGAAGCCCGGTCTTGGTGACACCCCAGAGATAGCTGCGTTCTTCGCCCAACGAATATTCGAGCAGCAGGGTATCGGCATCGAGCAAAGCCTGCATTTGGACCGCCGTGAGTGGTTCGGGTTGCGCGAGCGCGGCGTAGTGGGGATTGGCCATGCGCAGAGCGGCCTGCACGGTTTGGTATTCCTGCTCCAGGTTGCGGACCTCTTGTTGCAGCGCGGCGCGGCGCGTTTCATCGCGCTGCTGCAACAGCCGCGCGCCTTGGCCGTTGAGTGCATCGGAAATCTGGCGCTGGCGGGCCACGAGGGCCGGGTCGAGACCGCTTCGAATCTCGGTGTTTCCTTCGGCGAGCATTTCCATGAGGCCGCGCGCGCGGGCGCGTTCGCCCATGGCCAAGGCTTCGGAGGGGAGGCCGAGTTGCATCAGCAGGCCAATCGTGAAGGTATAGGCGTCCTGGCGGGAAGCAAGGTAGGTGGCGCGTGTCTGGTCGGTACCTACGCCGGTGCGAACGGCTTCCGTGCGGGTGATGGCCTGTGCGGCGGATTGGCGCGCCGCGGCGAGATCACCCGCTTTGCGTTGGGCGCTGGCGAGCGTAACGAGCGTGTAGGCTTCGCCGTTGGAGTCGCCGATGGCGCGGAAACCCTCGAGTGCGGACGTGGCGTATTCAATGGCCTTTCGGGGATCGCCAACCGCGATTTGAACGTCGGCGCTTGCACGCCGGGCCACGGCCTCCCCGCGGCGGTCACCGGCTCGGCCCAGTATAACGATGGCCTGCTCCAGTGCTTCAATGCCCTTGGCGCGGTCCCCGAACAGGGCCTGGTTCTGGCCCCAATACGACAACGCCGTTCCTTCCCCACGGCGATCGCCCAGCGTGCGATACATGACCGAGGCCTGTTCGAACAACGGGAGCGCCTCCGTGCTCTGGCGCAGGCGCAGAAGGGTGGCGCCCAGGGTTACAAGGTGAAGGGCATGACTGGAATCGGTAACCGTTTGCTCCAGCTTGAGCGCCTGCTCAATGTAGTCCCGCGCCCGATCATAATCGCCCAGGCCGAGGTAGACGCTGCCGAGGTTGCCGAGCACGATGGCTTCCCGGCGTTTTTCACCCAACTCACGGTTGAGCTTTAGGGCATCCGCATAATAGGCCAGCGCTTGCTGCCAATTGGATTGGTCGGCGGCGAGCTTGCCAAGATTGCTTAGTGTGTTCGCTTGTTGGCGGTAATCTCCATGGCGGGCGAAAACGCCGAGCGCAAGTTCATAGAACGACTTGGCGCGAACGAAATCGCCTAAGACGTCGGCAGCGCCACCCGCATTGTTCAAGGCGATGCCCTCCTGCGGGTCTTTCAAGAGGCCGTACAGCCCAATCGCCTCTTCATATCGGGGTAGCGCGCTTCGCATGTCGCCGAGCCGTGCAAACAGGAGCCCAGTCAGATTGGCGATAATGGCTCGCCGGTAGGAATCCCCGTTCGAAACGAAGAAGGGCAGAGCGGCATCGAAGTTGGCGATAGCTTCGCGGCGAGCTTCCGCGGAATTCGCGGTCCGTAACTGGACTGCCCTTTGAAATGTCCGTTCGGCCTTGGCGTGCTGTATGTCCGTTGTGGTGGCGGTTCGCAGAGCCAGGAGTTGAATTTGGTAGGCGCCGCGCGAATCGCGAGCGCCGGGAGCCGATACTCTAAACTGGTGCGGGCCCGGGAGGCTAACGATAATTGCCAATGACTCGGGTCCGTTCGCTCCGTTAGGAAGATCGCTTGCCAGCAGTTCCTCACCGTTTGGTCCCGCGATGGAAAGTCTGACGTCAACGCCAAGCTGTTGGAGTTCAACATGGGCAAACTGTCCTGCTTCAGCCGCGATCTGGTAAACATGGATCTCTCCGCCGTGAATCTCTCGCTCCAAAATCCGATTGAGGACTAGCCCGGTGGGAACGGGAGGTTGCGCATGCAAGGCGGATTGTGAGCCAGTGCTAGACAGCGTAAGGAGGGCAATCACTCGAAAATAGCGACTCAGGAGTAACATCTTGAATAGCCAACCCATTTGCGATCATACGTGACGTGGCCCCGGAAGGCCACCCCCGGCCGACGAACTGGGGGTGGCTCCTGGATCGAAAAAGCGCGGTTGGTAGCGGGTGATTCCTCTTGGCCCACCCGCAGTTCGCGCTGCAATCATTGATGGCTAGTAGGCAACTTTCGTGGCCGCCGCTGCCGTCAGTTCCTCAGGAATCGGGCCCGGTCCGCCATCAGCTGACCAGCTATCGGATGGCGTGCCCATGACTGAGGCTGCCAGGCAGTCGCCGGTTGCAGTGCCGCCGGTGATCTTGCGTCGGCCATTGGGGGGCGGCGGCGGGGTGACGGCATAGACACCGCCCGTAAATGCTACGGTGCAGGACGAGCCGGAAGTGCTCACCAGGCCGGTGACCGTGAAGCTGACGTTGGCCGCATCAATGGACCAGCCGCTACTCACCGCGGAGTTGGGCGACCCGGAAACCTGGTAATTCACTGTTTGAGAACTGGGTGGCCCACTGACCACCAGGTTGCCGTTGGCCCAGGAGTTGGCCGTCTTACTCAGCGTAACCGCGTAACTGCCATTAGGAATGTTAGGCATATTTCTTTTTCCTTTTCTGCACAAGCGTGCTCTGTTCTGGTTGATCCTCCGGGCGCCGCGAGGGCCGTCCGGTTGAAAGTAAAAAACGTTTACCGGTGGTTTAATTCCAGCAACTCGGCCGTGACTTCCTTACGTGAAGCCAGCAACCGCTCAATGGCTGCGGCCGCAGTTGGGGAGTCTACCAGACCCGCGGCTGGAGTGCCAAGGGGCGCTTCGAAGAGCGCAACGGGCTGCTGTGACCAAACCATCCACAGGCGCTCCACCCCGGGGTTCTGGTCGAACACGTACCAGCCGGTGACAATCCGATCTCCGGCGGCGGCCGAGTGGCCGGGTTGCGACGGGTGCAGCACCCAATAGCGCGGTGCGCCGCTGGGGCCGGGGCCGTAGTTCACCACATAGATGTAACCAGCCCTGGCCGCACGAAGCTGCAGGCGGAATTTCTGGCCACCTTGGAAAGACTCATCGAGCGCGGCCTTGTATGGCTCGGCGGTTCCTGGGCGCTGCGCTTGCACCGCATAGGTGAAGGGCGCGGTTATCGGTATGGACGCCGGGGCCTGCGGGCGTGGCCAGAACAGCCAGCCTCCAAGAACTACCGCTGCGGTGAATGCCGCGCCTGCGATCCAGCCACGCCGTGTGGAAGCCGCCACACCCACCCCCAGCCGACCCGCATCCAAATGCCTGTCAAGCACCCGCACCGCTTCGGCGAGCGATTGCAACCGATGCTCGCGATCCTTCACCAGGCAACGCTCGATCAGTTCGCTGAGTGCGAGCGGCAACGAAGGAACATGCTCTCGTGCAGGCCGCGGCTCCTGGTGCACCACGTTGTTCAACGTGGCCACGGCATTGGCGCCGCGGAACGGATGGACGCCGCAAACGATCTCATACAAGATCACGCCGAACGAGAAGATGTCGCTCCGCCAGTCGGCCGTCTCACCCAGCGCTTGTTCGGGAGACATGTAGCCGGGCGTGCCCATCACCGCGCCGGCGCGCGTCAACTCGGCCGGTTCCAGGCCGGACCCGGCGCCAATCTTGGGCTCTCTCTTGGCCAGGCCAAAGTCGAGCACCTTAGCCACTCCGCTGTCGTTTGCCACGACGACGTTGGCCGGCTTCAAATCGCGATGAGTAATGCCCGCCGCATGCGCCTGCGCTAGAGCCGATGCCACCTGCCGGGCGCAACCCAGCAGTTGATCGTCCATAGGTTTGTCTACGGGCGCTTCTTTGCCGGCGCCTTTGCGATTGGCCGCTGCCCGGCGCGCCAACAACCCGTGGAGCGAAACGCCATCCACATACTCCATGGCGATGAAGTCGACGCCCGCCTCGTAGTTGTACTCATAGATGGTGATGATGTTCGGATGGTTCAGCGCCGAAGCTGCCTGCGCCTCGCGGGTAAACCGGAGCTTGTCATCCCCTGAAACATAGGCGTGCGAAATCACTTTCAGCGCCGCCGGCCGCGCCAGGTTCAAATCGGTCGCCTGATAGACGGCGCCCATGCCGCCCTCGCCGATTTTCCGCACGATTTCGTAATGACCGATCCGCGAGCCGGCCCGCAATCCGGCGCTTGACGTCTTCGATTCCATCGTCAGCGTGGCGTCCACCTCGGCGTTTCCTGCGGGCAACTCGGCGGGCCGATCGAGAAAAGCGGGCTGCGCCGAAGCCGCCAGAAGCGAGTCCACTTCAGCGCGCAAAGCCGCGTCGCCATTGCAGGCCTGGTCCAGATACGTGGACCGCTCAGCGGCCGCTAGCTCCAACGCGGAAGACAATATGCGTCTTACTCGCTCCCAGTGCTGGGCTGGAGTGGCGTCGGGCAAGGCTTGGTCCACGCTGAATCGTATTAGACCACGCGCAAACGTGCCCGGCAATTTCACTGTTGCGCATCCCATATTCGTCGCTCGACACAAGACGCGACAAACGGGGGCAAATCGGCTCAAGCCCGATGCACGATTTCATGGGCATCGCGCGGGCCGGACTGGGAGACATGGACGGGGCTATCAAGGACTTCGCCGTGCAATCCGGCTACAGCCGGGCTTTGGGCTGCATTAATATGACTACGCCCTCGCGCCGATTCACTCAACCGGCTGGATGAAGCGCAACAATCGCTGGAAGCCGCCGCGCGGGCGAAACCGGACATGGCCGGAGCCCATGAGTTGCTGGGCGGGCTTCTCGCCAAGCAGCGGCTGTTGCCTGAGGCGGCCAGGGAGTATCAGTGAACGGCGAAAGGTAACGATCGGGACGCGGCTGAAGCGACAACCGGCAACCGTCAACCCGAGCGTTGCGGCAAATCGGTCGGCGGTAGCCGCCTGATCTCGCGTGGCAGGAATCGCCCGATCAGCCTTAGCAAGCCAATCACGAAAGGATGGGGACATTTCTAAGAAACGCTGACAACCGATTGCGGGCCGGACAATTTGCGGGCTTGCGGGCAGGAACTTCGCACGGGAATTAGATCCCCAGTCTAATCAGTAGCGTAGAGGGAGATTCGCATCCAACGAGATTCGGACCTTGCCTGGAACATGTTTTTTGAGGTTAAACTTGCAGTTAGATGAAGGCAAGTGAAGGACTGGGCCGGATTCCCGAGCTAGCCCTGCGCAAACGCAAACGGGGACTGGCGGAACTGTTGCCGCCCGTCACCGAGATTCTGCGTGGGTCGCTGGTGGAGCGCTATGTTACCTGCGGGAACCCATCCTGCAAGTGCGCGCGTGGG
>JAYUSQ010000034.1:0-2767 GCA_043755595.1 Acidobacteriota bacterium | reverse complement strand
CGCTTTATTTACGGCAAGGCTGTATTGGTTTATTGGCCTTTGGAAAAAATGGGTGTGCTGCGCTAAACCGAAAACACGCGCCCTTTGTGCTGACCGATCAGAATTTGGAACAACCGGTGCGAGATCAATTCGTGTAATGACAGCAATTCCTTGTTCGCCTCCGCAATTGCCTTGGCGTCGCGGAAGTCGGCGACACGCGGCCCGCCCGCTTTCAAGGCGTCGCTCGCGCCCTGAATCACCGAATCTGTCATCGCCTCGCCCGCCATTTCCCAGAGCGAAATGAAGCGGTCAACCGCCGTCGGGAAGCTTAAATGGAAGACACCGTGGAGGGACGTCGTTCGCGGCGGTTTGTAGTCCAGGTTGAACGGCCCGTTGTAGCCGTAGGTGCGCAGCAATACGAACACGTTCAGCCAATCAAGCGGGTTCACCAGACCAATGGCGATATCGACGTCGTGCTTGCCGGCGTAGCCATCGTTGATGTCGAAGTGGAAAAGCTTGCCGCACATCAGCGCGCGAGCCAGGGCCGCGCGCGGCGCGGTGCCCCACATTAGCTCATGCAGGTATTCGGGGTTCAATCCAACCATGGCGGGATGCTTGATCAGGCCGGAGAAAATCAACGCCAACATGGAGTCCGACGTCGGCAGTAAGATCTCCGCGACGGGCTCAAAGGGCTTCGCTTCCATGCAATGCTTCAGCGTGGCGCGGCCGTTCTTGGCCGAGAGCTCGATATCTTTTTCACAGGCAGCGTTGATGCACTCGGCGTACCACTTCAACGTCTGCAACTCGTCCATCGCGCCCTGAATGAAATAGCCCAAAGCGCCGGGCCAATAAACGGCGTAGTTTGCGCCTAACTGGTGGCCGATGCCGACGGTGTTTTCCACGCGCCAGTTAGCGTATTCACGAACCTGCGCGGCGTGAGGCGCGGGGCTTGCGGCCCACACCGGATGATGGAAGGTCTCGGTGGTGACCATCGAGCACGCCAGCCCATTTTTCTTGAGCGTTTCGATGATCCGGCCGACGATATCGGCTTGCCCATCGCGGCCCAACTGATCGGTGGGAATCACGTCGGTGTCATGGGTACACCAGTAGCCGATGCCGATTTTGGCGTACTCCTCGATCACGCGTTCAAAGCCGACAGGCGGGCGGGTTTTGTCCTGGAAGAGGGAATGGCCCTCATAGGCCGCCGCCCATTGCGGGCCGGTGATGAAATACTTCCGCCGCTGTTCGGGTGTGTAGCTGCCGCCGCATGCGGCCGTGAGGCGCTCGACGACTGATTGTTGTTGGTCGACTGGAATCGCTGACATAAAAGGCTTAATCAAGTATATCGGCAAGACCCCTGATAGAATAATCGGCTGATGACTCAACCCGCCAAGCCCGTCAACATTCCGTCGTTAGTGCCCCCATCGGAGGAGTTCGCCGCCCAGGCCAACGTCTCCGGCATGGAGGCCTACAAGGCGCTCTACTCGCGCGCTGTTCAGAACCCTTCCGAGTTTTGGGGCCAGCTTGCCGAAAGCGAATTGGACTGGTTCCAGCGCTTCGATAAGGCACTGGATTGGCAGCCGCCGTTTGCCAAATGGTTCACTGGCGGCAAGATCAATGTCAGTTACAACTGCATTGACCGCCACTTGAAAACGAGCCGGAAGAACAAGGCCGCGATCATCTTTGAGGGCGAGCCCGGCGATCAGCGCATCATCACGTATCAGGAGCTTCATCGTCTGGTTTGCCGCTTCGCGTCGTCGCTTCTGGCTCTCGGTCTGAAGACTGGCGACCGCGCCATCATCTACATGCCGATGATCCCGGAGGCCTCCATCGCGATGCTGGCCTGCGCGCGGCTCGGTATTCCGCACAGCGTCGTCTTCGGCGGCTTTTCGGCGGAGGCGTTGAAGGCTCGCATTCAGGATCTGGAGGCCAAGGCCGTCATCACCAGCGATGGCGGCTGGCGGCGCGGCAAGGAGGTTCGGCTGAAGGACGCGGTCGACGAAGCGGTAAAGTCCTGTCCGAGTGTTGACCATGTCGTCGTCTACCAGCGCACCGGCTCCGAGGTCCACATGGAGACCGGCCGCGATCACTGGTGGCACGTTCTCGACGAGACCGCCCGCGAAGACGTACCGGCTGTTGAGCTCGATAGCGAACACCCCCTCTATATCCTCTACACGTCCGGCACCACCGGCAAGCCCAAGGGCATTTTGCACACCACCGCCGGATACATTCTGCAGTGCACGATGACGATGAAGTGGGTCTTCGACCTCAAGGAATCCGACACTTTTTGGTGCACAGCCGATGTAGGCTGGGTGACCGGCCATTCCTACGTGGTCTACGGGCCGCTCTCGGCTGGCGCCACGACGGTGATGTATGAAGGCGCGCCGGACACGCCCGCGTTTGACCGCTGGTGGCGGCTGGTAGATAAATACAAAGTCAGCATTTTTTACACGTCGCCTACCGCGATTCGCGCGCTGATTCGCCAGGGCGACCACTGGCCGGAGCGGCACAACCTGGACAGCATCCGCCTGTTGGGGAGCGTCGGCGAACCGATCAATCCGGCTGCGTGGGAATGGTTCCACCGCATCATCGGCCACAACCGGTGCCCGATCGTGGATACTTGGTGGCAGACCGAGACGGGTGCGATTATGATTGCGCCGATGCCGGGCGCGGTGCCGCTGAAGCCCGGTTCCGGCACGCTGCCGATGCCGGGGATTGTTGCCGAAATCGTCGACAGCCATGGCAACCCGGTGGCGGATGGCCAGGAAGGATTCCTGCTTCTCAAGAC
>JAYUSQ010000033.1:0-27552 GCA_043755595.1 Acidobacteriota bacterium | reverse complement strand
GCTGGTGGCTTCTCCCATTTCGCGCAAGTCGGCTTCCAGTCTCGGCAACGCCGCCTCCAGCGGCTTCCGCCCGCGCTGGGAAACCGCATCCACACAGATGCCCGTAGCGACAGTCTTTGAAAACCTCGAATTTGGAACCCCGATCGACGAGATCATCGAGCAGTATGATGTCACTCGGGAACAAATTCGAGCTGTCCTGGAATTTGCCGCGCGAAGCCTTGACTCGCCGCCGCCCCCGATTGGAGTGCTGGATCGATCCGATGCGCATCCTGTGTGATCAGGGCGTACCAAGGGGCCTTGCCGCCTCATTCCGAGGTCACGAAGTAACCGAAGCGAGAAAGCTCAATTGGGAAAAAATCTCAAACGGAGAGTGCTCAAGCTGGAGGAAGGCGCTCGCTTCGAAGTCCTAGGAACCACGGATATGAACGTCCGCTATCAACAGAACCTTGTAGGCCGGAAGATTTCGATAGTGGTTCTCGGGAACTCGCCTTGGTGGCTGGTGCGCCAACATCTTGATCAAATCGTTGCCGCCGTTAGCGTCACCTCGCCGTGGTGATATTCCAGCGGTACTGCGGACCCTCATCCGTCCTGAGGTATTCTTCGATGGAAAGCTTGTCAACAGCAGGTGCGGCTCCCATAGCGACAATTGTAGCGTCGTCAACTCCAACGCTGTAAGAAGTCCAGCACGAAGCGATCGCGCCGATCTTTCACCTGGTCGGCGTCCTTCTTGGACCAGTCATGAAACCCGCGCCCGGTCTTCGCCCCGAGGTCGCCTTTGGCCAGCAGGTCACGCATCATCTGCGGCGCGCGGCGTTCGCTGTACAGGTCGCGTGAAACATATTCGGTGATGCTCGTACACATCTCCAGGCCGACGATATCCATATGTTCCAGCAATCCGTAGACTGGCATCCGCAGCCCGAATCCGCTCCGCACAACCTCATCCACCGCCTCGGCGTCTGCAATGCCGGACTCGATAATATGAGCGGCTTCGCGCACCAATGCCATCTGCAGCCGGTTGCCCAATTGCCCCGGCGTGTCGCGCTTCACCACTACCGGTTTTTTGCCACACTCGGCCAACAGGGTCTTGATCGCTTCCGCTTTAGCCGGATCGCTTTTTTCGCCGCAGACGATTTCGACCAGCGGCATCAGATGCGGAGGGTTCCAGAAGTGCGTCGTCAATACACGGTCCGGCCGCTGGCACTTGGAGGCGATCGCCGTGATGCTCAGTCCGGAGGTGTTAGACGTCAGGATCGCTTCGGTTTTGGTGGCGGCATCGAGCCGCGCAAACAGGTCCTGCTTGAACGCCATGTCTTCCGGAGCCGATTCAATTACCAGATCGACGTCCGCCACTGCCGAATCGAAATCGGCACTGGCTGCTAAAAGGCTCACCGCCCGCGTGGCTTTTTCCGCAGGAACCAAGCCGGCATCGGCCAACAGCTGCAATTGCGCACGGGCTTTCACAACGCCCGCCTCTGCGGTCTCGACCGACCGGCTCAGGATAGTCGCTTTCACTCCGCCCAGCGCCAGCGTCAATGCGATCCCGGGCCCCATCATGCCCGTGCCGATCACGGCGGCTGTCTTGAATTGCCCGGCCAACCTATTTGCCCCCATCCTTCAATTCGATCAGCAACGTTCGATAGGCCTTCGTCCCCTTGTTCACCAGCGTTGGCGCAATCTCGCTGCGGTCATGCGTGATCACTTCGCCTGACTTGCGTTTGCGCGTGGTCTTCTCACCTGTTGCGCTGTCGGTGCGTTCGTATTCGCAGTCGTCCAGGAAGACGATGATTTGATCGGTAGGCCGAATGTGTGGCTTGCGCGGCACGCCCGGCTCATACAAGATCTCGCTCACCGTGGCTCGCACGGTATCCACCAATTGTTTTCTACTCGCCATGATTGGAAATCTCCTTACGCCGCGATCGGCAGCGTTGCCTTGGGCGGTTGCTTGGGTACATATTCTTCCCGCACCAGAAAAACGTAGGCTGCAATGCCCACTACCAGGAAAACACAGATCGCCAGCATGGGCGCCGTATAGCCGCCCGTGGTTTGCTTCAACCACCCTGTCAGCATCGGCGCGACGATTCCGGGTAGATTCGCGGCGCAATTTTGCAGGCCGACGATGCGGCCCACCGCAGCGCCTGGCAACAGAGTTTGCGTCAACGCCCAGTAGTTCGCCGTCATGAGCCCGAGCCCACTCAGTGAGAAAACCGCGAAGAACAGCGAAACCCTTTGCGACTCAGCATAAGCGCCGATCAACTGCGTCGACGCGGTCAAGAACCCTGCGATCACAAAGGCCTTTCGCACTCGCACGGCGTTGTAACCGCGGTCAATCAGTTTGTCGGCAGCGAACCCCGCGAGCGTTGCCACGACCGCCATGCCGGCGAAACTGGCGAACGTGAATACGGTCATCTTGTTCAGATCCAGATGCCGCTCTTCTTTGAAATACGAAGGCAGCCAGGTCATGTTGTAATAGACGAAATATTGATAGCAGAACGTGCCGATCACCGTGCCGATAATCACGGGGCTGCGCACCAGCCGCCAGAATGGGACTTGCGCTTCGGCGCCGCCGGCTTTCTGCACTACGGCTTTCTCCAGTTCCCGGTCGTCATCCCGCAGGAACAGGCACCACGGGATCAGCCACACGAGCGCGCCGAAGCCGATAATCAGAAACATGCTGCGCCAGCCGGCGCTGCCCAGCAGAAATCCGGCGATCAATGTGCCGACGGCCGGACCGGCTTTGGCGGACGCCATAAAGATTCCGATAAAGAGGCCGCGCTGGTTCTCAGCGACATTCAGGCGAATCCATCGCATCCCGGCCGGCGTGATCATCGACTCGCCCACGCCGAGCGCAAAGCGAATCGCGAACAACTGCCAGAGACCGGTAGCCCAAGCCGTGGTGGCGCTTAGAATGCTCCACCAGAAGAAGCCGATCGCGAAGGGCCATTTCACACCGTAGCGATCCACCAGCCAGCCGGCGGGAATCTGCAAGGCGGCGTAGGTCCAGAAAAAAGCCGAGTTCAGATTGCCGCGGTCGACGTCCGTCAAATGAAAATACCGCTTGAAATCGTCGGCGGCGAGTGCGACCGAAAGGTTCACCCGATCGAAGTAGGCAATCATGTAGCCCACGCACAGCAACGCCATGATTCCCCATCGATATCCCGCTCCGGTCTTCATCCGGTTTTCAAGGTATCACACGGTGTAAGATTGGGATTCGTCGTAGCGAACATTGGCGGCTCCACCGCCGAAAAAGAGGGAGACAGAAACCGTGCAACTGCGAGTCCTCGCATTCGTATTGGCCGGCGGGAAGGGAACCCGCCTTTATCCGTTGACGCGTGAACGAGCCAAGCCAGCCGTTCCATTTGGCGGCCAATACCGGATTATCGACTTCGTGCTGTCGAACCTGGTCAACTCGGGCATGAACTCGATTTACGTGCTCATCCAATTCCGGAGCCAATCGCTGCTGCAGCATCTCCGCGATGGTTGGGAATTCAGCGGCTTGCTGAAGAATCAGTTCATCATCCCGGTGCCGGCGCAAATGCGTACCGAGAATGAAGCCTGGTATCGCGGCACCGCCGACGCGATCTATCAGAACGTTAATCTGATTGAGCAGTCCGACCCCCATCTGGTGGCCATCTTCGGGGCCGACCATATCTACCGGATGAACATCCGCGAGATGATCGAGTTTCATGAGCGCAACCGGGCCGATGTCACAGTCTCAGCGCTGCCGGTGGAGAAAGAACTGGCGCGCGAGTTCGGTGTGATCGAAACCGCTCCCAACGGCCAGATCCTGGGCTTTCATGAGAAAAATCCGAATGCGCCGACCATGCCTGGCGATCCCGACAAGGTCTACGCGTCGATGGGCAACTATATTTTCTCGACGCGGGCGTTGCTGCGCGAACTGTTCGCCGACGCAGCCAATCCCAATAGCTCGCACGATTTTGGACGCGATATTTTGCCGTCGATGATCGGCCGTTCGCAGATGTACGCCTACGATTTTCAGAACAACAATATTCCTGGCGATCCTCCGGGCTCCCAAGGTTATTGGCGCGACGTCGGGACCATTGACGCCTATTACGAGGCCAACATGGACTTACGTTCGGTGACACCTTCGCTTAATTTGTTCAATCGTCAATGGCCGCTTCGCACGGCGGGGTACGACGATCCGCCGGCCAAGTTCACGTTTGACGATGACGACCGGCGCGGGCAAGCCATCGACTCGATCGTCGCTCCCGGCTCGATTCTGTCCGGTGGCACGGCGCGCAATTCACTGATTGGCCGCGGAGTCCGCATTCATGCCGGCGCCCTTGTGGAAGACTCCATCATCTTCGACAATTGCGACATCGGCCGCCGCGCAAAGATCCGGCGTGCGATCCTCGATAAAAATGTCCGCATCCCCGAAGATGCGCTGATCGGCTACGACCTTGCCAACGATCGTCGCCTGTATCACGTGACGGAGTCCGGCATTGTCGTGATCGAAGGCGGACGTTCGTCGGTCGACATCTCGACCATGCAAATCTAGGCGATGCCCACCTGGGTGCTTGTTGCATTGGGCAGCGCGTTGGGAGGCGCTGCCCGGTACGGCGTTTCTACGCTTGGGGTGCGCTGGATGGGGGCCGGGTTTCCGTGGGGCACGCTCGCGGTGAACGTGATCGGCAGCGGATTGATCGGTTGGCTGGCTGCAAGCTTGCCGCCATCTGCCGCGCGGCTCTTCTGGATGACGGGAATCTGCGGTGGCTTCACTACGTTCTCGGCATTTTCGCTGGAGACGTTCACGCTGATGAGGCAAGGCGAACCATGCCGCGCGGCGCTCTACACGGCGGCGTCGGTGGCGCTATGCGGTTTGTCCGTCGCTGGCGGAGCGTGGCTGGGCGGGCGTGGCCGCTGAAATTGTTAACCCCGTTGCGATCACTACCAGGGAGCCGGCTACGTTGTACCAAAGGAATGAAACACCGGTGAATTTGAACATCCAAAACACTACGGCTTGTCCGGCCAACACGCCTATGAAAGCAGCGGTGCCTCCCACGCGACGGAAGAAAAACGCGAGTACGAACACGCCAAGCATACTGCCATAGAACAACGACCCCAGCATGTTCACCGCTTCAATCAGCGAGCCAAGGTTACGGCCAAAGCCTGCGGTCACGACGGCGTAAAAGCCCCAAAAGACCGTCGCAATCCGCGAGGCGTTCAATGTATGGCCATCGCTCGCGTCTGGCGCCAGAAAACGCCGGTAGATATCGATCACGCTCACCGTCGCGAGCGAATTGATCTCGGCTGAAATGGTTGACATCGCCGCTGCGAAAATCGCCGCCATGATCAACCCGACGACGCCCGCCGGCATATAGCGTGTCACGAAGCCCAGAAAAATGTAGTTGGTGTCGTTCACTCCCGCCGCCGCTTCTTTGCGCACGCGCTCCATTTCGGCATGCGCTTGCTGGAAGGGCAGGGGATTGCCGCTTTCGATGAACTCGCGCGCAGCCGTGCGGCGCTGTTCGAAGGCCGTGTCGTGCCGGCGATTCAATTGCGGATAGTCCGTGCGCCGCTCGATCTTCACCCGCTCCTGCTGGTGAAAAATGATCGGGGGTTTTTCAAAGATGAAAAACACGAAGACCACCGCGCCCACCAGCAGGATCGTGAACTGCATCGGGATCTTCGCTACGGCGTTGAACAGCAGGCTCAGCCGGCTTTGCGCAATGCTCTTGCCGGTGAGATACCGCTGCACTTGCGATTGATCGCAACCGAAATAGGCGAGGGCCAGGAACATGCCGCCCAGCAGTCCGTTCCAGATGTTGTAGCGGTCGTTCCAATCGAAGCTGGTCACCACGGCGTTGAGCCGGCCCGCCGCGCCCGCCAGTTTTAGCGCATCGTTGAAAGAGACGTCGGACGGCAACAAGTAGACCGCGATGATTAATGCGGCGATCAGCCCGGCAATCATCACGAGCATTTGCTGGAAGTCCGTCCACGTCACGGCCTTGATCCCGCCGAACGCCGTGTAGGCGACGACGACGAAGCCCATGATCACGGTGGTGTATTGATCGGGCCAGCCGAAGATTACGGTCAAGACGATGGCCGGTGCGTAGAGCGCCACTCCCACGGCCAGGCCTCGTTGCACAAGAAAAATAATACTCACCAGCGCGCGCGTTTTGGCGTCGAAGCGCTTCTCCAGATATTCGTACGCCGTGTAGACGTTGGCGCGATGAAAGATTGGGACCGCGGTGTAAGAGACGATGATCATCGCCAGCGGGAGTCCGAAATAGAACTGCACGAAGCGCATGCCGTCGGCGTAGGCTTGGCCCGTCGTGGAAATGAAAGTGATGGCGCTGGCCTGCGTCGCCATGATCGATAGCGCCATGGCGTACCATGGCATCGTTTTGCCGGCCAGTAGGTACTCTTTGGTGGTGCTGGAATTCCGGCCCTTCCAGGCGCCATAAGCGACGATGAAGAAAACGGAAAGGCCGAGCACCCACCAATCGAGTGGCCTCATAGGTTATACACCTTGGTGAAGATCGCCAGGGCGCTAATTATCAACACCAGATAGACTGCCACGGCCCAATAGACACGGCCCCAGGAACCGAGAAACGGAGGTGGCTCATCGGGCAAATGCTCGGTCTTCACTGCGCCGTCACCTTGCCGGCGCTCAGGAAGTTGGCGAACAAGCGATAGGCTCCAGGCACACCCGCCGGCAGTTGGCGGAACCAGGCCATCGGCGTGAAGATGTAGATCCCCTTGCCGTAGCGCGTGTAGAGCGTCGCGCCTTGGGCCGGTTTTTCACCGGGATCGGAGACTTCCCAAAGTGCGGTGTAGCGCGGGTCCCACGTGCGGGCGAAGTAGAGTCCGCGCTCCTGGACCCAGCCTTCGTAGTCGCGGTCCGTGATTTGGTTGGGCGATTGGAGGAGGAAGTGATCGGGCTTGGTGGGCTTCAGGGTAGCCGTTTCCAGCGTGACGCGATCATTGGAAATCTGCATCGGGTACGGACCGATCTTCTCAAGCAGCTTCGGATTGCCGCCGCCAAAGCCACCGGGCGCGACGTTGTACTGCACAATCATGGTGCCGCCCTTTTCGACATACTCTAGCAGGCGCGGTTGATTCGCTCGCAGGTCCTTGCTGACGTTGTAGGCGCGTACACCGGTGACGATCGTATCGAAGCCGCTCAAGTCGGCGCGAGCTAAGTCGTCCGGTGAAAGTTGCACGACTTCGACTCCCAGTTGCTTGAGTGCGGCGGGAACCTCGTCGCCCGCGCCCATTACGTAGCCCACGCGCCGGGCGAGGACCTTGGCATCGACACGCACGACAGAGGCGCGCGATTCGTTGAACACCGTCTGGGCCGGAATATGTTCGTAGTCGATGATCTTCATGTCGTGGCGTATTTCAATGCCACCCACGCGCGCCACCGCTCGCAAGTCTCCCGAAGAATCCTTGGCCGGAGGCGTGACCATGAACTGTGCGGTAGACATGCCGCCCAGATCTTCGATTTTGAAATTCCGCGAAGCCGGCTCTATCCGCCACCCCGGGGGCGCTTCGATCCTCAATTCGCCGTTCACTCCGGCTTGATTGGCGCGCAAGTGAACTTCCACGCCACGAGCGGCGGCACTCGGAAAAACCAGTGAGCGTTCGCTGAACCCTACCGCGACGGCAGGCGCGACAATGATGGGCCGCGTCAACTCGCCGCGCACCTGATCGACATAACGATTCATCACTGGCCGGTCGATTTCGATAGACTCGCCCGCCAGTGTTACGCGGAAATGCGCCTGATAGTTTGAGCCCAAATCCGGCACGCCGATCAGCAACGGATCGTCGATTTTGTACATCGTTTCGCCGGGCTGCGCGCGAAGCCAGAATGGTTGATTGTAGGATCCCGCGGGCAACGCCGCTTCATAGGCGATCTGCACCGGCTTGTTGAATTCCAGCGGTTTGGCCTCCGTCGTTGGCGCACCGCCGGTAACGCTCACACTATCGAGTGAAGCCGCCACATGCGACCGGTTAATCGCATTGATCTGCAGCTTCAATGCGCCACCTGCCGGAGCTATCTGCTGTCGCGCAGAAGCATCGAGCGACAGGCCCGCCGCTTCGGCGATCACCTCGTCGATCTCCTTGAGCTTCAACGCGGCCCAAGCATCTTGCTTTGCTAACGCCGCGATTTTGCGGCGCGCTTCAATCAGTGCGGGTACGCTGGCTTCCGGGTGATCGACGCGAAACGCCTTCGCCACGGCTTCAAGAGCCGAGCCAAGGGAAGCGCCTCCGGGGACCCGGTTCCACGTCGTGTCGACGCCGTCGAAGAGATCGGTTGACGCCTTTTCTCCCGCCACCCAGGTGAGTTGCTGCGGCATCGCGCCCTTGCGCTCGGCTGCGCCCATTCCCTGGCTGCGATGCTGGCTGCGGCTGATCCCGGCGATCTCGCCAAACGAAAGCCCCAACTCCGGATCGTACTCGCCCACATCCATAGAGATGCGATCCGCCATCGCCGCGGCTTCCTGTTCCATCTGGCGATTGAAGGCGAACACATTCCAGTAGAGGCGCTTGGCTTGCCACGGCTGCACGTGCTTCAATTGCTCGGGGAATCGCGTGGGATCGGCGGCGACCGTGAACGCTTCCTTGCCAAGGATTGCCGACGATTGATGATGCCCGTGCCCGTCGCGCGGCGTACCGGAGAAGCGCAGCAACACAGCGTCGGGCCGGAATCGGCGGATCACCCAAACGACGTCGCTCAGCACCGCCTCGCGGCCCCATTTCGCCAGCGTCTCGTCGGCCGTTTTTGAAAATCCGAAATCGATCGCCCGCGAGAAGAACTGTTCGGCGCCATCGACTCGGCGCGCCGCCAGTAGTTCCTGCGTACGAATCAAACCCATCAGCGGGCCTTGCTCGGACCCGATCAAATTTTGGCCGCCCTCACCGCGCGTGAGTGAAAGATACGCCGTGCGCATCTTACGACCCTTGGCCATGTAGGCGAGCAGCGCCGTGTTCTCGTCGTCGGGGTGTGCGGCGATCATCAGCACGCTCCCGAGGCGTTGGAGTTTTTCAATTCCGTGCTTGACACGCAGAGAGCCAGCCTCGGGCCTGTATCGTTGCGCCCACAGGGCGGAACTCGATAGAAGAATCAGTAAGGGTAGGATGCGAAGTGGCATCATCAACTCAGTGTAGACGACCCACGCTCGGGTCAACTGACCGTTTCGATAAACTGCTGCCGATGAACAGGGCCAGTCCTGTTGCCTTGTTGGCATTTGCGTTGCGGGCGCTGATGGGCTGCCCGTAACTCCGTTCAGAGTCGGTTCCGGTGTAGCGACTTTTTTATCCGGCCTTCTTTCAGATCGCCTCCGCAAGGCTTTACGTTTTCTCTGGGCCGCGTTTCCATCTTTTGGAGGAGGTCTGGGCTTTACTTGTTCCTTGTGACCAAAACTGTATATACTTGTGCCTGTGGCTATCTCCCAATTTAAATTTAATCTGTTTTCTAAGTGCGCGATAGTATTGTTAGTCAGCACGTTCTTGGCAAATGCCGCACCCTCAATAGGTGGCGTCGTTAATGCGGCCACCTTCAAAGTCGGTGGTCTTGCACCCGGTACGCTCGTGAGCATTTTCGGCTCTGGTTTCGCTGCCTCAACGATTTCTGCTCCAGCAGTGCCGTTGCCAACAACGCTCGCGGGAACTTCGGTCTTGGTCAACGGCGTGCCAAGCCCGCTGGTCTTCGTTTCACCGGGTCAGATCAATGCTCAGATACCATATGGCCTCTCGCCGGGGACTGTGAGTTTGGCCGTCCGTGACTCTTCTGGAGCGATCGCAAACTCTTCACTGCAAATCGTACCCGCCTCGCCCGGTGTTTTTACGAAAACGTCCGACGGAAAAGGGGAAGCCATCGCGACTCATTCCAACTATTCGCTCGTTAATCGCGCGATTGGAGAGTACGCAACGATCGGTGAAACCATCGTCGTGTACTGCACTGGGTTAGGTGAGGTTAATGGATTCTCGCAAGCCGGCACCGCTGCTCCAGCCTCACCATTACCCACGACTCGACAGACCGTCGAAGTATCAATGAATGGGCGCGCTGCGCGGGTGGTCTACGCAGGTCTGACACCAAGTGCGGTTGGTTTGTATCAGGTCAACGTGGTTGTACCTGGGGAGATCGGCGGCGATGTTGCCGTTTCCATCAAAATCGGGACAGCCACGAGCAATGAATCGACCGTGAACGTCGCGGGCAATTTTTTTCTGGCGGCAAACTACACTGGGTCGATCATTCCAAGGACAGGAAATGATCGGTATCAACTAGACTTCGTGTCGTTGAGGGCAACCAGCAATCCAGGTGTATTCGCTGGGACTTATACGATCTCGCAATCGGGCAGGACGACGGAGACCGGAACGTTCGAGTTTACGACCACCGAAACTGTATTTATTGTTTCGGGGAAATCCGTTGCGGGAAATCCCTTCTATGCCGTAATGGACACGCTGGACGCTGGCGATACCTTCTTGGGTGTGCTTGTCTCCGATCTCCGTAACACCGATAGCTGGTACGCGACTTTCACTGTTGTTCGCAAGGCCCCACCGGCCCCTCCTCCGCCAACCGCAACTCTTCCTGGTGCCGCCTTTTCTTGCGCGAGTCTCGAAGGTGCCGGAATCTTTTCTCAAGATGGCAAGTTTCTTGGAAAGATCACGTCAAACCGATTTGACCAGGACTCCATCGGAAACCTATATGGAAGCTATGGTGCCCAATCCTCGCCGACGAGCATCTTTAACAAATTTGGGTCCTATGGGTCGGATTTTTCGAACACCAGCGCCTTCTTCCAGTTTGCGTCGACCCCTCCGGTCATTGTGCTCAACGGCAAGGCCACATGGTATCTGACGATCAATACAACGAAGACCCCACGGATTCAGCCAACGCAATTGTATCCGTGTGTCGGACGGCAATGATTGGCAAAGTTCTTGCCGGCCTCAGGACCTGATTCTCAAATTGACTTGTCTCCGGACAAGCTGCAACCTTATTTCGCCGCGAGAATCTTATCCACGGTCCCCGCGGTAATCGGATGATATCCGGGCCGCGCCTTCGCATAGATCGCCTCGGCGCGTTTGCGCCCTTCCGGCGTCTTAACCAATTCTTCAAACAGCGGGCGGACAAACTTGCGGCGCCCGACGCTAGTCAGGAATTCCTCCAGCCTCGGGTAGGCCGGCTCGTACCCGCCGCGGACTGCCATCAATAGCCACTGGCTGGCGATCTCTGCGTTGGCTGACTTGGTGAAATGGAAAGCCTGGTCAAGCGCCGCCATCTTCGCACGGCCCAGATCCGCCGGAAACGCGCGGAGGAAATGCAGCCATTGATGCGTGTTCCACTCCTTAGTGCTGGCCTTGATCGCCGGGAACGCCTTAACGGCTTCGTCGGCTGGCGCGAACGCTTCTGAGAGCAACCGTGGCGCCGAGGCGGGAATACCGGGCTTGTGGAGCCATTCGTCGATCGGAATACGCGCAGCCGCTTCTTTGTCTGTGGCGAGTAACTCCCGATCGAGGAATGCCAAAAAGTCGGTCGTCGTGATGCTTTGGAACCGGAAGTTATTGAAGTAAGCCAGCAGCCACTTGTCGAAACGCTCACGGCCGAAAGCCTGCTCGATCGCCATGAGGAATAGCGCGCCCTTCTCGTAGGCCACCGAGGTGACGCCGTCGTCGGGGTCGCGCCCCTTCAGGTCCTGATAGAGAAGTTGATCTCTCTCGGGCAGCTTGGCCATTTCGGCTTCCAGTTCCTGGCGGCCCAACACCGCCTCCATCCGCGCCCTGGCTTCGCCGTAGACGATTTCCTGGATACGCCGTTCGACGTAAACAGTGAAGCCTTCGTTCAGCCAAAAGTCACTCCACGTGGCGTTAGTAACCAGATTGCCCGACCAGGAATGCGCCAGCTCATGCGAGACCAGACTTACTAAGCTCTTGTCGCCGGCAATTATCGTGGGCGTCGCGAACGTGAGTAGCGGATTCTCCATGCCGCCGAACGGAAAGCTGGGCGGGAGCACGAGTAATTCATATTTCAACCATGCGTAGGCGCCGTAGAGTTTCTCGGCCGCCTGGATCATACGTTCGGTATCTTCGAACTCTTTGGCAGCGCGATTCACTTGATCCGGCTCAGCCCACACGCCGGTGCGATGGCCTAGTTGGTAGTAACCGAGATCGCCGACCGCGAGCGCGATCAGGTACGACGGAATCCGGTGCGGCATCCTGAACGTGTACTCGCCATTGGGCGCCTCTTTGGGATTGGCGAGCCGGAAATCGCGGCGCGCGCTCATCAGGGCGATGAGGTCGGGCGGCGTGTGGATGCGGGCGCGATACGTCGTGCGGACGCCGGGCGAATCCTGCAGCGGAATCCAACTCCGCGCGTGGATGGCCTGAGATTGCGTGAACAGGAATGGCCGCTTCTTGCCGGACGTTTGCGCCGGGTCGAGCCATTGCAATGCGCTCGCCTGTGGCGAAGTGGAGTAGTGGATACGCACGCGATCGGTTTCGCCGGTGAGCGGGATCGACAGCGGGGCTCCGAGAATCGGGTCGGCTTGACCCAATGTGAAAGTCCCGGCGGTCAGCGCGCCTTTTTCACCGGCCGCAGTTTCGACGCGGTCGATCTTCAAATCGCGTGTGTCGACAATGAGCGGCGCCGACGTGTCAAGGCGCGTGACGGCCAACTCCGCCCAACCGTGCAGAATCTTGCGCTCGAAGTCCGCGGTCAGATCCATTTCCACGTGTTTGACGCGGACCAGATGTGGTTGCGAGTGGCTGTGAATGTCGATGCGATGCGATGGGGGAGCGGCTGGTTTTTGATTCATGGAGCAGGAGGAGATCACGCCAACTGTCAAAGCGGTGGCGATGAAAACTGGTTGGCGGGTCACTCAGCAACTTTACCGCGAGTGGGTGGCGGATTGCCGGTTTTCATTCCCGGTTTCCGCGAACGCTGTCCCGTATCCACGCTGGGAGGCCGTAGGCGCCGGCAGTCCCTCAGGTGGTTCTACTTCACTGAAATCGCGGATGGTTTTGCGGACTCACTTATCGTCAACGCTGTCGTGACGAACGGTCCCTCCGTTACTCACCAGGATCGGCGGGAAGTTGGTCGATTAGCGTCGCATCAACCGAGATTCCCGAATCCGGCTCCATCCTGCTCACCGTCGCTGGCGGGGGCAGTGCTGTTGGCGGGCAAGCGCCGGGCGGCCCGAAAGCCCTGCTAGTACTACTGTGTTATAAAAAACAATTTGATGTCTAGTTCTTCGACCGCTTAACGATTTTGCTTTTATATCCGAACAACTTGCGGGCCTTCCTGCGGTTGAATCGCCAGTTGATCTTGACCTTGGCACGATTGATGCGACGATTCCAGGCCTTGGCATGTTGACGGAGGGGCAAACCACCGGTGGCGCGGCATCATACGGCCGATCATAGGTTTGCAGCATTTTTTCCGCCACGGCCTCAGGTCGTGGTGTTGGAGTAGGATGCGGATGGTTTTCTCGGGCGACGCGGGGAACCAGCCGTCGTTTGACGGCCTCCTCTGCCACCAGGCGGATGGTCCAGCGGGCCGAGCCGACCGGTGGCTCACTGCAAACGACATTGCCGCAAGAAACCACGACCGCAGAATGACACGGGAAGCGACCGCCGCGCCAACGGCTTCGTTCAAGTCGCACAGGGAGACTTGAAGTGGTACGTGTGGCCACAATCGTTACTGTCCGCAGCGCCCTTCCATGATTGAGTTGCCCCGGCACAAGCCGTTATCTGAACAGCATGGAGCTTAGATGCTCATGAGGTGGAGGAATCGCTGGGATTCCGGGCGAAGTAGTATGCTTGCGCATGGCCGATCGTCGGCGCCCGGAAGTTGTCCATGATTCTCCGCAGACTCGCCGGGACCCCACACGACAAATCGCGCTGCCAGGCCTACGTCAGATACCTGCGAAGGGAGTTGCCGGAGATGCGGACTAAGCAATCAGGGCCGCCACCAACTCGCCAAGCTGCCGCGGGCGATAGGGCTTTTGCACGAAGTGAAGCGGCGGGTCCATCGCCGGGGGACTCATTGGCATCCCGCTGCATAGAATCACGGGCAGGCGGGGCTGGCGCTGGCGCAGCACTGTCACCAACCCTAGCCCGTCCATGCCTGGCAGTGAATAGTCGACGATAGCTAAGCCGTAGTCGCCGTCCCCGGCCAGCGCTTCCTCGAAACCGGAACAAGGTTTCACCGCATAGCCAAGCCGCACCAGCACTCGTTCCAGTAGTAGCCGGATCGAGTGCTCGTCCTCGACCACCAGGATCACCCGTTGCCCCAACATCGCCATAACCGAGGATACTTGAAGTTATGAAAGGATTGGCGGCGTGGCACCATTAGTCAAGAGGAAAGCGAGGAAACAGATGTCCAAACGAAGCGTATCGAGAGGGCTGGCCCTGACGTTGGCGGGCACCATGGTGAGTCCGGCCGCTGAACTCAACGTTCGCAATGTGGTGCTGTACAAACATGGCGTCGGTTATTTTGAGCGGGCGGGGGAGATGGGGCCCGGCGAAAGCGCGCGGCTCGACTTCAAGGCCGCCGAGATGAACGACGTCCTCAAGTCTTTGACTGTAGAAATTAAGGGTGGGGCCGGCGTGTCGGGACTGCGGTACGATTCCAGTGAACCGCTTTCGGCCAAGCTGTCGCAGATGCCGGTGAAGCTGGAAGCTCAGCAACCACTTTCGTCGCTGATCGACCAATTGCGCGGCGCGCAGCTTGAAATGAAGAGCGCGGCGCAGACCGTTTCGGGCGCGGTTGTTTCGGCGCGGCTGATTGCCGGCAGCCGGGAACAGCAGGAGCGCGAACAAGTGACGCTGCTGCTCGATTCGGGCGATCTGCGGACCTTTGAAATCGCGCCCGGCACGGCGATCCGGTTTCCCGATCCGAAGCTGCAACTGCTGCTCAAAGATTACTTGCTCGCCGTGACGCAGGCGCGGTCCACCGACAAACGCAGTGTCTACATCGATTCCTCCGATGCCGGGCGCCGCAGCGTGGTCGCCAGCTACATGATCCCGTCGCCGGTTTGGAAATCCAGTTATCGGCTGATCTTTCCGCAGACCGGTGAACCGACCCTCGAAGGCTGGGCCATCGTCGATAACACGACCGGTGAGGACTGGACTAACGTCACGCTCGCGCTGGTTTCGGGCCGGCCGATTTCATTTATTAGCAGGCTCTATGAGCCGCGCTACGTGGTGCGCCCGGAAGCGGAATTGGCCGATGTGGGTCCCAACGCTCCGGTGGTCTTCGCCGGCAGCGTGATGGGTTTGGGCGGAGCCGCGCCCGCGTCCCCGGCGCCTGCGAATCGGCGCGATGCCGCTTTTCGCAACCAGGGCAATATGCAGCAGTTCGCCCGCACGCAAGCCCCGCCGCAAGCCGCGGAGATGATGATGGAAGTGGCGGCCGACAAAGCGGTGAGCAACGTCGAAGGCACGGCCGAAGGACGCGAACTTGGCGAGTTGTTCGAGTACCGGTTCGGCAAGCCCGTTACGGTGAAGCGCAACGAATCGGCCATGCTGCCGTTTCTGCAACAGAAGCTGGAAGTGCGCAAACTGCTGATCTACTCCGACATGAGTTCGCAGCATCCGTTGAACGCCGCGGAGTTGACTAACTCTACTGGTAAGACGCTGGATGGCGGCCCCATCACGGTCTACGATCAGGCCGCCTACGCGGGAGAAGCTCTGGTAGAGACTGTGAAGTCAGGCGATCGCCGGCTGATCGGCTACGGCATCGACATCGGCACCCGCATCACTACCGCTATTGACTCGACGATGCAGGCCGTGCGCGAATTCCACTTGCGCCGTGGTGTGCTGACGACGAAAGCCGCTGTGCTTGAGACGAAGACCTTTACGATTCGCAACGTGGACAATCGGGCTAAGCTGTTGATCATCGAGCAGCCTCTTCGCCAGGGCTACAAGCAAGTGAATCAGAAGCCCGCCGCCGTCACCGCGAGCAAGAATCGGTTCGAAGTGAAACTCGCCGCTGCCGCTACCGACAAGTTCGTGCTCCAGGAGGAGCGGGTCGAAGATCAAAGCTACATGGTGTCGAATCTTAATCCCGACCATCTGATGAGCTTCGTCCAGAATAAAGCGCTCACCGCTGAAGGAACCAAGGCGCTGCAAACCATCCTCGATCGCAAGCGTCTGATTGCCGCGATGGAGAACGATCTGCGCCTGGCGGAAACAGAAACGGCGGAGATCACCAAGGATCAGGATCGCATCCGGCAGAACTTGGGAAGCTTGAACCGCGTCGCGGGCCAGGAGGATCAGGTGAACCGCTATGCGCGGCAATTGGCTACGCAGGAATCGCAACTGGCGGCGCTGCGGGACAAGGCGAGCGATCTGCGGCGTAAGAAATCGGCTGCCGAAGCGGAACTGAACCGGCTGATTGAGGGCATGGAGTTCTAGATCGTTTGTGTAGACCGCATGCTAGCGCTTGGCGGCTCGGAACCGAGCGTTCCACGGTTATCGTAAGATGAGTCGCGTGTTGTTTAACCGTGGCCGGAAACCGGTGGCGCAGTCCCACGGCGGAACGGGTATTTTCCAACTGCTCGAAGGGCTGAGACTGTCTTTGTGATGGAGAAAGCCCATCGGTTGTTACACCGGTCCCCTTACTGAGCGTAGTATCCTTTACGCGCGGCGACACGATGATCTTTGTTGGCCGGACGAATTTCAATCTTCCGGAAGCCTCCGTCGCGCTGGGGGTTCGGCGGCGAATAGGAGATCTGGTACTGGCTGCGCATCTCTTCGTCGATCTCAGCGAAGATCTGCTGGAGCGTACGATTCCGGCTGACCTCAAACACGCGGCCTCCGGTTTCAAGTGACATTTTCTTGAGGTCGCCCTCACTGCCGCCGCCGAACATGGAGTAGCGCGGATCGGTGTAGTAGATCGAATAGATGATTACGTCGGACTTCTGCGCCGCCTCGATCGCTCCCTGGATCTTGATGCGCGAGCCATAGTCCATGCCGTCGGTGATCAACACGATCACCTTGCGGCCGGCTTCGCGCTTGAGTTGCTCGGCGGCGGCGAGATAGACGGCGTCGAACATGATCGTGCCTCGCGCGGTCTGATTGGTCGTGCCCGGAGTGAACACGCCGCCCACCGGCGTACTCAGCCGCAACGAGTTCAGCCCCTTATCGAGAAGGTTGGCCGAGCCCGTCATATCCTGCAAGAGTTCCGCTTCCATGCCGAAGCTCATGAGGAACGCCTGATCTTTGGGCCGCAGCACTTGCCGGAAAAATGCGCTGGCGGCGCGCCTCTCCACTTCAATCAGACTCTCCTGGCTTTTGCTGACATCGACGAGCAGCCCGATGGTCAGCGGCAAATTGCTCTCGCGCGAGAAGTAACGAATATCCTGGGGTTTGCCGTCCTCGAAAACCGAAAAAGCCGATTTCTCGAGGTCTTTGACAAATGCGCCCCTCTTGTCACGCACCGAGGCGAAGACGCTGACCATATCCACGTCGACCTTGATGACAGGGTCGGCCTGCTCCGGCTGCTGCTGAGATGGTTGTTGCTGGGCGGGTAGCGCGAGGCCGGCCAGCAGAAGGAGCGTGATCGACCGCATAATGACATGATGCCGCATCTGGTTCAATTTGTGTGACGCGGCGGCACAGGAGAGTGTTTCAGTCACTATGAAGAAAGCCGTCGACCACCTCCGCCGGAGCGACCCTGTAATGCGCGGAATCATTGAGCGAGTAGGCCCCTGCCGGCAGCAGTTTTCCGAGCCAAGCTTCGCCTCACTGGCCCGCTCGATCGTCTATCAGCAGTTGAACGGTCGCGCCGCTTCGACGATTTTCGGACGCTTCGAGGCCCGCTGCGGCCAGGCGGGCATCACGCCGGAGACGATCGTTAAATTGCGGCTGCCGTCGCTACGGGCTTGCGGCTTGTCGCTCCAAAAAAGCGCCTACATTAAGGATCTGGCGAAACGTACCGCTAGCGGTGAGATTGACTTTGCCTCGCTGGCGGGCCTGACTGACGAGGAAGTGATCCTGACCTTGACCCACGTGAAGGGCGTGGGCGTTTGGACGGTCCACATGTTTCTGATTTTCGCTTTGCGCCGTCCCGACGTATTGCCAGTCGGCGACTATGCGATTCGCGCCGCGGCCATGAAAGCGTACGGCCTGGAAGCGATGCCGAAACCGGGCGAGTTGATTCGGATCGCCGAACCGTGGCGGCCCTACGCGAGTATCGCCAGTTGGTATCTATGGCGTAGCTTAGACGGCCCCGCCGCGCTCTAGGTCTTAGAAAACCGAAAAGGCCCCGGGTGTCCCGGTTGGAATTGGAGAGGCATTAGCCTCGCGGGAACGCCCAGTTTCCGCTGCAATCCCGCCCGGTGCCTCGTGACTCCGGGGCCTCGGTATGGTGAAGGGGTCAATACTACGACTCGGAGGAGGCCGTCAGTAACTGCCCTTCGTTAATTCCATTCTGTCGCCTTCGGCGCTTTTTCGAAATCCCCTTAAACCACGATTCTTGTGTAGGACAAACCCCGACAGGACGTAGGACGTGTCCAAAGACCGCGCGAAAATGCCAACGGGTATCTCGCAATGTCGGCGGGGGAAGGCGGGATGGAAGATTCGAAAAACGGGACCACACACACCGGCCGAGCGAGTTTCGAAAAACCCGCTGCGAACTGCCAGAGTCCACTGTGGCCGGTTGCCTCGTGATGCAGGTCCCGTTCTCGTGCAAAATCGGCCCGGCAGCTCGGAGGTTGCTGCTTCAGGTCAATTCGCAATAGGTCCATGTTCCAATAAATTCCAACGCTCCGCTATCCCTCCACTAGGGTATTCTTGTCTTTCATGTTGCTTCTTCGCGCCGGCAAGATCGGAATGCTCCGCACTTTGCAATTGGGGTTCGGCGGCTTGCTGCTGCTCATTCTGTTTTCCGGCGTTTCACAACTGGTTGTGATCAAGGCGGCGCGAGAAGCCGACCGTCAGGCGCGCACGGCTTACTTTGAGCGGGCCCACGTGCTTGGACAACTGCGCGACTCCGTGTTCCTGACCGGCACGTTTGCGCGAGACTATCTGCTGACGCCAGATCCGAAAGCGGCGGCTCCGCTGAGAGCCGAAGTGGATCGAAACCGCCGGCGGGCTGAATCGGCTATGGCCTCGTACCCGCCTTCACCCGATGAGCGGGTCCAGCGCCTGTTGTCGGATTTGCAAGGCGAGATCAACGTGTATTGGAAAGTGTTGGAACTGATGCTCGACGTTGGAACGCGCGAGCGTGGGGCCGGTACGGACCGTTACTTCACGCAATCATTGGCCAACCGCCGTGAGACGATGACGGGCATTATTTCACGGATTGGCGAAGTGAGCGAGAGCGAGAATCGGCGGCGCGAAGCGGACATCCAGGCCAATGACCGATTCTTCTTCATAACTCTCCTCGCGATTGTCGCGCTGACTGTGGTCTTGGGGTGGGTCCTGGCGGCGACTGCTTCGCGGCATCTGGTTCGTCTCGGCAACGAGGCCAGTGAGCGGCTGGCCGACAACATCAAGGCGCGCGAAGCTTTGGCCGATCTTTCAGCGAAGGTTCTCAACGCGCAGGAAGAGGAGCGCCGCGCCATTTCGCGCGAACTGCACGACGAAGTCGGCCAATCGCTGTCGGCGCTCATCGTCGAAGCCGGCAACACGGCTGCTTCCCTGCCAGAGGGGGCTGAAGGAGCTCGCTCCAACCTGGAATCCATGCGCTCGATCGCGCGGCGGTGCCTCGATGCCGTGCGCAACATGTCGCTGCTGTTGAGGCCATCGATGCTGGACGATTTCGGGTTGGTGCCGGCTTTGGAGTGGCAAGCCCGTGAGGTCCAGAAGCGTTCGGGCCTGCGCCTAACAGTGGAAGCGGACGATGAAGCCGGGGAGGTGCCCGACGAGCATCGCACCTGCATCTACCGGCTGGCGCAAGAAACGTTGCACAATATCACCAAACACGCCCACGCCAAATCCGTGCATGTTACTCTGGTGCGGGTTGCCGGCGCGGTCTGCCTGACGGTTCAGGACGACGGCCAAGGTTTCGATGCCGGGCGCACCAAGGGGCTCGGCCTGCTGGGCATGCGTGAGCGCGTCGCTCGATTGCATGGTAGCTTCGATATTGACTCTAATCCTGGGAAAGGAACGCGGGTAACCGTGACGCTGCCTTTGACTGACATTGCAACCGGGAACGTGGCCGCATGAAGACGCTGCGAATAATGCTCGCCGACGACCACGCAATCCTGCGCGCGGGCCTGAAACATGTGGTGGAACGTGAGCCGGACATGACGGTGGTGGCCGAGGCCGCCGATGGCCGTCAGGCCGTGGATCTGGCGCCCGAATCAGGAGCGGACGTGTTGGTAATGGACGTCGCCATGCCTGGCCTGAATGGGATTGAGGCGGCCCGGCAGATCCTGGCCAAGAATCCTGCGATGGCGGTCGTCATCCTGAGTATGCACATTGACGAAGCCTACGTGCTTCGGTCCTTGCGGGCGGGCGCCAAGGCGTACTTGCTGAAGGAGTCGGCGGAGACGGACGTGATCTCGGCGATCCGCGCGGTGGTTGCGGGGAAGTCGTTTTTCAGTCCTAAGGTGACCAAGTTGCTTCAGGAAGAGTACGTTCAGCGACTTCAGCAAGATGGCAAGGAAGATAGCTATGACGCCCTCACTCCGCGCGAGCGGGAGATCTTGCAGATGATCGCCGAAGGGCAGGCGAATAAGGATGTGGCTAACAAGTTGAATCTGAGCTTGTACACCGTGGAAACGCACCGAGGGAACATCTTGCAAAAGCTGGGACTTCGTAGCGCAGCGGAGGTGGTGTTGTATGCGGTTCGGAAGGGGATCGTCAGGTAGCAGCGGATTGGCGGGCGGATTTTAGGATGGCCCGCTTGACTGTGGCGTGATCGTTCTCGCACGAGGTGACTAACAGGTTGAACAGGGTTCGCGCTCTTGATTTTGGCCAGTTGTGGCAGGGCTTCCAACCCGGGGAACTTTGACGCTAACACCAACTTCAGCCATCGCCGTCTTACGCGGACTTGGCCTTTCGCTCTGCCTATCGCCAGGCCCTCGGCGTAGCTGTCCGTTGCGAGCTTCGCCTTGAATTCGTCAGGAGCTTTGAATATTCCCAGAAGTACTCAGGAAATCCCAAATTGCGTCTCCCGACATGGTCCCTTGGCTGATCGCTATCTCATTCGGGATCGTCAGATAGCAGACCGGCGCGCAGCCTTCAAGATGGCCTGCTTGACCGCGGCGTGATCTTTCCCGCTGAGGACGTGGCTGACCAACAGGTTCTCCAAGGCTTTTACCTGCTTGATCTTGTCCAGTTGCGGCAAGGCTTCCAAGCCGGGGAACTTCGAAGCCAACGCTGCCTTGACCGCGCGTCGTATTCCGTCGACCGTGCCCTCCTGTTTCCCTTCGGCCTTCCCTTCGGCCCGGCTGTCGGTTGCGATCTTGGCCTTGTAGTCGGTCAGCAGTTTCGAGTTTTCCCAGAAGAACTCAACGAATCCCATATTGGCGCCTCCCGTCATTTCCTCTATCTGATCCCTATCATATCGAAAGCCCGCCAGCAGATGAAAGCGCCCGAGCAGTTCTTCGTCGCCCAATCGGCCCAACTCGCGGGCGGCGGCGCGCAACTCCAGGTCGGTCGAATTCATCATGGCCGTCCACGGCAGCAATCGCGGATCGCCCGTCGCAAACAGCGGGCTGGGGTCCAACTCCCAGAACCGCATGATGCGAAACGGATGCAGGATTCGCGTCCCACCCACCCTGAACTCGGCCGTGCCTTGGTCGAACTTGGGATTGCCCTTCCGGTGCAGCAGCAGAATCAAGGTTTTCACGGGAATGCGATATTGCGAAGCCAAAGCGCCGCCGTACTTGGCGATCACCGGCAATTTGCTCCGCCGGAAGTTCCGCTCCATTTCCGTATGAAAGATGAATTCGCGCCGCCCCCGCAGCCTTACCCGGACGGCTGTATCGGGCATCACCACAGGCGGAGACGTCTCACGGGGCAACGGTTCGAGCTCGACGGCCCGGCCCAATGGGACAATCTCCGCCACATGCAGAAACATCCGTGGCGCTTCGTCGAAGAAAGCCTTGAGCAAACGGTCCAGTGACTTGTTGACTGGCATCTACAAGTAGTAGTGCGGCGAGCGCGCCGAAAATCTTACTTGGATTGTGGCGGTCTGCCCAATGCGATGGGTCCAAAAGCCGCCAATGCCTGCCCGCTGGCATCGGTGAGCCCGCAAGCGGGGTTCAACCCTCGGCAATAGTATAGGGCCCGATCTTCGTCCGCCGGCGCGGGCCCAACGGACAGGAGAATGTCGCCCGTCGCAGTCTCCTGCACTGCCTGCAGCACTGCGGTCCGGTCAAAGTCAAAGCCGTGGATCCGCGCGCCTTGCGGCGGGCCAACCAAACGCTTGGTGAAATGCAATCGAAGCCGTCCCGGCTGGTCCCACTTTGCAGTTGCCAACGCGGGTGCCGGGCCGTCGAGAACGCGCGCGGCAAACCGCCTGCCCACAGTCTCAAGGCTGGCGCGGTCAAGATGAATGGGATCGGTCAGGGTCAGGTCGATCGTGGCCACCATGCCGGCTGGCTGGAGCGTGCCCTCTGAAAGCCGCTGCGCCTCACGCACGGCATCCCAGCCTTCATAACCCTTGTCGATCACGTAGCGCGAAAGTTGAGCGTAGTAGAACGGCAACAGCGGCTGACCGAGGTCGGTGCGCATCGTCCGCACCAACGCCTGGAATCGTTGGGCGTAAGAATTGGCCGTGTCCATCGCCGAAGCGTCCGCTTCACCCTGGTACCAAAGAATTGCCTTGGCCGGTCCCGCCATCCGTGCGCGCTCGACAAAGTTCCCATAAAGCGACCGGCGGAAATGCGTGCTGCGCAGGTCCGGGCTCCATTGGGCGAGCGACGTTCCGCCCACCGCGCAGGGAACCAACCCAATCGGCACCCCCGTTCGCCGCAACATCTCCTTGGCGAACGGCAGACTGAGTCCAATCCCGACGACGCGCCCGTCGCGCGGCAGCGCCTCATGCACAGGATCCTGCGCGACCGTCCAAGTGTCTTCTGGCGTGAGCATTCGGATCCGGGTGTCCGATGGAGCTGGATCGACGAGTGGCGCGCGCCCCACCATGTTCGATTGGCCGGCGAGTAGATAGATGTCGCCTACCAGAATTCCCGTGCGGCGCACCGTCACGCCGCCAAGGCGGAAGCCGATCGAATAAGGCCCGCCGGTAGCCAGTCTCGGCATCGCGAATTGCCAGGGCCCGCCGTTTACTTGCACCTGAAGCCGCCCGGGGCCACGTACCGCTGGGGAGGGCACGGTCGCTTTGCCAGACGAATCGCTGGGCAGTAGTTGGTCATTCTGGAGACCGGGCAGGACCGCCACTTCCGCCTGCCGATGCCCTTCGAGCCAGCGCACAGCGGTGGGGAAGTCGGCCTCGTGGCCCCCGTCGAAAATAGTCACTCGCGCGTTGCCGGATACCCGCCGCAACAGAACCTTCTTCAACCGCGGTTCGTCAATCGATGCGGCGAGCTTGGCCGGAATCTTTGCGTTGCTGTCGATCGACTCTATGTCGGCCTCGGCGATGCGGTCTGCCGGCGCCGCCAATTCGTTGAACGCCCGTAGTGAATGGCTCACCGGCACCGAGCCTGTGTGGCCATCCTGAATTCCGGTTTGGATATCGACGGGAAGGCGCCCGCGAACGAGCCGTAGAAAATGCACCGGCGAGCGGCGGCGGTATTGCTGCAGCGCCATGCCGTGCGTGGGTGGATAGCCGAAGCAGCCTTCCATCATCTTCCAATACCGCGCGTCCTTGGCCTTCGAAAACGCATGCCAAGCCGAAAGGTTGGTAATCGGGACAAACGCGGAGACGGCCGCCCAGACGTTGGGGGCCCGGCCCGCCATCATCAGCGCCATGTAGCCGCCGCCCGAACTCCCGGTGAGGTAGATCCTGCGCGGGTCGATGGCGCCACGCTGCTTCACCCATTCGACGGCGTCCAGGACATCCTGCACGGCCTGGTCTGAACCACACGCTTCAGGATGATCGTTTACTCCGCGAAAGTCGGGCGAAACAAAGGCCCATCCGCGTCGCTTCGCTTCGGCGCGAATGTCGTCGAAGTTGTTCGAGTTATCAAACCGGCTGGACCAGGAATGAAGATGCACCAGTAACGGCACGGCGCCCGGTCCAACCGGAGGCAGGTCCACAATCGCCGGTTGCGCCACACCGTCCAGCGAAGATCGAATCTCCACTGTTTCCGCGGTCAATACCGTCGAACAAATCGCCAACGAAATGAGAAGCCGCATGCCTTGACAGCATACGATGGGAAGAGATGGGAATGCACGTAGCGGTGATCGGCGCCGGGATTATCGGCAGTTCGATCGCCTGGCGGTTAGCGCAACGCGGCTGCCGTGTCACGCTGCTCGACAAAAGTCACATGGGTGCCGAGGCTAGTTGGGCAGGCGCGGGAATGTTGGCGCCGGGCGGGGAAGTCGACCAGCGGTCGGCGTTGTCAGAGATGGCTATGGCAAGCGCGGCCGCCTATCCGGCATTTATACGCGAGCTGACTGAGGAATCGGGGCTGACGATCGATTACCAATGCGGTGGGGCCATAGAAATTACTGTTGGGCAGGAGGAGCACTCACGCCTCGATCAACGCGTGGCGAACCAAACGGCGCTCGGCATCCTTTCACAGCCGATCGCCCCCGGCGGCTTGGCGCGCTACTTGCCCTCGGCCGTCTTACCGTCCGATGGAATCGCGCGGTTTTTTCCCGCCGATGCGTTGGTGGACCCTCGCCACGTCATGCGCGCTTTGCGAATCTGCTGCGAGTCCCGCGACGTCGTCATCCGCGAAACCACGCCAGTAGAAAGCGTCGAGTGGCGATCCGGTCAAGCCGTCATCAGCCCCCGCGGTGGCGCCGTCATTCACGCAGACGGCGCAGTGTTGGCGGCGGGTGCTTGGACCTCGGAAATACGCATGGCTTGCCCAATTCCCCAGACGTTTCCGGTGCGCGGACACTTGCTTGGCTACCACTTGGAGTCCAATCTATTGCCCTCTATTTTGCGGCGCGGACATAGCTATCTCGTTCAACGATCCTCAGGGTTTCTCATTGCCGGCGCGTCGTCTGAATCGGTGGGCTTCGATCGCACAATCGATCCCACGGTGGTGGAAGAACTGCGCGTCAATGCAGAACGGTTACTCCCGCTGCTGCGCGGATTGCAGCCCGAAGCGTGGATCGGCTTTCGTCCGGCCACACCAACCTACGTGCCTGAGATCCGGGCGCTTGCCGACACAGCGATCTGGCTCGCATACGGTCACTACCGTAACGGCATCTTACTGGCGCCGGAGACGGCCCGCCGCGTCGCCGAAGGGCTGATCACCGCGGCCAGTTAGGAAACAGCGCCACTTCGGAGTGCAACGTATCTTCCACCCGATGCCGGATCCGCTGGCGAGAGCGGAAGAGTTGTTCGAGCAGCGTGTTGAGTTCTTCCTCGTCACCAGGCCCTAACCATTCGCGCGGCATGGACGCCAGCGCTTGATCGGCCACTTCTTCAGGAAACGTTTCGATGCGCGTCAGCCAGGGCTCAAGCTGTTCCCAGCCAGTCAGTGACTCGTAATGTGGATTGCCATGATGAAGGCCTTGCCGCCCAGCGCCCTTGAGATTCCAATTCGGCCCTTGAAAAGCGAAACCCTGGTCGATCGCCCACATCAGAAAGCCGGGGCGCACCGATCCAGGCTCAGCTACTTTCGCCCGGAAAAAAATCAACTGCCGATAGTCGGCATTCGAAACCCAGCGGTCGAAGACCAGCAGGCCACCGAGGTCGCGCAGATTGACCACTTTCGATAAGAGCACGTTGGGCAGGGTATCGAACAGGGCGATTTCCGACGGGTCACCCGGCATGCGTGAACCGAAGTGCCAGCCCGGTGAAATGGCTTCGAGGTGACGTCCGCGCTGGATCCCCAATTCCGGGTTGGCGGCCACAAATTCGGCCGGTAAGAGAACGGGGGCTACTGCAGGCGTGGCGAGTTGAAGGTAGTGAAGGAACACCGCCGAGATCCATTCGTTGACCAGGATTCGGCGGTGTTGCGGGTTGTCTTTCGGTTTTACGACGTAGAAATGCCCATCGTCGGCCTCGATCAGGTGAGCCTGGGACCCACCTCTCATCCGGCGTAACCACCGGCGGGCTCTGACCGGCATTTCTAAGCCGGTCTACTTACGCTTGGAGCCGGTCTTCTTAGCGGCCGCTTTCTTGACTGGCGCCATCTTGACCGGCGCCTTCTTAACGGCCTTCTGGGGAGCGGCGGCCTTCTTTAGTGGCGCCTTTTTCGCCACCGTCTTTACGGCAGCCTTTTTGGCCACCTCTTTCTTAGCGGGAGCTGTCTTCACGGGAGCCGCCTTAACGGCGACTGTTTTGACCGCCGGAGATTTCTTGGCGGTTGCTTTTTTTGTCATAACTTTGGTTGGTGGCTTCTTCGCCGCCGCTTGCTTCGCAGGAGCCGCTTTGGCGGCAGCCTTCTTGACAGAAGCCGCTTTGGCGGCAGCCTTCTTGACAGGAGCCGCCTTGGCGGCGGTCTTCTTGACAGGAGCCGCCTTGGCGGCAGTCTTGATAGGAGCCGGGGCAGGCTTCGCGGCGGGTTTAGCCGCAACGGGAGCAGGTTTCTTGACCGCCGGTTTTTTCCCAGCGGCTTTCTTCGGAGTGGGCGCAGCGGGCGCCTTCGTTTCCGGCGAAGCCGGAGCAGGCGTTGACACCGGGGTGACGGTGGGCGGCGTTGGCGCGGTGTTACCCAGAGAGGTTGTAGGAATCAGTTCCTCGTCCTCGTCGTCGATGCTGTACTCGTGCTTCTCCGATTCCATCTCGATGTGTTCGCTGTCGTAAGGGGTTTCGTCGCCGTCGTCGTCGGCTGCGAAGATACGAAGTTCGTTCATAGTGTTCTGATTCTCCTGTGGCGCGGTCGGTCACAAGATAGAATATCGCTTTTTGTTTGGCGCGCAATAAAAATGCGTGAGGAGAAGTGCGGAACGAACAATATTAACGTCGCGCCGTAGTAACTCGACCGGGGACCGGTGGTTTCCTGGCGGCGATCACTGTGGGCTTGCCGCCCTTCCGGCGCTTTGGAGCGACCGTCTTGCCCCTGGCTCCGATGCTCCGATTCGATGGACCGCCTACCTGAGCCGCGCCCGCGTACGCCGAAGGAATCACCACGAAATCACCGGCTTCGGGCGCCCACTCCGATGTCGAGTCTCCCCCCATCGGCTGACGATTCGCTATGGCCACGGCCTGCTCGGTCAACCGGAACTGGCTGGCCACGGACGCGACCGATTCGCCCGCCTGGAACCGCCGAACCCGCCACGTCGTCCGTTTGGCGGCCGGCACAAACTCAAGCCGCGCCAGCGCTGTTTTCCCCATTCCCTTCGGCACGTGGATCTCATACCCAGCCGGGGCGATCAAACGCAGGACGCTGGGATTTAGTTCCTGGATTTTCTGCAGCGGCCTCTCCGCCAGATCGGCGATCAGCTCTAAGTGCGTGTCGGCTGAGATCCGGATGGTGTCGTACTCGAAGGGCGCATCGGGTGTGATGCCATCCAACCCGTAGGCTTTCGGGTTTTTGGCGATGATCGTCAAGG
>JAYUSQ010000032.1:0-8212 GCA_043755595.1 Acidobacteriota bacterium | reverse complement strand
TCATGGCCACGGTAGACGCGTTTGACCAGTTGGCGCCAGAATCGATCCAAGCCTTGAGGGTCGCAACCTCGTTGGCGGGCAGGCCGCCGCCGGTGGGCGGCATCCGGAGAACTTCACCCGAACCGGCGACGGCCTTGAACAACAGGCTATCGGCGGATTTTCCGGGCACAACGGCGGGTCCGCGAGAGCCACCGCGAAGTAGATTCTCGCGGCTCGTTACTTTCAACCCGGACATGCCACTAGCATCGCCATGGCACGCCAAACACTTCTGTTGAAGGATAGCGACCGCCGCATCCGTGCCTTCGGCGGCAGCCATCCCGGCGGCCAGGAAGAGCCCGCAGCTAACCGGACCGATCTTCTTTATCACTGCTTCCCATTCTAGAAGCTAACCTTCAACCCGAACTGAATGATGCGCGGATCGCGTGCCGAGGAGATCTGGCCAAAGGCGGCCTGATCGACAAAGCGATTGGGCGGGTTCCATTGCGCGTGGTTCGGTAAGTTGAAGAACTCGGCGCGGAACTGAGTGGTGACACGCTCGGTGATGTTGGTGTTCTTCAGAATGCCGATGTCGATATTGTGAATCAAGGGCCCGGTCACAGTGGACCGGCCCGCCGTGCCATAGCGGATTGGACTCTGAATCGCAAAACAGTTGGTGGCGAAGAACCGGGACACGCTGCGTGCGCCACCTTCCAGATTCGGGTTACAGATCAGATCGGGGCGGGCGTTGTCGGTGCCGGAACCGAAGTAATCACCGTTGAATTTCACGGTCATCGGCAAGCCGGTCTGATAAGTATAGATGCCGTTTAATGACCAGCCGCCTACGATCTTGTTGACGATCGAGGGAGCCGCGCCCAGGAACGACTTGCCTTTGCCGAACGGCAAATCGTAAATCACCGACGCGCTCAGGCGATGGCGATGATCGATGCTAGCCAGGCCTTTGTCGCCTTTCTTGTTGAAGATGTCCTGGATGCGGTTGCCCGTATCGAAAGGGCCGCCGCCATTGAAGCCGGTGGCGTCCGAAAGAGCCTTGGAGAAGGTATAGGCCACCAACCAAGTGATCCCTTTCGAATGCCGTTTCTCAAGCCGTAGCTGCGCCGAATTGTAGTTTGAAAAGGCAGTCGACGTCGTCTGAAAAATGTTATCGAGCAGATAGAGGGCGTTGTTCTCCCAGACATTGATCGCATAGGGAACCAGGCGCCGGAAGCGCGACCGCAGCCCAGCGTTCTCGATCGGGTTGGGGGAGAACGGCTGGCCGGTGACAGGGTTGATCGGTTGCGCAGGAATCGCACTCAGTGGCACGGTGGCCCCTGGCCCGTTCGGTTCGGCGGTGTTGGTGTTCTCGCGGCGATTCAGGCGAGTGCCCTTGCTGCCCACGTAGGAAAGTTCAAATAGAATCGAGCCGGGCAATTCGCGCTGGATCCCGAAGTTCCAGTGCTGGACATAGGCGTTTTTGAAGTCCGGCGAGACGTCGTTGGGGCCGGGGTTGAATTGCCCAGGGCCGGGATTGGCGATCCGGAAGCCGATAAACGTTTCGGGCGTAGGCAAGCCCTCCTGAAACAGACTTAAGCTCTGTTGATCTTCCTTAAGGTTGGGCAGATTCTCCAGCGTGTCCTGAGTAATGAAGAGGGGCACCGTGTCGAAGAACATTCCATAGGCGCCGCGGATGACGGTTTTGGTGATCGGTCGATAGGCGAAGCCGAAGCGCGGTCCGAAGTTCTTCTTATCGGCCGGAAAGAGCGATCGTGGCAGTTCCTTACCGGCGCGGCCCCAATTGGGAGCAAAACGTTGGTTGCCGGGTTGCAGGAAGAAAAGCGCGCCTTCGCTGTAATTCGACGGCCGGCGATCCGGGTAGGTCAAGGTGGCAACGCGGTCCTGCAATTCATACGGCGGAGCGTAGTACATGTAGCGGAGGCCTAGGTTGATAGTCAGCTTGGAGCTGACCTTCCAGTCGTCGTTAATGAAGCCCGCATATTCGGTGGAGCGCAAATCCTGGAAGAAGCCACTCACGCGCCGTCCTTTTTGAACCGGCAGACCCATCAGAAAATTCGCGAAGGTGTTGCCGGTGTTGGCAAAGCCCTGCAGGCCGCTCCAGTTGTTGCTGGTGAAGTTGAATGAGCCGCGGAGAGTGTTGGCGCGCGTGATCGCATTCCGGACGCGGCGCACCTCACCGCCCACTTTGATGAAGTGCCGTCCCTTGTTGAATGAAAGCTGATCGATGAACTGAAACGTATTGTTGCGCGGGCGGTACGGGCCGTCGCCGTCGCCAACCGTGGCGAAGCCGCTGATGGCGAAATTCGGCGCCCCGCGGAGTCCCGGAGTGCTGGCGAAGTCGAGGCCGGTCACGCCCAGCTCCTTGACGAGGTCGCGATCGGCGATGGTGTTTTCGCCGGCTTGAAACTGCGCCCACCGGAGATAGCCGAATTTGAACTCATTGACGGTGGTGGGGCCGAAGATGCGGGTGTAGGCGATGGTGCCCGCCATTTGCCGCTGGTTGTCGCGCGAGCCATACCCGGGGAAGGTGTTTGGCGCGAAGGCGTTGGAATCGGTGAGGCTGTAGCGCGCCATCAGGGTATCTTTCGAAGAAAACTGATGATCGAAGCGCATGCTGAACAGATCATAGTTACTCGAGCGGGTGCGGCCGTCGAAGTAGTTTTGCGTCGGGTTGCCGTTGGCGCCCCTACCGCCGGCGGTATTGGGATTAGGCATCAGACCGGAGAAGTTGATGACGTTGCGCGCCGCCGTGTCGAAGCGCGTGACCGGAATAATGTTGCCCGGGAACAAATCGCGGACCGAGACATTGCCAACCTGCCGGGAGGTTTGGGCGTCATAGACGCCGTTCCTGGGCACGGGGCGGCCGAGAGCGTCGGTACCTTGATTAGCGCCAAGGAAACTGGAGAAGTCTCCGCGCTTCATTTCGGGCGTCGGCACCGTGGTCAGGGTGGTGTTGCCGCGGCGCAACCGGTAGCCTTCGTAATTGACAAAGAAAAAAGTGCGGTCCTTGCCGCGATAGCCAGGCAACGTGACCGGCCCGCCCCACGTGAATCCGAATTGATTCTGATTGAACGGCGGGGCCTTGAAGCGGCCGTCTTTGGTTCGGAAGTTCGCATTGCGATCAAACAGATTGCGCGCTTGCAGGGCGTTGTTGCGATTGAACTGGAACAGCGTCCCATGGAACAAATTCGTGCCGCTGCGAGTGACGACGTTGATCTGCCCGCCGGCGCCTTTGCCGAATTCAGCCGAATAGCTCGAGGTTTGAATTTTGAATTCTTCGATCGCGTCGACCGAAGGCCGGATCACGAGCGCGTTTTGATACTGATCGGAGTTGACGGTGCCGTCGAGTAGGAAGCTGTTCTGTTCGGGCCGCATGCCGCTGATGGAAATGCCGCCACCCGAAGTCCCGCCGTCGTCACCGGTGTTGACGCCGGGCAGCAACAGACCCAGTTGGACGAAGTTTCGTCCGTTGAGGGGGAAATCGATAATCTTCTGACGGTCGACCACTGAGCCTGTGGAAGACTGTTCGGTGTTGAGTATCGCCGCCTGGCTCGTGACCTCTACTACTTCGGCAACGTTTCCGACTTCGAGTTTCACTTCGAGGCGGACGACCTGATCCACTTGGAGCTTCAGATCCTTGGTTGTGGATTTTTTGAAGCCCTGCATCTCTACTGAAACCGTGTAGTCGCCCGGTTGCAGGCCGATGAGTGCGAACTCGCCTGAGCCGGTGGCCGCCGATTCACGCCGGAATCCGGTCGCCGAGTTTTGAGCGACGACGGTCGCGCCGGGCACGGCCGCGCCGGTCGGATCGAACACAGATCCGGAAATCGTACCCGATCCTGCCTGGCCAAAGAGTGGGCCGGAAACCATGAGGGCCGCCAGCGAAAATGAAGCCAGCGACAGTGCTACCGTACGTCTCGTTCGATTCATTGCGTATCTCCTTCTAACCTTCAAGTCGTCCTGGACTCATTCGCTCAGGCTATTCGGCGATGCGCTGTGTCTCCTGAAGCGATTGATTGTATCGTAAAAGCCTAATCCTGCACGGTGCCCTTGTCAAGGGTCAGCTAACGTCCGCTGCGCGCCAACTTCTCGAAGAGGTCATGAAAGATCGGGTCGCGCAGCATGTTGGTGGCGACGCGGATCTGGTGCCGGCCAGACTCCTGCTTCCATCGGAAGTCATCGGTAAGTACAGGACTGGTTACCAATTCCGAGGGTGCCCATTTAGGATCGACGATCCATGCGATGACTGAAATATCCCAGATCACTTTCGAATACGGGTAGTTCGGCCCTTGGCCCTGCGTGTGGGCCTTTTCGTATTCCACGAACTGATCGAATAGATAGTCGCCCAGCCGCGAGCGCCCCTTGAGCTGCCGCTGGAGTTCGGGAACGGTGGTCCGCAGATGCTCGGACACGTTTTTGGTTGGGATTTGCACCAGCGGCACGCCGCTGTCGAATAGCACGCGGTCCGCGGGAAGATCCTGGTTGAGGTTGAACTCGCGGGCCGAGGGCCACTGATGAGTCGTGCCCCCCAACCAAACCACCACAATCCGCTCTTTGATCTTGGGCTCCAGCAGAATGGCGGAAGCAACGTTAGCGGGGCACCCGAGCGCCAACACATACAGCGGCGTTGGACGTGGCTGCATGGCGCGCTTGATCAGGTCGCGCGCGGCGGGGCTGTCGACTGGCTTACCGGCACCGGCAAAGAAGCGCTCCGAACCGCGGAAGGCAAAGCCATCTGAGTTGCGTCCGAGAAACTTCAGAATGCGAAGGATTTCCTGGTAGCTCTTCTCCATCCCCTCGCCCGCGCTTTTCGAACGCGCGTTGACAAACGGCGCCGCGTAAATGGCCTCGACATCCATGCGCTCGGGAGACAGAATGCCGTAGGCCACGGCGTACTGGTCGTCGATTTCGTTGAAGGTATCGGTGTCGATCACCACCGGAACTTTGCCGGTGGGCGGCTCCAACATCTTCTGGAGATTCGCTGGGGCGCGGCCGGGTTCCTGTGCGGCCAGTGTGGAGGCAAACGCTGCCGCCGTCATCTCTATCAGGCGGCGGCGGCTGGTTTGAAGCATCGGTGTTCGCATCGATAAATGCATGGGTGGCATTTTAGCCTAATCACCTAATTCCCGCCGGCGCCAACTTTGCTTTGGATCGCGGGATTGCCGAGCCAGCGAACCAACCAATCCAGCGCCGTCCGCATGGATTCGGGATTGACCTTGTGCCCGGTGTTGGGTTGCAGGATGAACTCGAAGTTCCCGGGCGCACCAGCGGCGGCGTAAGCGGCTTTGATCTTAGTCACGCACTCCAACAATCCAGCCTTGGGCGTGCGCGCGTCGACTTCGCCGTTGATCGCCAGCAGCGGCCGCGGCGCAATGAGCGGCGCCATGCTCGGCCCATCGAATTCATCATAGATACCTGGCGCGACGCGGTCGTAGAAGCGGCGGAGGAACTTAGCGTCTGGGGAAGCGGATGCTTCGCGAGCGGCTTCGTCGAGCGCGTGTTGGAAGGTGCCGGCGCGCGATTGCCAGGCGTCATGATCGAGCGCCCAGCGGAAACTCTGCACGCCGATACACGGAACCGACGCGCGGATCCGTGAATCGACCGCAGCGGCCAGATAGAGCTCCATGCCGCCCTTCGAAAATCCGATCATGCCGATGCGCGCGGCATCCGCGTCGGGGCGGGTCTCGATCCAGTCGATCAAGCGCATAATGTCCCACACAGTGTCGTATAGGAATGGATGTTCGCCGCTCCCGCGATACGCGCGCAGGATGGCGTCCACGTAGCCCTTCGATCCCTTCGCCCCCAGAGCGCGCTCGCCATGGTACCGGCCATCGATCGCGATCGCGAGGAAGCCGCGGCCGGCAAGATCTTCGAGCAGAGGTAGTTGCGATTCCTTGTTACCGCCCGTGCCATGCAGCGCGACGACTACGGGTAGTTTGCCGGACGCCGTCTTTGGCTTGACGAGCAACCCTGTGACGCGCTGCCCGGCCTCGGTGGCGAAGCTGAAATGGAGCTGCTCGAACGCTCCAACCGGCGCCATGCGTTTCATTTCGGCGGCCAGTGGCACACGGGGGCGATCGATCAGCTTGAGAAACGCCTCGCGCGGAGAGGCAGCTTGCGCATGCGTGAATAAGACGATGGAGATGGCCAGAAGACGAAGGTTAAGGAAGCGAATCACTTTGATGAGACTACCGGGTGGCTCCTGACAAGTCAAGCTGGCGTACAACTGAATCTTTCGCACACCTCATGGTTCCCCGCACTGGACGAAGGCACCGTTGCACTGATCGGTTTGGCTGCTGTAACCGGTAGTTAGTTAGTTCAGATTAGTTCAGATATACCCAAGTTCCAGGCTCCGGAGAACGGCGCGGGTTCGATCGCGCACACCCAGCTTCGACAGGATGCTCGAAACATGAGTCTTGATGGTGGCATCGCCGGTGCCGAGCGCATCGGCGATTTCCTTGTTGCTGAGGCCGGCGGCCATCAGACGCAAGACTTCGATTTCTCGTTTTGATATCGGATCCGGCAGATCCAACGAATCAAAGACGGGTTTGATTTGCTCCAGCCTCTGCAGTGTCTTCTCGGTGACCAATGGCCGTAATATTCGTTCGCCGCGCGCGGCGCTGTGGATGGCTGCAGTCAGGTCCTCGAGTGCGATATCTTTGCGCAAAAATGCGCTGGCTCCAGCGCGCATGCCAAGCAGGAAAGACTCCTCGTCGTCAAAAGTGGTAATTAGAATCACTGGAGTCATGTCGCCGGCTCCCCGGAGTTTTTGCAGGGCGGCAATGCCACTCATGCGCGGCATTTGAATGTCCATAATGACGACTTCCGGTTTCAACGCGCTGATCAGTGAAAGGGCGTGCTCACCATCGGTACCTTCTCCGGCAATGACGAACTCTCCCGTCAGGCTAAGCAGGCGGCTGAGGCCCAGGCGGAAGAGTGTTTCATCTTCCACCAGCAAGAGCCGGATCATGGCAGCCGTACCTCGACCCTGAAGCCGCGCGCCGGCAAGGACTGAAACTCGGCTTGACCAAGAAACTCCTTGGCGCGCTCCCGGATGCCGGTAAGCCCATTCCCGGGTAACAAAAGGGCGCAGCCGTTGCCGTTGTCGACCACCTGCAAAAGCACTCCGGTCCCTTCGTTGCGCAGCAAGATGTCAATCGTAGATGCCCCTGAATGGCGCAGAGCATTCGTGACAGCCTCTTGGGCGCAGCGAAGCAAGGCGTGCGCGCGGGGCGCATCCAAATTGGCAAGCACCGGATCGACCTCCACTTGTACCTTCACATTATTGATTCCGCCTGCCAGCGCCGAGAGCGCCACGGGCAGACCACCCGCGCCGCCGAGACGCCAGGAACTCACGGTTTCACGTAAGTCGGCGAGTAACAATCTCGCCAACAACTGAGCCTGTTTCACGTGACCTTCCTTCTCATCGGCCGGCACGCGTTGCGACAGCTCAAGTTCCTGGCTGAGGGTTGTCAGGTGATGACCCAAAGAATCGTGCAGCTCCCGTGCGATCTCTAGGCGTTCAGCCGCGCGGCTGGATTCGGCTAGCATGGCCCGCGAACTAAGCAGTTCGGCGTTGCTGCCGACCAGACGCCGGCGGTCACTCTCCATTTGGGTAATCAACAACGCGGCGACGTAGGCCAACAGACTCCAGGCGATGCCTTCGAGTATGGCAGCGGGGACCGCCGTCCAGAGTTGCGACCACAAATTTCGCTTGTCCGCCTCGCTGACGATTTTCGGCCATTGACGCCACAGCAGAAACATCAGCCCTGCGCTTGACGACAGACACTGAGCTAGGAACCAACCCAAGCGTTTTCCGGCGGGACGAACCAGGGGAATGGTCAGCGCGCTGAGGGCATCGAAACCATCACACGCTGGAATGTGAATCAACATTTGGGCCGCCAGCACAAGGCTTTGCCAAGGCCGCCGGGCTGGGAAGTCTCTGGTGTTGAGCAGAAACAGGCCAACTAATAACAGGTTCAGAACCAGCGCGATCGGCCAGTAAGGCCACTTCGGTCCGCCCAATTCAAACCAAAGCTGCGATAAGGCGCTGATCATTGCAACCAGGCCCGCCAATGCACCCGCAAGACGAATCCATTTGAGAGGCTGGCCCGGTTCCACGGTTCTAGTACTACTGTGTTATAAAAAAACAATTTGATGTAGAATTGTTTTGTGGGATCACGCTTGTCTTCGCCAGGCCCGCAACTAAGGCGCTTCGCGG
>JAYUSQ010000031.1:0-2782 GCA_043755595.1 Acidobacteriota bacterium | reverse complement strand
CGCAACGGCCTGTTGCAGAAACGCACGCTTGACTACACGCTTACGGGCGGCAACCTCGCCTTCGTCCCCGCCGCAACGCCGCAAAACGGAGACGTGCTGATTGCGTCCTACCGGACGACGGGCGCCACCGGCACCATTCCGCAGACGCTATGCGCGGCAGTGGGCGTCTCCACCAGCCAGCCTTCCAGCACCAGCCTCGGCGTCTGTACGATTCCGGGCGGAGTACTGTTGCCGGGGGATCGCGTGGAGATCAATTTCGATCTGGCGCACGAAGGCGCTACCGCCGGATACAGCTTCGAGGTTCGCTGGGGAGCCACCGTCATGGCCACCCATACCGCGCCGGGCGCTTCATCAGCCGGAACCGGCCGTATCAGCCTGGGCGTTTTTGGCGGCGGCGCCCAATGGTCCAGCTTGAGTTGGGGACAGGGATCGGCGGTAACCGCCAACGCCGGCAGTACTACCGAATTGTTGGCTGATCCACTTACGATCGACTTCCGGGCCCAACTGGCGACCGCTTCCACCGACGTGCTCACGCTGCGCAACTTTACCGTTGTGCGGATCCAGGCGCCTTAAGGTGGCTTAGTAGGGTCACTACGGTCAATGCCGGGTAGGCCCGGAACACGTTCGCTTGCATACTATGGATGAGACCGTGGAGAGGGACCATGCAGAGTTACATACAGCGAAAATATTGGCAAGCCGTGACCCGGCTGCTTCTTGATCGAGCAGGGCAAGACTTAATCGAGTACGCCCTGATGACGGCGTTTTTGACCGTGGCGGTGGCCGCGTTCTTTCCCACCAGCCTGGCGCCTAACATGAGTGCAATCATGTCCAAGGTCGGCTCGCTGTTGGCCCGCGCGCCCAACTGAGACTGGCCACATTTTCTACCGAGCCGGGGGCGATTGCTCGCGCCCTTGACCTCCAACAGGGGTTCGCGCCCGGTTTTTTTTATTCGCCCAGATACTTCTTTAAGTCAGGCATTACCTGCGCCTGCACTTCGGGAGTGTCGAGGTTTTCTTTCATCAGCAGCCGTGGCGCAAGATTGTTGATCTTCTCTACTGGTTGGCCTTTCAGCTTGGCCACGGCCGCTTTGACAGACTCTTCGCCCATCCGGAACGGGTGTTGAGCCACCAGTGAATCGATCACGCCGGCGCGCACGTCGTCCAACAGGCTCGGGCTCCAATCAAAGCCCACCAGCTTGACCTTTGATTTGCGTTGTTTGAGCGCCTGAGCGGCCCCCACCGTCGAGGATTCATTGGAGGCAAACAATGCGTCCAGGTCCGGATGCGCCGTCAGCATGTTTTCGGTAACAGCGAGTGACTTGGCAAAATCGGCCATGCCATACCGCTTGTCCAGAATCTGAATGCCCGGGAACTTTTCCTTCATCGCGTCTTCAAAACCCTGCTCGCGCGCCATCGTGGACGCCGCGCCGGGCTGCACCGCTACCACCGCGATTTTGCCCTTGCCGCCCAGCAACTGCCCCATCCGATCGGCGGCCATCTTGCCCGCCGCATAGTTGTCGGTGGCCACCTGCGACACAAAGTTCTGGGTGTCAACCGGCGAATCGAAAATCACCACCGGAATGCCAGCCTTGGCAGCCCGGTCCACCACCCCAATCATTGCGGTCTTGTCGATCGGCGCCAACACGATCGCATCGACATGCCGGTTAATCATGGCGTCGACAATCTGGATCTGCGCGGCATAGTCGGTCTCGCCGGTGGGCCCGTTCCAGATGATTTCGACGGCATTCTCCTGCGCCGCTTTGGCCGCCCCCGCGTTCACCGAGCGCCAGAACAGATGCGAACGCCCTTTGGGAATCACGGCAATGGTGGTCTTCTTTTCGCGCGTGCAGGCGGCCGGCGCGGCTAAAAGCGAAAGAGCCAGCGCCATGGCGGCGCTGGCCCGGTAGGGATGGAAATTCATCCTCTTGAGTTTACTGCGGAAGCGTGGGCTCGGTAATGGTGTAGTTGGCCGTGAGCGAACGGAGGAACGCCAGCAGGTCCTTCTTCTCCTTCGGCGTCAACTTCACTTCCTTGAGGTTGGTGGTATCGAGCCACGGGTTTTTCTTGCCGCCGCCCAGCATCTGGTCCACCGCTTCTTCCAGCGTCTTAACACTGCCATTGTGGAAATAGGGCGCCGAGTTGGCGATCTCCAGCAGCGAAGGCGTCTTAAAGGCGCCCTTGTCTTTCTCGACCTTGGTGACCACGAACCGGCCCATGTCCGGCGTGGCCGCATCCATGCCGATGCCCACATTGTGGAACTCCATGTCGGTGAGCAGCCGGCCGTCATGGCAGCCAGTGCATTTGGCCTTCTGATCGAAAATCGCCCAGCCGCGCTGAGCCGCTTTGCTGAAGGCTTTCTTGTCGCCCTGCCGGAACTTCACCCACGGTGAGTCAACGCTGACGATGGTCCGCATAAAGCATGCCAGCGCCTTGGCCGCATCCTCTTTGGTGATCTCATCTTTGCTGAAGGCTTTCTGAAAAAGCGGTTTATAGCCGGCAATCTTGTTTAACTCGGCCACCTTGGCGTCCACGCTGGGCTTGCCGCCCGCGCCCGTGGCGCCCATGTTGCCGCCGGACCATGCGCCCAGCACCTGCCGCTCGAGCGACGGGGCGCGACCGTCCCAATAGAGAGCCGGATAGTAGCCGATATTCCACATTGTGGGCGACGAGCGCGTCAGCTTGGCGTCGTAGGCGCCGATCGCGAGCGGCTCACCGTCGGTGAGACCCTTCTCCTTCAAATGGCACGTGTAGCAGGCGCGCGAGCCGTCGCCGCTCAGTCGCTT
>JAYUSQ010000030.1:0-8247 GCA_043755595.1 Acidobacteriota bacterium | reverse complement strand
CTTTGGCTTTCGCTTCGATGCCTTCGCCGGAATCCTCAGGCACGGTAATCATCTCTTTGACTTCAGCCGTCATCGTATTGAACGCCTTTTGAGGATCTTTGATCATCTCAATGCCGCGATAGCAAGCTCCCAGCGACATCGTGATGCCGGTTTGTAGCAGCGCCGGAATGATTTGACGGTCCCACTCGTTGGCCATGGTTGACATGCGTCAGTATAACGCCTCGGCTGGCCTAAAGGTCAACCGTGAATCCTTCCCGGCCCGCCAGGGTGTTCTCAAACTCGGCGCGCGCGTCTTCGGCGATCTGGCGCATGGCGGCATCGTCGTGATCCGGGTCATGATGGAAAAGGACCAGTTGTTTTGCCGCGGCGTCGCGCGCGACAGCTGTACACTCAGCCCAGGTGCCATGCCCCCAGCCTCGCCGCAAAGGATACTCTTCGGGCGTGTACTGCGCATCGCAAATGAGCACATCGGCGCCCTGTGCGAAGTCGCGCAGCCTGAGGTCTACCTTCTTGATGCCGTGTTCGTGATCGCAGGCGTACACAAATACCTTCCCGTCGGCTTCCACGCGATAGCCAAAGGATCCTTGGGGATGGTTCAGCGCGAATGGGTGAATGGTGACGCTGCCGACTTTGAATTCCGAATCGAGTTCATCGAAGGAATGCTGCGCCACCAGATCGCCGAGATTCACCGGGAAGTAGGGCGTCGACATTTGTCCCCACAACAGGCTGCGAACTCTGCCCAGCGCGCCGGCTGCGCGGAACGCCACCCGATGCTTTTTTCCATACATAGGGGCGAAGAACGGAATCCCTTGAATGTGATCCCAATGATAGTGCGATAAGCACACGTTCACCGTTGGCAGGGCGGCCCCAAACTCCTGAAGCAACGATTGGCCGGCTCCACGGAGCCCGCTGCCCGCATCGAAAATGCAGAGCGTTCCATCATCGGCGCGCATCTCCACGCAAGGAGTGTTGCCGCCATGTTGCAAGTGCGAAGCGGAAGGAGTTGGAATCGATCCGCGCACACCCCAGAACTTCAGGCGCATACACGGGGCCTCGATACTATTGTCATGTTGGGTTGACCGGCGTCACCGCTCATAGTATCGTTTTTCTTGCCGCGAAGGAAATAAATGTCAAAAACTAGACTGAGCCTGTACTATCTGGTGACCTATCTCTCGCTCACTGGCTTGGGCTTGATGGCCGCTCCTGCCCAAGTGATGGCGATGTTGATGGCGACAGGCGAATACGGCGACGTGATGCCGCGGTTTGTCGGGATTCTGATGCTGGCGCTCGGGCTCTTGGTGAGCCAGATTATCCGCTTTCGCGTCGAACCGATGTATCCGATCACGGTGCTGGTGCGTTTGCTGATTTGGGTTTTCGTACTTTGGCTGTACCTTCGTTCTGGCGATCCATTTTTCGCCGCCGTGCTGGGAGTGGTCGGCTTGGGGATTCTGCTTACCGGTGGCATCTATCTAGCCGAACGGAGGGGCGCAGGCCGCTAGTGGAAACATACTATTGCACGGGTCTACGGGCTCCGGCTACAGTTGAACGATGAAGTGTGTTGTTCGGAGGTGGGGACGGCAAGCTTTCGTGGCTGCCAGTCTACTATTGCTGTGCGCCAAACCCGGCCAGGGCCAAGGTTGAGTCGCCGCCAGACAAGGCGCGCCCGTGCTTGGCGTGCTATGCGAACGGCCGAAAGACGGCAAGGCTCCCAGTAAAGAAAAATGGGATTTGACGTTTGGCTATCGTTATCTGCCCTCACACCGCCACTTCGTGGGAACGGTGGAGCAGGTGCAGCGAGCGGTGCTCGGCACCGAAATCGTCAACAAATATCACATCTTCGATGTTTCGGTTGGCTATGCCCTGAGCCCGCGCTGGAGTTTGAACGCCAGCATTCCGGTGATCAAAGCGTACCGGAATCAGTTGTACGCGCCGACGGGCGAAGTCAACTGGGTCAGCCAGGGCGATGCTACGTTCGGGTTCCGCCGGTGGCTCTTCCGGCCGCCAACTGAGTCACGGCGCAATGTCGCCGTCGGCATGTCGCTCAAAGCTCCCACGGGCAGTTTCCGCCAGATGTTTTCGGCTGTGCGCAATGGACAGAGAATCGATGCGACCGCCGACCAGTCGGTGCAGCCGGGCGACGGAGGCACGGGGTTCACGATGGACTTCAACGCCTATACGCCCGCGTACTTCGGCTCTTGGGCGTATGCGCAAGGTTTGTATCTGGTGAATCCGCGCAACACCAATGGCGTATCCACGTTCCGCACTCGTGCGGGTGAGACAATCATGTCGGTGTCGGATCAATACCTGTTCCGCGCCGGCATGACGCGGCTGCTTCCGAAACAACGTCATGTGGCCGCCAGCTTCGGCATCCGGCTGGAAGGCGTGCCGGTTCACGATCTCATCGGCGGCAGTGAAGGCTTCCGGAGGCCGGGTTACGGTCTCTCGATCGATCCGGGCTTGATGTGGAATGTCAAAGGCTACACCTTTGCGCTGAACGGCCCGTGGGCTGTGCGCCGCAACCGTAAGCGCAGCGTGCCTGACATGCGCAATGGAGTGCATGGCGACGCGGCGTTCGCCGATTACTCGGTGATCTTCGCGGTATCGCGCAAATTCTAAACCGTTCAACAGCGGCCGGCAGCCCATTCCGGTATACTGTCGCGCATGGAGGAGCAAGACGCCATCACGCAAACGCTGGCGGCTTGCGCGGCGGGCGACCCATCGGCGTGGGATCGATTGGCTCCCGTTGTATATACCGAACTGCGGCGGCTTGCCGAAAGCTACATGGGGCGCGAGCGTCGGGGTCATACCTTGCAGCCCACGGCATTGGTCCACGAGTCTTACCTAAGACTGGTCAGCCAGCGTCTGCCTAAATTCGAAAGCCGATCGCACTTCATTCATGCGTCAGGTGCTGGTCGATAGCGCCCGCGCCGACCGATCGCAAAAACGCGGCGGCGGAGCGGAAGGTAATTTGCCTCTCGATGGAAACGAGCCGGCGATCGAGGGCCAAAATTGGGGCGTCCTCGAATTGCACGAGGCGCTCACAAAGCTTGCCGACGATAGCGCGGTGCAAGCGCAAGCGATCGAACTCCATTATTTTGTCGGCCTCGCGGTAGCTGAAATTGCGCGCGTAACCGGAAGGTCCGAACGTACGCTGGCCCGTGAACTGCGCGCCGGCCGGCTATGGTTGGGTCGGTTACTGGGCGCAAGGACATGACTCCGCTCCGCTCGTCCGAGGAGATTTTTCTTGCGTTGGCGGGTTTGCTCCCCGGCGAACGCGAGACATATCTTCTCGCAGCCTGCGGCGGCGACTCCGCCGTTCGCCACGAAGTGGAGCGCCTGGAAGCCGAAGAAGCGGTGTCGGACGCGGCCCTGCACGGCGCGATCCGCAGCGAAGCGGCGGCGCGCGCTGGTTCCAGAGGTAGAATCGGGCCTTATCGCGTGACCCGCAAGCTCGGACACGGCGGTATGGGCACCGTGTATCTGGCCGTCCGCGACGACGACGAGTATCGGAAAGAAGTAGCGATTAAAGTAGCCCGCGCGAGCCTCGCCACCGAGGAGAGCCTTTCGCGCTTCCGCTACGAGCGGCAGATTCTTACGTCGCTCGAACATCCCAACATCGCGCGGTTGCTCGAAGGCGGAACCAGCCCGGACGGCGAGCCCTACATCGTCATGGAATACGCCGCGGGCGTCTCCATCGTCACGTACTCACGCGAGCAAAACCTGGAGAGTTCGGCGAAGCTACTGCTAATTCTGAAGGTGGCCGGAGCCGTGGACTACGCGCATCGGCACCTGGTGATTCACCGCGATCTGAAGCCCTCCAATATACTCGTCACGGACGGCGGCGAACCGAAGTTGCTTGATTTCGGCATCGCCAAAATCCTCCAAGGAGAAGGAGAAGGTTTTCTCACCGAATCGCCGTTGCTGACCGTTGATTGACTATTCACTGGCTTGCCGCGCCGGGCCGATTCGTTGGATTCGGTGCGCCAGCTTCCCAAGGATCTGATGAGTATCCTGCGTAAGGCGCTCGAAACCGATGCGCGGCGGCGGTATCCATCGGTCAGCGCATTCTCGGCCGGCAATCGTCAAAACCTCGTTATCGATGCCGGTAATATGAAAGAATCCGCCGCCTGAGGCGAACTCAGCCGGGCCGGCGCCGGCTTGCCGGTGTCTGAGTATCTGGCGCATCACTCGTACACGACGGCGTTGGGCGGAACCGGAGGCTCGGGCGGACTGCTGGTCAGCGGGTCGATCTTCGTTCCGGCCGGGGTCATCAGCGTCTTCAGCGTGATCACCGATACGACAGGTACGGCCGTAGTGGTTCCTGAACCGGGGACGCGGCCTTGCTGCTGCTGTCAAGTGGGCCGCTTTGCGGGAGGCGCTTCTTCCGTTAGTTGAGGCGATGGCGCGGGGAACCTCCTGGCGGGTACTCCCGGGACCAACGTCGTCGCATCGCGCGTTAACCGAACCCCTGCCAGCAGCCGGCGACATCATGGCGCCTCCCCCTGTCCGGCGGCGGAAAATTGTGATAGCATTTCCCAAGATTTTTGGGTGAGGGGAATCCTATCGTGCGTAACTTCTGCCTTTGTCTGATAACGTCCGTCGTGATGCTGAATGCGCAAGACTATCGAGCCACGATACTAGGCCAAATCACCGATTCGACGAAATCCGCGGTCCCGAACGTAATGGTCCGCGTAACCAAGATCGATTCCGGCGTGAGCCGCGAAACCCGTTCAAACTCGACTGGCATTTACACGATCACCGCGCTTGACCCCGGCGCCTATAATGTCCAGGCGATCGCCGACGGATTCAGGACGGTGAACCGGAACGGCATCGTGATGCAGACGGCCGACAAGCTCAACCTCGACATCGTCATGGAAGTGGGGCAGGTGTCGCAGGAGATCACCGTCGTGGGCCAGCAGGAGTTGATCAACACCGCGACCGCTTCCCGTGGACTGGTCCTGGATCCCACCAAAATCACCGAACTGCCCCTCAATGGCCGGCAGTCTTACATGCTCATGAATCTGGTGCCCGGGGTCCGCTTTACGCAACGGCAGTTTGGATCGTCCGGTTTTTCGGGCACGCGCGCCTGGGACGTCAACGGCGCCTTCACGATGAACGGTGGCCGCACGGGCACCAACCAGTTCCTGCTGAACGGCGCGCCGATTTCGACCGACGGCACCTTCAACCTGGCTCCGAACGTCGAGGCGATTCAGGAGTTCAAAGTGATGGTGAACACCTACGATTCGCAATTTGGCCGCTCGGGCGGCGGGCATGTGAACACCACCCTTAAGGCCGGCACGAACGATTGGCACGGCTCGCTCTTCGATTTCTGGCGCAACCGTATCTTCGACGCCAACGCCCGCCAGAACAATGCCGCCGGATCGCCGCGCGGCTACCGGAACCAGCATCAATACGGTGGCATCATCGGGGGTCCCATCCGCCGCAACAGGGATTTTTTCTTCTTCTCCTTTGAAGGTTGGCAGGAGCGCACGCCGTTTCCGGTCGTCTCCACCACCGTTCCCAACGCCATGCGCGGCGGGCAGAATTTCACGCCGTTCGGCGTACGCATCTTCGATCCGCTGACTTCCCGCTTGTGCGACCCGGCGCAACCTTGCCCGGTGCAAGGCGTGAATGGCGTCATTGAGCGCCAGCCGTTTCCGGGCAATGCGATTCCAGCCTCGCGCATCAGCCCCGTGGGCCGCGCTTTCCTGAATCTCTATCCGCGCGAAAACTTCACTGGACCCAACACTCTCAGCCAAAATTTTCTACGGCCCGATGCGGTCGGCCGCTATCGCTATGAACAACCGATGGCCCGCTATGACAAGGTGTTGAGCGATAAAGACCGGTTCAATTTCGTCTTCACCTTTCAGGATGGCAGCGAATACCGCGACGGCAACGGCTTCCCGGCCCCGGCGCAAACCGGCAACATGCCGGGCACCGTACGCCGCGACCGGAACTTCATTGCCAACTGGCAGCGCGTCATGTCCCCTACTGCGTTATTGACGGTGCAGGCATCCTACAATCGCTTCCAGCAGAACTTCCCCGATGTCTCGGACTACGACTTTACCTGGGACAAGCTCGGCATAAAAAATCTCCCGGAAGTGCCCAGTTTCCCCTCTAAGCTCGCGCCTCGCCTGGATCTGGGCGGCTTCAACAGCATCCTCGGCAACCAGTTTTTGAACGCCACCCAACGGCAGCAGATAAACTTCCAGACCAACCTGGCGCAGACGAGAGGGAGGCATTCCGTGAAGTACGGCGTCGAGTGGGCCACCATTCACCGGGGCACGCAAGCCTCGGGACGTTCGTCGGGTTTGCTCGGCTTCACGGCGGGGTGGACGCAGCAGTTCACGGGCCGCTCGCAAGGCGCCTTTGATGGCAGTTCGGTGGCGTCGTTATTGCTCGGCGCGATGAACAACGCCAACATCGATTGGAACGATACCTTCTATCGCAAAGAGCCGTATGTGGCCGGATTCTTCCAGGACGATTGGAAGGTCAACGGTCGCCTGACGTTGAACCTGGGCCTGCGTTACGACATACAGTGGCCGATGGTGGAATTGCATAATCGTGTCGTGACCGGGTTTGATTTCAACGCGAAGAGTCCGGTGAGCGATGCAGTGCTGGATCGCTGGCGCGCCAATGCCGCTGGCACGCCGGGATATCCGGCAGCGCCCTCGCAACTCACCGGCGGGTCGCTACTCTATGCCGGCAAAAATGGCCAGCCGCGCAGCCCCTACAACTTCGATTTATCGAATATCCAGCCGAGGATTGGCGTAGCATACCGGATTCATAACAAGTCGGTCATCCGCACCGGCTTCGGTCTGTTCCATCGCACCGCAACCCAAGGCAGCCTCACCACCGGCTTCAGTCAGGCCACGAGCTATGTCAATTCGCGCGACGCGGGCCTGACGCCCGCCGGCATCAACAATGGTCTGCCGTCCGGCCGTTTTTCGCTCGAAAATCCTTTTCCCGACGGTTTGATCGCGCCGCTGCAATCGAATGTGCCGGCCATCAATCTGGTGGGCACCAGCCCGAGCTTCGACGCGCGCTTGCGCCTGATTCCGCGCACCTTCCAGTTCTCCTTCGGCATCGATACACAACTGCCCTGGGGCGTTACGCTCGACGCCTCGTACATCGGCAGCAAGACGGTGAAGGAGACGCTCGGCATCCAACTCAACCTGCCCGGCGAAGAGGTCTACGAGGACGCCCGCCAACGTCCCACCTTTTATCAGCAGCGGCTGCCGAGCCCGTTTCAGGGCATCGCGCCCACGACGACCGGCCTGGGTGTGTCGCCGGACATCACGCGTTTCAACTTGCTCTACCCCTATCCGCAGTTGGGCGGTTTGGTGAATAACACGCAGCCCTGGGGCCGCACCTGGTACAACGGCCTCCAGGTGAAGTTCGAAAAGCGCGTAATGCCGGGGTCGAAAATGGGCACCGTGACCTGGGTGCTGAACTACAGGTGGTCCAAGCAGATGGAAAAGTTCATGCGCGAGAACTTCGCCTTTAACTTTCAACGTTGGAATAACTGGGGCAACCAGTTGACCGATATCGACGTGCGGCAGCAGTTGACCCTGGCTGGCGTCTACGACATTCCTGTCGGGAAGGGACGCCCTTGGATGAACAACCTGCCGAAGGCTGCCGAGATGCTGATCGGCGGCTGGAACTACAACTATTGGGTGGATTGGAACTCCGGCGTGCCAACCGGCCTCAACACCGGCTGGGAGTTCAGTTGCGGCGATTATCAGAATGCGGGCCAGACGGAGTTGTCGTGGTTTGAAAACTCACGCGGCGCCGGCAATCGCCTGAACTGTTATGTACAGCGCGGTCCCTATACATTCCGCCAATTGCCAGCCCGTCAGGGCCGGATCACCGACCCCACGGCGGTCCAGGTGAACATGGCTATTGCGAAGAAGATGAGGTTCAATGAGCGCTGGTCCATGGAATTGCGCGCAGAGGCTTTCAACGCTTTTAATACACCCATTCGGCAGGGTCCGAATACCGATCCGGCCAGCACGTCGTTCGGCATTCTACCGGTGGCCCAGTTCAACTTTCCGCGTAATGTGCAGCTCGGTGCGCGCATTCGCTTCTAGGCGCGTATCGATAGGATCGGAACTCCATTCCGTCGTCTTTGCGGCGTAAGCGCACTCTTTCCGAGATGGAATGAGAGGGCTAGCCGGTCCTCGTAGGATGCAGTATGATCCTGGTGCGCACTCAATGGTGCAAAGGAGAACCGGCCCATGAAGAAGA
>JAYUSQ010000029.1:0-65649 GCA_043755595.1 Acidobacteriota bacterium | reverse complement strand
TCGGTATCCACGAGCAAACGGTCGACCAGTGGGCGAAACATGGAATCATCAAGGCACACCTCTACAACGACCACGGATGGCAACTCTACGAACTTCCCTGGCCGAACATCCCGGCTAAGCATTGCAGTCGATGGGATCGGTTGGTCGATCGAGCAGTTGGTGTGCAGGATCGAAGACAATGTTGTCGGGCCACGAAGCTACCCGCTTTCCAGAAATGACGGTCTGGCGACCACGCACTGCTTGGCGTCCGAATTCCCCACTCATTAACCCGTCGATCCGGTCGGAGGCTGGTCGGTCATCGAGCCGGTTGGACTTCGCTTTATGCACGGCGGAAACCCACTTTTTTTCACGTTGACGGTTGTCGCGCGCGCAATCCTCAAGAACAAACTCAGCCCGCCCATCCTTGTCCGTATCGGTGACGCGAACTGGCAGGTACGGGAACGTCAGTTCCTTGCCGCTCGGATTGTCGGGAAGTTGAGTCTGGCCAATCCACGGCACCGGCCGCCCATTGGCGTCGAACAGCAACAGCGTCAATCGAACAGGGTTGACGCATACGCCATTCCCCGGGAACATCTGGCCAATGAGAAAGTCCTTGTGGCCATCCGCATCGAAGTCGCTGGTCCAGACTTCTGTCCAACCGACGCCGCCTGTGGCTCCATGCACCACGTGCCATGGCTTGGAAGCATTGTCTCGCCCTTTAAACTGGACCAAGCCGTCTTCCAGGCGATGGACGCGCGCAACGCCAAAATCAATCGACGCGCCGGCTTCGAGGTGGCCAATCTCGGCCAAATAACGCATCGGGAACCCTTGGCCGAATCCCGGAGCGGCGCACAGGATTGCGCAGGCCGCGTATTTGAGCGCTATTGAATAGCCGTCGCGCTTTTCTTGGCGGTCCACTCGGTCACCCACTCGATGAAGCTCTTGTACCACAGCATCGTGTTCTGAGGCTTGCCGATCCAATGGCCTTCGTCGGGATACAGGAGTAACTTCGACGGCACCTTCTGCGTTTGAAGCGCCGTGAATAACTGCAACCCTTGGCCGTAGGGAACGCGGTAATCCAGTTCGCCGTGAATGACTAACGTCGGAGTCTTGAACTCGCGCACGAAGTTAGAAGGCGACCAGCGCTCATGCACCTCGGGCGTCTCCCAAGGCATTCCGCCGAATTCCCACTTAGTGAACCAAAGCTCTTCGGTCTCCCCGCCCATCGACCGCAAGTCGTAGACGCCGGCATGGCAGACAATCGCGCGGAACCGTTGGTTGTGGCCCATCATCCAATTCATCATGTAGCCGCCGTAGGATCCGCCGGCCGCTGCGAATCGCTCCGGGTCCGCCCAGGATTGGTTCGACGAATGGTCCACCACCGCCATGATGTCTTCGTAAGCTTTGCCGCCCCAATCGCCGCTGATCTCATCGGTGAAACGCTGTCCATAGCCGGTTGAGCCACGTGGATTCGGCATCACCACCATGAAGCCAGCCGCCGCGAAAACCTGCGGGTTCCAGCGATAACTCCAACTTTCGCCCCAGGCTCCTTGCGGTCCGCCGTGAATCAGAAAGAGCACGGGATAGCGTTCGTCCTTCTTGAACCCCGGTGGCTTCAGCAGAAAGCTGTGGACCTGCGCGCCTTCCGCGCCGGGCACCCAGAATTCTTCGAAGGCCGTTAGTTGGTGACTGGCCAGGATCTCGTCGTTCAAGCGCGTAAGCGGCTCTGGAGCGCCGCCTCCGGACACAGCCTTGTATATCTCGCCGGGCCGTGAGCCGCTGCTTTCGGTGTAGATCATCGTCTTGCCGTCGGGCGTGAACTGCGCCTCTTCGATATGGCTTGATCCGGTCACTACTGGCTTGCTGGCGCCGCCTGTGATCGGCACCATGTGAATGGCGCTGCGCCCGCGATCTTCCACCGAGAAGAAAATCCGCTTCGAGTCGGGCGAGAAGCTGATCGATCCGACGTTGCGATCCAAGCCTTCGGTCAGCGAAACCGTACGGCCGGTAGAGCGGTCAATCAACATCAGGTGCCACCGGTCCGATTCAAACGTGGCGCGCGCTTGCGAACGATAAGCGAGATAGCGGCCATCGGGAGAATACACCGGCCCGTTGTCGGCTCCGGGATTATCGGTAAGCCGCCGCGATTCGCCGCCCGCTGTCGCGCTCACAAACAGATCTGAGTTCGTACTAGTTGCCGGAATCGGGTCCGTATTCATAACGAAGCAAATTTCGTTGCCATCCGCCGCCACGGCATAATCGTCTGAGCCCCCCAGCGAAAACGGCGGTACGTCGATCGGTCCAGGCGTGAGATCTTTCGGCGCACCACCTTCGGCGCTGACCACCATCAGATGTTTGCGCCGTGCGCCCTGCCATTGATCCCAATGCCGATAGAGCAGGGAAGTATAGATCCGCGCTTTCACCTTGTTCGCCTTTTCCGCTTCGAGCCGCTTGGCGTTGCAGGCCTCGTCCGCGCAATCCGGGTAGACTTCGCTGGTGAAGACGAGATTTTTGCCATCACCGGTCCAAATCACGCCATCGGCTTCAGTGGCGAGCGTGGTCAGTTGCTTCTGATTGTTGCCGTCTGGATCCATGGTCCAAACCTGTTGGTTTGTGCCGCGCGAGGAGATAAACGCGAGCTTGGTTGAATCCGGCGACCATTTCGGCCGGAAGTTATTACCTTCCGTCGTCAATTGCGTGGGCGTCCCGCCTGCCACCGGTACGACCCAGATCTGACGCGGTTTGGTGTTGGCCTCGACGTCGATCTTCTGCACAGTGAAGGCGACGAGTTTGCCGTCCGGTGACAATTGATGCTCGCTCACGCGGGCCAGTTTCAACATTGCGTCAGAGGTGAAGGGAAGCTTTTGAGCCATAAGAACGGAAGCGGCCGAGAGACCACAAAGGACTGCGAGACGGCGCATATATTCACAGTGTAGCGGCATTGCCTGTTACAATGAGAAACTCCCACCCAGCGGAAAAAGCCATGATACGAGCGTTTCGGGGCAAGACCCCGCAGATCGCGCCATCGGCCTACGTGGACCCAAGCGCGCAGGTAATCGGCGATGTAGTTATCGGCGAACGGTCAACCGTTTGGCCCAATGTGACCTTGCGCGGCGACGTGCATTCGTTGCGGATCGGCAATGAAACCAACATCCAGGACAACTCGGTTTTGCATGCCGATTTTCCGGATTTCCCGTTGACCTTGGGCGACCGGGTTACGGTCGGTCATCTGGTGATGCTGCATGGCTGCACGGTGGAAGACGACGCGTTGATCGGCATCGGCGCCATTGTGTTGAATGGAGCGAAGATCGGCAAGGGCTCTGTGATCGCGGCGGGCGCGTTGATTTCCGAAGGCGTGGAAGTTCCGCCGAACAGCCTCGTCATGGGCGTGCCCGGCAAAGTGCGCCGCGAAGTGACTGCCGAAGAGCGTGAGCGCTTCGGATCCGGCGTTGAACACTACGTGGAACTCGGGCAACAATACCTACTGGAGCAATCGTAACGATGATTCGCGCCGTCAAAGGGACGCGCGATATTCTGCCTCCCTCGTCTGCGGTGTGGAATCACGTGGAACGCGTGGCGCGCGAAGTGTTCCGCGCTTACAACTATCAGGAAATCCGTACGCCGATTTTTGAAGAAACGCAATTGTTCGCTCGCGGCGTGGGCGAAGAAACCGACATCGTCACCAAAGAGATGTACACGTTCGCCGATCGCGATGGCGAGTCGTTGACGCTCCGGCCTGAGAATACCGCTTCGGTGATTCGCGCCTATATCGAACATCGCTTGGACCAGTTGCCGGGGTTGCAAAAGCTCTATTATATGGGGCCGATGTTCCGGCGTGAACGGCCGCAGAAGGGCCGGTACCGCCAGTTCGCGCAGATCGGGGCCGAAGCGATCGGTTCGCCATCGCCAGTGGTGGACGCCGAAGTGATTGAGATGGTGGCCGAGATTCTGACGCGCTGCGGTCTCACGGGATTTACGATTTTCGTGAACTCGGTCGGCTGCAAGACCTGCCGCCCGAAATTCGTCGAAGCGTTGCAAGCAAGTCTGAAGGACGAAGCGGCGAAGTTGTGCGGCGATTGCCAACGCCGCGCTGTGACGAACCCTTTGCGCGTGCTCGACTGCAAGATTCCGCAGGATCAGCCTATCATCGACGCGCTGCCTTCGATTCTCGATCATCTTTGCGAAGACTGCCAAGCGCACTCTGAACTGGTGCTGGCGCTGTTGGGTGACCGCGCGATTCCGTTTCAAGTGAAGCCGCGCCTAGTGCGCGGGCTCGACTACTACACGCGCACGACTTTCGAGTTCACGCACGGCGCCCTGGGCGCGCAGAATTCGATTCTAGGCGGCGGGCGTTATGACGGGTTAGCGGAAGATCTCGGGTCGAAAGTTCCAGCGCCGGGGATTGGGTTTTCAATCGGTGAGGATCGGCTCGTGATGTCGATCGAAGAGACCCTGCCGGGTACAGCGCAGCAGGTGATCGATGTGTACGTTGTGCCGTTGGGCGCGGCGGCGGTGCGGCATTGCGCTGGGTTGGCTTACGATCTGCGCCAGAAAAATACGGTCGTCGAAGTGGCGGCCGATGGCAAACTCAAGCGCGCATTGGAAATCGCCAACAAACTGCAAGCGCGCCACACTCTGATCGTGGGCGAAAATGAAATGAACGCCGGAGTCTATGCCTTGAAGGAAATGGCGACCGGCGAACAAGTTACGGTAACGCGCGAGCAATTGCTCGCCAAGTTTTAAACAATGGAAATTACTTCTTCAATACCTTTGGACTTTTTGGGCGAGCTTCGCCGGACGCATGATTGCGGAGCTTTGCGGGCCGAGGATACCGGCAAGCGCGTGATCCTGATGGGCTGGGTGCATCGCCGCCGCGATTTGGGCGCGCTGATCTTTATTCATTTGCGCGATCGCGAAGGCGTCACCCAGGCGGTGTTCCGCGCCGAAGGCAGCGCCGAGGCTCACGACAAAGCCGAGTTGCTGCGCCACGAGTTTGTGGTAGCGGTCGAGGGCGTCGTCGAAAAACGTTCGGCTGAAACGATCAACGCGACGATCCCGACCGGTGAAGTCGAAGTGGTGGTGGAGAAGGTTTGGATTCTGAACGAATCGCGGCCGTCGCCGTTCCCGATGGAAGATTCGGTGGACGTGAGTGAAGAGGCGCGGCTGAAGTATCGCTATGTCGATCTGCGCCGTCCGCGCATGCAGCGCAACATCATCCTACGCTCGAAGGCCGCGCTTGAAATCAGAAAGTGCCTGTACGATCAGGGTTTCCTTGAAATCGAAACGCCGTTCATGACGCGATCGACGCCCGAAGGCGCGCGGGATTATCTGGTGCCGTCTCGTACGCAGCCCGGCATGTTCTATGCGTTGCCACAGTCGCCGCAGATCTTCAAGCAGTTGCTGATGATCTCGGGGTACGACAAGTATTTCCAGATCGTGCGCTGCTTCCGCGATGAAGATTTACGCGCCGATCGCCAGCCCGAGTTTACCCAAATCGATCTGGAGATGTCGTTTCCGCAGCAGGAGCGTATCTTTGAAACGATCGAACCGCTCATGCAGCGTGTCTGCCGAGTCGCCGGCTTCGAGCTGGCCGCGCCGTTCCCGCGCATGACTTACGATCAGGCGATGGCGACGTATGGCAGCGACAAACCGGACCTGCGTTTGCCCCCGATGGCGAACGTGACCGACTTGTTCAAAGACGCAGGCATCGCCGCGCCAGACATGCCGTTGATGGCGATCGTCACACCGAAGTCTGCGGGGTTGTCGCGCAAAGAACGTGACGACTTGAAGGCCTACGGCCAGGAGCGCGGGCTGCGTGTGTTCGACGACGCCAAGCGGCTCGAACGCGATTTTCCGGAAGCGATGGTAGAGGTTCGTAAGCGGACCGGGGCAGGGGAGGAGGACCTTCTCATTCTGGCGGGCGTGGGCGAAAAGCCCGTGAGCCAGCGGCCTGAAGAGACAGTGCTCAAGGCCGCCGGTCAACTTCGTTTGCATATCGGCGCGAAGTACAACGACAAACACAAGCTGCTTGATCCGACCGTATTCAAGTTTCTCTGGGTGGTCGATTTTCCTATGTTCGAATGGGATGAAGAAGATAATCGCTGGATGGCCGCCCATCATCCGTTCACGTCGGTGTTGGACGAGCATATCGATAAGCTCTCGACCGATCCGGCGGGTTGCCGCGCCAAGTCCTACGACATGGTGCTGAACGGCGTCGAACTGGCGTCGGGCAGTATTCGTATTCATCGGCGCGATGTGCAGTCGAAAGTATTCGACGCGCTGGGAATGTCGCCCGAAGAAGCGAAGTCGCGCTTTGGCTTCTTGCTTGAGGCGCTTGAGTACGGCGCTCCTCCGCACGGGGGCGCGGCGATCGGCTTCGACCGGTTGATTATGATCCTGGCGGGTGAGACTTCGATTCGCGACGTCATTCCTTTCCCCAAGACAGCGAAGGGAACGGACATGATGTGCGAGGCTCCGTCTGAGGCTTCGCCGCGGCAGTTACGCGACTTGGGAATCTTGCTGAAGAAGACTCCAAGTTAAACGCAAGTGGGACCGGCATCCTTGCCGGTCGCGGACAGACCGGGAGGTCTGTCCTACCGCTTGAAGTAAATTGTACGGCCAACGCGAGCGGATTCGCGCGCTGCGGTCAGGATCTCGGTGACGATCAAGTTATTCTCCAGGCTGGATAACCCGGTCGGTTTCAGCTTGCCTCGCACCACTGCTGTCAAGTAACGAACCACGTCGTCATCCGGAGCAGTCAAGGGTGGCGCTGTGACCATTTCGTCTTGCTTAGCCCCCGGCGCGCGAAATCGATAGTCCGCGCGATTCGATGTGATCAGGTACCCGGTCTGTCCGTAAACCTCCATGTCTTTTCGCGCCACTGGCCAGTTCCAAGAAGGTTGAATGATGACTTGCGCCTTCGGATACTGGACGGTGACTGTCGCTTCGTCATCCACCCTCGGGTAAACATCGGGCTTGTTGACGTGCGCCACCGCAGTCACTGAATCGGGCCGTTGGTTGTCGAAGAGCCAAGTGGCGAAGTTGGCGCCGTAGCAGCCGAAGTCGAACAGCGCGCCCGCGCCATTTTTGGTGGGGTCGGTCAGCCAACTCAGAAACTCCGGGCCTACGCCAATTTCCTTCGGTCCCTGATGGCCGTAGTGCGTGACGATGCGCCGGATCTCGCCGAACTTCTTTTCGTCATGCACCATCCGCCAGATCGGCGTATTCACCGGATACCAGGTGGTCTCGTAGTTGACCAGCACGTGGATGCCAGAGCGCCGCGCGGCATCAGCCATCGCACGCGCATGTTCCATCGAAACCGCGAGCGGCTTCTCCATCATCACGTGGATACGGCGCGCAGCGCAGAGTTCGACGATTTCTTTATGGTCAAACGTTGAACCGAAGATCATCACGGCTTCGGGCTTGGCTTTGTCCAGCATCGCCGCGTGGCTGGCATGAATGAGAGAACGGTCCAGCTTCGGGAAGCGTTTGAGATAGGAATCGACGGTGGTCGAGTCCGGCTCCGAAATGCCCACGATTTCAATATCCGCGCGGTCAAGCGCGGTGCGGAAGAATCCCTGCGCATGGCCATGCGCCAAGCCAGCGATGCCGACGCGGATCTTCTCCTGAGCTGGCAGGGTCGATAGAGCGGCCAATAGAACGATGAGTAAACGCATCGCTCCTATTGTAGGTGGCTATCGCAGATTCAAGCCGCCATCGACGGTAATCAACTCGCCGGTGACGAAGTTAGATGCCTTCAGAAAAAACACGACGGCGTCGGCGATCTCGTCTGCGGTTCCTGCACGATCTGCCGGCGTCGCGTCGATCAACTCCTGCATGCGCGGATTTACGTCGTTGAACGGGATCACGCCTGGCGCGACAGAGTTCACGGTGATCGCGGGGGCCAGCGCTTTCGCAAGCGCCTTGGTCATCATGATGACGCCGGCCTTCGACGCGCAGTAGTGGGCATGTTCGGCCCACGGGCGAATGCCGCCGAGTGAACTGATGTTGACGATGCGCCCGCCGCCGGACTTCATCATTAGCTTGCCGCCTTGCTGGCAGCAGAAAAACGTGGCCTTCAAATTAACCGAGTGAATGAAATCCCAATCCTTCTCAGTGACATCGAATGGATGGAAGCGAGTGAAGCGCGCGGCGTTGTTGACCAGGCCATCCAAGCGCCCGAAGTGGGCTTCGATATCGGCGAACAGCCGCTCGATCTCGCCGACTTTTTCAAGATCCGCCCGGAACACCGGAGCGTTGCCGCACTCTTCCGCGGTGGCTTGCGCTTCGTCCTTGGACGACGAATAATGAATCGCGACGCGCGCGCCTTCCTTCGCCAGCCGGAGCGCAATGCCCCGGCCGATGCGCTTGGCGGCGCCAGTCACCAGCACGACTTTGCCTTGCAATGTTGAGTTAGACATTCGGTTCTCCGTGTACTTCCACGTCGTCGGGATCGATGCCATCGAGCGGGGGCTCGGGAAGCTTCCCGGCCAGTATGGCGATGGACCAGGGGATCGCGGTGAGTGCGCTCATAATGCCGCTCCAGAATCCAATATCGCGCGGACTGTAGTAGTCCGAAGCCCAGCCGCACGCCGTCATCGAAAGCATCATCGTTCCCCAGTTCGCCGTTTCGAGCGTCGAGAACACACGCCCGCGGTAGTTGTTCGCCACGTGGCGAAGCAGTTGCGTCATGTTGAGCACGGCACTGATGGCGATCGCAGCGCGTGAGAGTGCGATGAAAAGCAGCGCCGCCCAGTAGTGCTGCATCTGACTGAAAAGCACGTAGGCTATTCCGTGGATGAGATACACTCCGGCCACCGTCCACTTATAGCCGTTGAAACTCAGCCGGGGGCCGATCCGGTGCGCCACGGCTCCGCCGGCGAGCAGTCCTAGCGCGGCGCATCCCCAGACTTCGCCGATGCCTGCAGGGCCGCGGTCGAACACTCGTTCACCGAACAAAGTGAATAAGACCTGCGCTGCGCCGCCGCCGGTCGCCCAGCCGATCGTCAATCCAGTGACTCCCAACAGCAACGGAGCGCGCTTGATGTAACGCAGGCCCTCCAGATAATCGTGCCAAGGTTGGACGGTCTTGTCTTCCGTCAACGAATCGCCTCGCTCGGCGCGGAAGCCTTTGACCACCTTCAGCCGTGAAATACAGAGGGCGGAGAACATGAACGAAAGTCCGTTGAAGACGAACGCCCATTCATAACCAAACTTCGCGACGCTGGCGCCGCCCAACATCGTGCCAACGGCGAGCGCGGTCCACTGCGTGGTTTGTGTCAGCGAGTTAGCCGTGTGTAACTCGTCTTTACTGGCGATTGTTGGAAGAATCGAAGCCCGCCCGCTTGTAAAGAACGGCGACGCGAACATGAGCAGCGCACTCAGCGTGTAGACGAGCCAGATACTCGGATAGATGAGACAGAGACTGAAGGCGACGGCGATCACGGCGCGAAACAGATCGGACCAGATCATCATCTGGCGCCGGTCAAACCGGTCCAGCAGAACGCCAGCGAGTGGCCCAGCCGCTAGAACCGCGAGACCGCGTGAGAGTAGCACGCCGCTCACCAGCTTGCCTGAATGAGTCTGCGCCATCACTAAAGAGAAGACTGCGATGTTGTTGAAGTGATCGCCCACTTCGCTGACGATCTGTCCGAGCCAGGTGTAGCGGTAGTTGGTGTTCCGGCGAAGTAGATTGGTGAAATCGCTCATCGCCGCTCCGCCCAGAACACTCCGGCCAAGACGAGAGCGCCGCCCGTGACCAGAGAGGCTGTAACTTTCTCACCCAGGATCGGCACAGCGAACATGGTTGCGATAAAGGGCTGTAAATACGCGAGCCTGGAGACCTGCGACGATGGCATGAATCGTAAGGCGTGAAAGAAGATCAGGTAAGCGATGACCGACGGGAAAGTCGCCATGTAAACTACGCTGACCCATCCAACCCAGGTGACACCGGAGAAATCAAAACTCGAAGCCAGCCATAACGTGACGGGCGAAAGCAACGCGGCGCTGCCCACGTAAGCGATCGTGGCCATAGTGAGCCCGTCGTAGCGTTGGCGAATTTCTTTGCCGCCCACAGTGAAGATAGCGAACGCCAGGCCGGCCAGAAGGACGAAAACATCGCCGAGCATTGAGCCGTGCCCGCCAAGCAACGCGCGCCCCTGCAGCACCGCTACGCCAGAGAGCGCCAGTGCTAGCCCAACGGCTTTGCCGGATGTGATTCGCTCATGCCCCACCCACGCGGAAAGCAGCAGCACCATCACTGGCGTCAAGGCGATGAGAATTGCCGCATGAGCCACCGTTGTGCGCATCAAGCCGAGAAGAAAGAGAAACTGATTCGCCGCTACGCCGACCACGCCGAGTGCGAGCACCTTCCACGAGATCGACAGCGGCGGCCCCTGGGAATTGCGTTTGGACCAAAGATAAATCGGCAACACGAACAGTCCGCCAACCGTAAATCGAAGGGCTCCCAAGAGGAGCGGGGAAAACTCATTCAAAGCATTCTTGGCGACGATAAAGTTAATGCTCCAGACGAACACCATGAAGGCGAGCAGCGCGTGGAGCCTCCTTCGAGAGCCGCCTTCCTCGCTCAACGCAATTCCTCTTGCCGCCTGGTGATGGAATCGAGGAATGCAGTGTCGAGGGGGTAGCCGAATCCCGGGCCGTCAGGAACGGCGATCGTGCCTTGCGGAGAAACTTCCACCCAAGGATCGATCACATCCCGTTTCCAATACCGCTTGCTGGCCGAGACATCGCCGGGCAGAACGAAATTGGGCAGCGTCGAAAGTGCGATGTTATGCGCGCGGCCGACGCCTGCCTCCAGCATTCCGCCACACCAGACCGGAATGCGGTTGCGTTCGCACACATCGTGTACCCGCTTGGCCTCGCCGAAGCCGCCCACGCGTCCCAGCTTGATATTGACGATCTTGCAGGCGCCGATCCGGATCGCCTGCTCGGCTTGGTGCGCCGAGCGGATGCACTCGTCCAGACAAATGGGCGTCAGCAACTTCGCTTGCAGCTCGGCATGATCGTAAATCTCGTCGTGCCCCAGCGGCTGCTCCAGCATCATCAGGTTGAACTCATCCAATCGCCTGAGCCCATCGATGTCGGCGAGCGTATAGGCGGAATTCGCGTCGCCCATCAACTTGATGTTGGGGAACTCCTGGCGCACAGCCTTGATGACGTCGTAGTCCCAACCCGGTTTGATCTTGATCTTGATGCGCTGGTACCCGGCGTCGACTTCGGTTGAGATCTTCTCCAGCAGGTCCGCCACATTGTTTTGAATGCCGATCGAGACGCCGCAGGAAATCTCCTGGCGAGCGCCGCCGCCGATTTCTTTCCAAAGCGGATTGCCGTTGAGCCGCGCCTGTAGATCCCAGACCGCCGCCTCGATTCCGCCCCGCGCCATGTTGTGTCCGCGAATGTGGTGCGTCAGCGGATCCACGGCTTCGGCATCGGCCAGGGTCTGGCCAAGCAGGCGAGGGGCGGCGTAGTCGCGCACGATGTGCCAGGCCGACAGTGTCCACTCTTCGTTGTAGAAGGGGTTCTCCCCCACGGTCGCTTCGCCCCATCCGGAAACGCCATCGGACACGACTTCCACCAGCACCATGCTGCGCTCGTAGGTGCGGCCAAAACTGGTTTCAAAGAAATGGACCAGCGGCATTCGAATCTCGCGCAGCCGCACGCGGTCGATCTTGAACGACATCAGGGCTTCCACCTTCCCAGTAAATACTCGCCGCCTGCCGGCGTCTTCTCGACGCCAACCACGGCGAGGCCGCGCCGGAATGCGTCGACGAAAGCTTCGCCGGTAATCTTCTGTACTTCGCGGGCCCGATCGGGATCGGTCCGCTTCAAATTGCCGAAGTCGCCTCGCACCTCAATGCGTTCTTCGATTGGCGGCTTGGGGACAGGCCGGCCCGCGGCCGCGGCAATGACGCGATCGCTGTTCAGGAACCATTCGGCAGTACACCGATCGGTAGGCAAGCCGCCATGTAATGCGCTCGACGTAATTCCGTATTGATTGAGAACATAGCGTTGAACGACCGCGCCCAAGCGCTCCATGTTGAAGAACGCGTTTTTCAATTCGAAGGGGTCGAAAGTCCACTCGATCAGTTGCACGCCGCGCGCTAAAGCGTCATCGCGCTGGGCTAGTTTCAGCCGGCGGCCGAGGCCAAGATCGCGATACTTCTCCCGCACGCCGAGCATGTTGCTGTGCAGATAATTCCCGCCGTCCGGTTTCAGCCCCGGCAGCGCCACGCAAAATCCGATGAGTTCGGCCCCATCGAATGCGCCGAAGACCTGGCCGCCTATCCGGCGCGCGACGATGAACAGCCGCACCGGCAGTGAGTCTTCATCGGAGAAGCCCCAGACTTCCTGTTGCAACCGAACGCAGCCGCGAAAATCCTCGGGCGTTTCCAGGGCTCGAACAACTATCGTTGGAGCGCTATTTTTGCCTGCCGCCACTGCTCCTCCATTTCCTCGAGCGATGCTACGCCGAGCGGATTTCCTTGCGCCGCGAGCGCGGTTTCGACGAACGCAAATCGATCGCGAAACTTACGATTGGCGTCACGCAAAGAGATTTCCGAATCCAGCGATAACTTCCGCGCGAGATTTACCACGACGAATAGTAAGTCGCCCAATTCGTCCTGCTGGGCCGCCTGGTCGCCTGACTCAATCGCCTGCTGAAGTTCGGCCACTTCCTCTTGCAGTTTGTCGAAGACCTCGCGCGTGGAAGGCCAATCGAAACCAACCTTTGCCACTTTCGCGGTAATGTCTTGTGCTTCCGATAATGCCGGCTGTGCGCGCGAGACCGCGTGCAGCAAAGGTTTGGAAGCGTCGCCTTTCGCCTTCTTCTCATCGGCCTTGATCTGATCCCACTTCCGCTTGACGTCGTCGGCCGTGTGCGCTTCGCCTTCGCCGAATATATGCGGATGGCGGCGGATCAGCTTTTCGATGATTGCATCGAGCGAGTCGGAAATCGTGAAGTGCCCGGCTTCGGCGGCCAGCTGTGCCTGGAAAACCGGCTGCAGGATGAGGTCGCCCAATTCTTCGGCCAGACCTGGATAGTCCCGCGCTTCAATCGCGTCGAGCACTTCATAGGTTTCTTCAACCAGGTATTTTCGCAGTGAGTCCAGGCTCTGCTCGCGGTCCCAGGGGCAACCGTCGGGGGCTCGCAAACGAGCCATGATATCCACCAGGCGATTGAACTTGTCGCCAGGGGAAACACTGGGGGCTACGGGCTCGGACATGTCAGTTTTTTCGAGTGGGGGACCGGAGACTACTCTATGTCACGATAGCATGACGGCCCGCCGAGTCGGCCGCCAGAATCGCGTCAGCGACCATCGCTGCAGTTACCTCGAAAGGCTCATTGTGGATCGTTTCACCGGGTGCGGTGCTGCGGGCGGCCACTTGATAGAGGAGTTCACGCGACAAGTCTGCGCACCCGATGCCGGCCAGCGTGATGGGTAAGCCGACGGAATGAGAGAAGCGGAAGACTTCGTCGAATTGGGCGCGCGGCGCGCCTTCGAGGACCAGTTGCACAATCACACCGAAGGCCACCTTCTCACCGTGAAAAAAGTTGTGCGTTGGCGGTGCGGCCGTCAGGCCGTTATGAATCGCGTGAGCTGCCGCCAAGCCCGACGATTCAAAGCCAAGCCCCGATAACAGCGTATTGGCTTCGACGATTCGTTCGAGTGATGGCGTGACAACTTTCGCGGTTACCGACCGCATGGCCGCCGCGCCGTCCTCAATCAGCGTTCGGTAGCAAAGTTCGGCCAGGGCGAGCGCACTCCGGGTTGAGGAGCCACCCCGCATGTTTCGAACGTTTCCCGCTGCGCACGTTTTGGCTTCAAACCATGTGGCGAGCGCATCACCCATGCCGGCGGCGAGCAGGCGCGGCGGCCCTTGCGCGACCACTTGCGTATCGACTAGAACGAGGTCCGGATTCTTGCGATAGAACCGATATTCCTGAAACACGCCCTCGTCGGTGTAGATGACGGACAGGGCGCTGCAGGGTGCATCGCTGGAGGCGACGGTGGGGCAGTTGACCACCGGAAGTGCGAGATCGGACGCAGTCGCTCGCGCAGCGTCAAGCACCTTGCCGCCCCCGGCGCCGATGATGGTCGCCGCCTTCGCCGTCTTTGCCGCTTCCACGATGCGCGCAATTTCGGAGTGAGAGCATTCGCCCGAGAAATCATGGATCGCGTAGCTGTAGCCGCTATCGCCCAACGCCGTGCGCCACACAGTCTCCAGCAGTGCCCGCGCGGACCTGCCCGCGACAATCAGGACGGGGCCGGGTAGAGCAAGACCCGCCATCTCCTCCCCCAATTTCGCGGTGGCGTTGCGGCCCTGGGTATAACGGGACGGAGAACAGAACACCGATAGCATCTGGCTATCCTATCGCGAGCGTCCGCACGCTAGGGGCCCGGTCTGACTGCGTCTCCGACCCCGCTGGCAGGCATCGGCGGCAGAAACATCAATCCCTGCACGGCGTCGCATCCAAGCGATTTCAACATGGCAGCCTGTTCAGCCGTTTGCACGCCTTCGGCAATCACCGAGAGCTGAAGGTCGTGCGCGAGATGGATAAGCGCCTGCACCAGCATCCTGTGGCTGTCGCTTTTGGTGATCGAGCTGATAAAAGTCCGGTCGATTTTCATGCCATCGATCGGGAAACTCACCAGCCGGCTCAGCGACGAATAGCCGGTTCCAAAGTCGTCGAGCAGCACGCCCAAGCCAAGCGCCCGCAGGCGCGTCATCTTGTCCAACACAACGGCGGGTACATCCAGAATTGCCGATTCAAGGATCTCAAGCCGCAAACGATCCCCTGGCAATTGGCTCTCAGCCAGCGCGGCCGCGACGCGCTCCACCACATCGAGCTGACCGAATTGCCGCGAGGCCAGATTGACGCTCACATAGGCGCCACGAGGCAGCACTCCATCCCGCACCCAGGCTGCAGCCGTGCGGCAGGCGTCGCGCAGCACCCACCACCCAAGCGTTATCATCAGTCCGGACTCTTCGGCGGCCGCCAGAAAGTCCTCGGGCAACAACAAACCACGCGTCGGGTGTTGCCACCGCACTAACGCTTCGAGCCCCAGCAGTGCACCCGTTTTGAGCGATCGAATGGGCTGATAGTACAGTTCGAATTCCTGCCGCTCAATCGCCCGCCGGAGTTCTTCCTCCAGCTTGATCTGCACGCGCATGCGGTCGTGCATCGCTTCATCGAAAATCTGGTAGCAGCCGAGCCCTTGCTCCTTGGCCCGGTAGAGTGCGATATCGGCATCGCGGAGAACTTCCTTGGGGTTCTCGTAGAGGGAGTGGCTGAAGGTGATGCCAATCGAGGTTGAGGTGACGACCTCGTTTACCCCCAGCAGGAATGGTTTACGCAATTCAAACTGAATCCGCTCAGCCAAGAGCAACGCATCGGACTCCTTCACCAGGCCTTCCATGAGCAATGCAAACTCGTCGCCACCCAGCCGTGCAAACGTATCGCCCTCGCGCAGGCACGATTCCAGACGTCGCGCGATGAACACCAACATCTGATCGCCCGCCAAGTGGCCGAGACCGTCGTTAATGACCTTGAACCGGTCCAAGTCCAGATAGAGCACCGCAAAACGGTAGTTGAGCTGGCGCTTGCCCCGCCGGATGGCGCGCTCCAAACGGTCCAGGAAAAGCGCGCGATTCGGCAGGTCGGTGAGTGCATCGTACAGGGCGGTGTGGACCAGTTGCTCCTCCAGCCGTTTGCGTTCCGTGACATCCTGCGCCACGCCTAGAAGTTGCCGCGCTCGCCCTTGCGCATCGCGGGCGATGACCACGAGTCGCGAACTCAGCCACCGATACTCGCGGCGGGCGTTCATCATGCGATCTTCCGTCTCCACCGCTTCGCCGTCGCTCAAGGTGTCGTAGCGTTGGCGCTGCTCCAGCATCCTGCGCATGTCATCGGGATGCATCACCTTCGGCAGGAATTCGGGGCCCATGCTCTTGATCTCATCGAAAGAGTAACCCAGGACATCCTGGTAGGCGCGGTTCACCAGCACGAAGCGGTGTTCAACCAGATCGTAGATGAAGAACAGGACCGGGAGCGCGTTTCCGAAGTCGTAGACAGCGGCAGGGATCTCGCCGTCGGCTCCGGCGAACAACGAGGCTAGCGCCCGAACAGGACGCGCTCTGAGCGCTGCATTTGGCTCAGCCGCGGTTGTAAAGTCGATCCAGAAACCGATTCGTTGATGGGTGGAGCCGGTACTGTCGGCTACCGGCTTCACCGAATCGCGGATCCAGCGGTATTCTCCATCGGAGCGCCGGAGACGGTATTCCAACTGAGCGACACATTCGGCAGAACGCCCAGACCGGCCCGCCATCGCCCTGTCCCGGTCTTCGGGATGCAGCAATCCGACCCAGAACTGAGGATCCTCAATAAACTGGCGCGATGAATACCCGAGTAGCTGCTCGACATTTTCGCTTAAGTACGAAAGTCGCGGAGCTGATTCGGGATCCGAAACGTAGACCACCGTCGGTGAACTGATGGACAAAGGCAACAATGATCCTCCGAGCCGGGCTGCCGCAGACACTCCCAGGATTTCCTGGTTTCTGCCGCTGGGGTGAGTATAGGGGAACTAACGCCCCGTCACAATCAACCGAAGGTCCCGGTTAGACCTCCGACACCTGCCCGCAGGCAGGGGCGATCGGGCGGCCAGATTTGGACGTCAGTTGTACACGTCAGGCCAAATGCTCGCCCAATGACGAAAGGAACTGGTCGGGCGGAATGGTTTCCCCCCCGTTCATCCGCACCAGCAGGCCGTCGATCACAGCCTTGGCGTCTTCTTTCTTGAAATCGCGGATGAAACCATCCAAGTAATGTTCACCCGCCATGGCGCGATTGATCTCGGACTCCTTGTTATGGTCCTGCAACTCGGTGAAGTAAACCACCCTGAAATGCGACCCGAACCGTAGGTCGCGATAAATCTCGAACATTGTCTTGTCTGACTCAAATGCCATGCGCTTCCATTTATGGTAGCTCTGAACCAAAGGCGTTGGCTGGTTGGTCCTATATAAGCCGATCATGCGAGCTTCGTGCGAAAAACTGTTCCAGCGCTATCTGAAAAAATTCGACGGACGCCAAAGCGTATACGTCCAGTCTGGCAGGACCATGGTGATCGTCGAAACCCGGCAATGGAAGATGTCCTACTCGCCCATGGAGCGGGCCGGATTCGATGTTTCCGACGAGGCCGCTTTGTTCATTGAAGTGAGCGGTGAAGAGAACGGCGTGCATATGATCCCGTGGAACATGCTCCTGCGGCTCACCGTTAACGAAGGTGAGAAACAGTAGCGCCCGCCGGCCTTAGGTGACCGGGCCGGGGTTGAAGGGCGCCAGCGCGTTGTGTAGCCCCCAGTGGTCCGCCCAGGTTTTCTTGCGCCCGCTGGCGACGTCAAGCAGGAAGCGAAAGATCTCCCATCCCACGTCTTCCAGCGTCGCGTGCCCGGTCGCGATACGTCCGGCGTCAATGTCGATCAGGTCATGCCAGCGTTCGGCCAGCGCGGTGCGAGATGAAACTTTGACGACTGGCACCAGCGCCAGCCCGTAAGGTGAGCCTTCACCAGTAGTGAATACATGCATGTTCATCGAGGCCAACTGTTGGGTGCCGCAGATGAAGTCGCTCGCTGGAGTAGCTGCAAACACCAACCCTTTCGTCGCCGCACGCTGGCCTTGTGAGGCGACACTTGCCAGTGCGGAAGTGCCTGCTTTGGCGACCGAGCCCAAGGCTTTCTCCACCACATTCGCCAATCCGCCGCGTTTGTTGCCCGGGGTCGGGTTCGCGCTACGATCCGCTTGGCCGCGCCCGAGATATTCGTCATACCAGCGCATCTCGCGAATCAGATCGCGTCCGACGGCTTCGGTGGCGCAGCGCGGCGTCAACAGATGAACTGCATCGCGCACCTCGGTGACCTCGGAAAACATCACGGTGGCGCCGGCTCGGACGAGCAGGTCGGCTGCGTAGCCCACGGCGGGATTGCAGGTGACGCCCGAAAACGCATCGCTTCCGCCGCACTGTAGTCCCACGATGAGTTCCGACGCGGGAACCGTCTCGCGCCGCCGTTTATCCAACTCCGTCAACCGTTGCTCGGCATAGCGCATGATGGCTCCGACGATTTCCCCAAACCCATGCAGATCGCGGTCCTGCAGCCTGACTACGTAAGGGTCCGCTTCGAGCACTGGTAACTGAGCTGCGCCATAACTCCGCAATAGGCCACCTGGCAATAGCCGCTCGGGCTGGAGTTTCTCGCAGCCCAAACTGACCACCAGCGGAGCCCCGCCAAAGTTGGCATGACGGCTAATGAACCCCAGCGTCCGGATCGGAATCGCGGCACCGGGCGCATCGATGGCGACGCCGCAGCCGTAGGAATGCGTCACCGCCACCACGTCATCTACATTCGGAAATTTCGGCAGCAATTCCTGTTTGATGCGCCTAACGGCGAAATCGACGGTGGGCGCAACGCACTGCACCGTGGTGGCGATGCCGAGAATGTTCTTGGTGCCCGCCGAACCCTCCCGGTTACGAAAACCTTTAAAGCTATAGCCGTCCAGGCTGGGCTGTGCGGCAGGCACGCGAGTCGCGAGCGGCAGTTCGTCGAGCATCGGGGCGCCTGGTAAATCGATCATTTCCTCCCGAACCCAGGATCCCGCCTTGAGATCGCGGTTCAAGAGCCCGATCACCTCGCCATACCGAATTACCGGTTGCCGAGCCGCTAAATTCGACAGCGTGATTTTGTGCGACTGCGGAACCTTATCCCGCAACTCCAAGCCGTCCGCAAAACGATCGCCGGGCTCAACGCCTTCCGGATTGACGATGATCGCAACGTTGTCTCGCGCATGCACGCGCACATAGAGAGGGTCCACACCGGCATCGTAGCACCACGCTACAATTTGAGTGTCGACATGCCCCGGACGTGGCTGATTCTGGTTTCGATTGCCGTAGCACTGGCGCAGACTCCGTCACCGCCAGGCAAGCCTCCCGTTCCGGCGAACGATCCCGGCGTATTCCGAATACCCTCAGCCTCAGCGGAGGTTTTCGAGCGGATCGAACCCAAACAACCAGAAGCGCCGAAGCCGGTGGTGCTGGAAAATTCAGGTAAACCGATCCGTGTGCCCATCGCCTGTACCGACGATGACATTACTGCGATCGGAATGACCTGTACGATCGAAGAGCCGTGTGCGGTTTATCTCGATCTCTCGGCCGTTTACGGTTTTGACTCTCGCATTTATCTGACCGGGAATCTACACAACGGCTCAGCCACGATGCACTCGATACTGCTGATGTCGGAGGACAATGGCAAGACTTTCGTTGAGCCTTTTGAACGCCTCCCGGGCGGCGGGCTGGACCGCATTCAGTTTTTCGACAAGGACACGGGTTGGGTAAGCGGGGCGCTCTTGGCCGCTTTGCCGCGCGATCCTTTTTTCCTACTCACGACCGATGCTGGCACGACGTGGCGGAAGCGGCAAGTGTTCAACGAAAGTAAGATCGGGACGGTTGAACAATTTTCGTTTCAATCCAAGACCGCGGGTGCGCTACTGATCGACCGCGGTCAGGGAGCGGATGGAGGCGGCCGCTACGAGCGGCACGAAACCATGACCGGCGGCGACACCTGGATGGTGCGGGAAGTGAGTCCTCGCGCCCTTGTTCCCCTTAAGCCGCCTCCGGCTCCGGCCGCTGAGTGGCGTTTGCAAGCCGACGCGAAGTTGAAGGCGCACAGTGTCGAACGCAAGGTCGGCGAGCGCTGGCAGCGAGTGGCGGCGTTTCAGATCCAAGTGGGTGAATGCAAGCCGACGGTGAATCCGCTGGACGCGCCTCCCGTCGCCGAGCAGATTCCGGAAGTGAACACGGCCCCCGTCGACAACGGGCCGCTTACCGTTCAACGTAAAGGGCCTTCCAAAGCGCCCACTCTCAAGAAGCGGCGATAGCGATGGCGGCGACCGGCGCAATCGAACTGGAGCTGTTTCGCCATTTGCTGGCGTCCATCTGCGACGAAATGGGCATCGTCTTAAAGAAGACATCGTTTTCGGTCAACATCAAAGAGCGGCGGGATTATTCGTGCGCCGTATATGACCGGCATGGCGAGACCGTGGCGATGGGCGATCATATGCCCGTGCATCTGGGCGCGATGCCTGAGTCGGTGCGCGCCGTTCGCGAAGAGTTTGAACTCGGTCCCGGCGATGTCGCCATCGTCAATGATCCCTTCCGTGGCGGCACGCATTTGCCGGACATCACGGCGGTGAGCGGCGTCTTTCTCGGCGGGGAAGCCCGACCTCGATTTTTTGTAGCCAATCGCGCTCACCATTCCGACGTCGGCGGCATGAGCCCCGGTTCGATGCCCCTGGCGCAGGAGATCTATCAGGAAGGGATTCGTATTCCCCCCATCCTGCTGGTGCGTGGGGGCAACATCGACAGGCGTTTGCTTGACCTGCTGCTAGCCAACGTTCGCACGCCGGTTGAACGGGAAGGCGATCTGATGGCGCAGTTGATGTCGATGGAGCGCGGAGCGGCGCGCCTGCATGATTTGGTGAGCCGCCATGGAGCCGCGCGGGTCGAGAAAAACTGCCGCGCGCTCTGCGACTATTCCGAACGCCTGATGCGAGCGCGCCTCGCCGAACTGCCAGCCGGCCGATATCGGTTCACCGATTATCTGGACGACGACGGTCTTGGTGGCCCACCGTTGGCGATCACCGTGGCGATCTCGCTGGCAAAAGATGGCCGGGCGCGTGTTGACTTCACGGGCACCTCCCCGCAATCGCGCGGCCCGGTGAACGCCAATCATGCCGTGACCGTGTCAGCTACCATGTACGTCTTCCGGTGCCTGTTGACTGGCGACGTGCCGTTTACCTCCGGCCTGCTGCGTCCCATCGAGATCGTCAACCCCGCCGGCGGCCTGACCAATGCGCAACCACCGGCGGCCATGGCGGCCGGTAATGTCGAAACGTCTCAGCGCATCACCGACACGCTGTTGGGCGCGTTAGCCGAGGCGGCCCCCCATCTCATCCCGGCGGCGAGTTCCGGCACCATGAACAACATTTCGTTTGGCGGGTGGGATTCGTTGAGAAGCCGCCCGTTCGCCTACTATGAAACCATCGCTGGAGGCATGGGCGCCGGACCTCGATTCGGCGGCTTGAGCGCGCGCCACACTCACATGACCAACTCCTTGAACACTCCGATCGAGGCGTTTGAGCATCAGTATCCATTGCGCGTGCGCACCTATCGGATTCGCTCCAATTCAGGTGGAGCGGGTCAGCGCCGCGGGGGCGAGGGCATCGAGAAGGAACTGGAGTTCCTGGAGCCGGCCGAAGTGACGATCCTGTCTGACCGGCGCGTGCGCGGTCCGTATGGGCTGGCTGGCGGCGGCGAAGGCGGGCCCGGACGCAACCAGCTTAATCGGCGGCCGCTCGCGGGTAAAGTGCGTTTTCAAGTGAATCCGGGTGACCGTGTCACGATCGAAACTCCCGGCGGCGGAGGACACGGCCGTTAATTGGATATCATGATGAGGATTGTCGATTTTCGATCAGGCTAAAAGCGATCCCCGGGCTGCGCGCCGTCTTGCGGTAGCGATTGTGTTTGTCCAAACCCTGCTAGGCGCGGGCGCTCAGATATTTCTCAAGGGCGGCACCCAGCAGCAGCGGGGAGAAGGCTTGGCCGACATCGTCGTAACCATTTTCTCCAATCCCCAAATGTTCACCGGATATGCCCTTTACGGTCTCAGCGCAATCCTCATGGTGGCGGCGTTGAAGTACGGTGAGTTGTCGATTCTCTACCCGATCATCGCGATGACCTACGTATGGGTAACCATCCTCTCGGTCATGATCTATTCCGAATCGGTGAACTTGCTCAAGTTTGTTGGACTGACCAGCATCGTCTGCGGTGTGGCCGTTCTCGGAATGTCGAGCCCGTCGCGCAAGTGAAGACTCCGTTTTCTTCTATATTGATGGTGTTCGGAGCTGCCTTCATCGGCTCGTTCGCCGCCGTCTTCCTGAAGGGCGGCGCCGACCGGTTGCATCGGCACGTGTCGTCGATTTGGACCAATTGGCGATTGGCGGCGGGCGTCAGTCTCTTCGTGCTCTCGTCTCTTCTCTATCTGAAGGGTCTGAAAAACGGCGAGTTGACGATCCTCTACCCCATGGTTTCGTTTGGCTACATTTGGACACTCCTATGGTCGAAACTCTTCTTTCATGAACCGATCACCAAGAATAAGTTCGCCGGGCTGGCGCTGATTATTTTGGGAATCGTGTTGCTGGCGTTTTCCAAACAAAGCTGAGGCCGATGATTACGCTGGCAATCGACATCGGTGGAACCAAGTTTTCCATGTGCATCTTCGATGGAGACCGGATGGTGCGCCGTCACTCGGGAGCGACGGACCGCGCCGGTGGCCGCGACTGGATGCTGCACCAAATCCAGGAAACGGGGCAGGCCTGGCAGCGCGAATTCACCTTGGCCCGGTGTGGGATTGGCTTCGGCGGGCCGGTGTTGTTTGACCGGCAGCAGGTAGCTTTATCGACGCATGTCGGCGGGTGGAGCGAGTTCCTGTTGACCAAACATGTTCATCGTATGTTCGGCGTGCCGGCCGTCATGGATAACGACGCCAACGTGGGCGCTCTCGGGGAAGGCCGGCATGGAGCCGGCGCCGGTTGCGACCCTCTCTTCTATATGACTCTTTCCACCGGTATCGGCGGCGGGATCGTCATCGATGGCAAGCTGTACCGTGGTGCCGATTCCTATGCCGGCGAGTTGGGTCATATTCAGATTGAACCCGATGGGCCGCCGTGTTTGTGCGGTTATCACGGCTGCTTTGAGCGTCTGTGCTGTGGCCTTTGGCTGGAGAGGGACCACGGACGTCCAGCCAAGGAGTTGATGGACGATCCCAATTTCGTCGCCGGCTATGTCGTGAAGTTGGCGCGCGGTTTGAAAACCGCCATCATGATCCTGAACCCGGCCCGCATCGTGATCGGCGGTGGAATTGCCAAAGCCGGCGACAAATTATTCGTGCCGCTGCGCGCTGAACTGGCGCGGCAAATGACGTCCTGGTCGCGCGCCCGCGTGGACGTCCAACCGGCTGCGCTCGGCGACGACAGCGTGTTGTTTGGCGCGCTCGAACTGACGAAGGCGATCTAAAAAGTGAGAATCCCATTCGATGACTTTTCCCGAACTCTACAAAAACAGTCTCCTCGAAGCGATCGACAAGATCGATCTCGATAAAGTCGATCGGGCGATTTCCTGGTTTCGCGACGCGCGCGATTCCGGCCGCGCCATCTTCACCTGCGGCAATGGCGGCAGTGCTTCGACGGCCTCGCATTTCGTTTGTGACATGGTCAAAGGCGCCAGCTACAAACGCGAGCAAAAGTTCCGCATTATGGCGCTCACCGATTCGCTGCCGACCATAACGGCCTATTCAAACGACGTCGGCTACGACATCGTGTTTGCCGAGCAGTTGCGCAACTTCGCCAAGCCGGGCGACATAGTGATGGCCATCAGCGGTTCGGGCAACTCGCCGAACGTCATCAAGGCCGTCGAGTACGCCAATTCGATCGAATGCAAGACGCTGGCTCTCACGGGACGCGATGGCGGACGGCTCGGAGAGTTGGCGCATTTAAATCTGCAGGTCGCCGTGCCGCATATGGGCCGCATTGAGGACGCGCACATGATCGTTTGTCACATGATCTGCTACTACTTCATGGATAACGAGCGATAGGCCTGCCGTTGCCGCCGGCCGCGAGTGATAATATTGATTCTCATGTCGCTTAACCCCTCTTCCATAGCCGCAGAATTGCCAGTGAAGAAGACGTTGAATCTGGCAGCCCTCAAGACGATGGTTGCGGCGGCGGAAGCGGAGGCAGCCAGGCGCGGCGTCGAGGTATCCATCTGCATCGTCGATGAAAGCGGCAACGTTTTGTTCTTCCAAAAGGCCGACGGGACCGGGCTGAACACGATCCAGTTTGCGCAGAAGAAAGCCCGCCACGCCGCGATTTACCGTCAACCTTCGAAGGTGGCAGCCGACCGCGTCAAAGGGGGCGACGTGGCCCTCTTGAGTTTTCCCGATTCCTTCCCGAATCAGGGTGGACTGCCGATCAACATTGGCAATCAGACCATTGGCGGAATTGGCGTGAGCGGCGCCCCTTCGGAAGTAGACGAAGCGATCGGCCAAGTGGCTATCGATGCGCTACTGAAATAGCGTCTCCTGAGGCAGGTGTATCAGTATGCGCGAGTCCGTGGTGCCGCCCCAGCGTGAGCGATCGCCGTCTCGGCATCGAAGGTCAAGACAGCTTTACGCGGCATGCGGTACTGGTAGAACGCGACATTGCTTGTGTTCGTCGATAGCTCATTCACATCCACAAACCGGCAGCTCGATGCGCTGAATTCGCCCTGCAACGATCCCGATTCCGGCAACTCGCCGACGGGGCAGGGACGTGGCGCCTCTTTCGCGGCCTTCAATTCAAACATTCCCGGTGTTGTGCCCGACGAGATGACGGGGTAGACGCCGGACCGGAAGATTGATGGTGATCCTGGCCGTGCCGCCAGAAACGGCTGAGGCGATAGCTAGCTGTCGAGGCTGCGCGTTAAAAATGGCGAGAATCGGAGCATAGCCCGTCGCCGCTACGGAGAAGCTAAAGACAGCTTTCGCGGCAACCTCAAGCCGGTAGCGCTTCGAAAGCGCCGAACTGACACTACCCGATACAAGCTCGCTCAGCCGGCAATCGCCTGCTTCGATAGCGCCGCTAATTGTATCGCCAGCCGCCAGTGTCGCCGTCGCGCATTCGCGGGTCTGTGCGGAGGCTGCGGGCAGGAAGCCAAGGATGCCGGCAACGAGAAAAGGCAGTATGTAAAACCATAGGCTTTATTACTCCGATGGTACACGCAACTTGTGTTAGTCTCCAATGCTAATTAGTTGGACCGGCGCACCCAGGACGTCCTGGTGGAAACGGTCGCATCCAACACATAAGTTCGCATAAGGCTGTCCGCCGGGCGTTGTTGTCCGGGACATTGCGATAAACTTCTCTTCGCTCCAACCGTGTTCGAGGCCCATGCGTTGCGGTTGCCCGGCTGAGATGGCGCGATAGACAGGGTCGGTTGAGCGGCGGCGCAGAATGCGCTCCAGCGGTTCGGCCAGTAAATTCCCAACGGCCAACTTGGTCTTCAGACAGCAAGGATAGACATTGCCGTCCGGATCGACCGAGACCTCGGACCCCTCCTGCCCATAGTCCAGAAATCCCAATCCGCCTGACCAGCGGTTGCAGAAGTTCTCGGTCAGATCGGCGGTTGACAACCCGTTTGTCCAGGCCCGTCCCCTTGGCCATAGTTTGCCGATCCAGGCATCTGGAGTCGCGCCAAAGAAGTGATATCGCGGGACCGTGCCAGCTTCCTCGTCACTCGTTGACCCATAGCGCATGCCCGCCGCTTCTAGGATGCCCGCCAGTTTGTCGCGTAAGGCGGCTCGGGATGGCTCCTCTTCGAGTCCGGCATGATAGTGGTCGACTCCGCTCACTGAGATGACCGCGACATGGCGCGCCAGCAACTCCTGTACGATCGTTTTAGTGATCAGGTCGCCCGTGGTCTGGACCACCAAATTCACTTGTCCCTCATAGCGGGTCCAGAGCATTTCCAAGGCGGGATACAGCACCGGTTCCCGGATCGGCTCAAGCAGCACCTCGCCCCCGGACAGAATAATCGTTCCGGTCTTCGATTCGCCTCCCGCCGAGCGGTCCGAATATTGCATCCGCTCCGGGAAATTGGCGATGATCGGCCCGAAGTTTGTTCGGCTCTCGGCGGCCACTCGCTCGCGCTCCGCTCCGTAGTACGGCCGAAACCGATCTTCGTAGCAATGGGGGCACGAGCGATGGCAAAGCCAGCTGATGACGTAGTAGATGGATTGCACCATCTCCATGCTACCTCCCCGCTGGGATCGGTATGGACATCGTTCAATACTGGTACTCATCCAACGGATGGGACCGTGTGAATCGAAACGTTTCGAGCCGCCATTACCCCTCGGTAGCGAATCTGGTACTATTTTGAGGGCGGTCCAAGCAAGAGATTCGGGGCAACCGGAAATGGGCCTTTTCAATGAGATACGGGCCTGACTCCCCACCGGGTAAGGTCGGAGCGACGCAAGCCGTAGGGTTCGGCTGGGTTCAGTACTAAGGTTGTAATCATAGCGGTTTTGTCTGGGTTTTACTGATTGGCTGAGAGTACTAGAACCAATTAGAATCGAACTCAGATTGGTACCATTGGGCACCAGGAGTACGACACATGATAGAGGGAATCACGACAGGAACCGAGACCGAGGCGTTGCTTCCGCTGGAAGCTCCTACCGAGAGTCCAGCCAGTGAGCCGAAAAAAATCCGCGTTGTCTTGGTCGACGATCATCCGATTGTTCGCGACGGGCTCCGCAAACTATTGGAACTCGAGGACGATATCATCGTCGTTGGCGAAGCTGAAAATGGCCGCCAGGCGTTGGACGTCATTGAGGAGACACATCCGGACGTGCTGCTCCTTGATTTGAAGATGCCGGGGATGGATGGAATTACCACCCTGCAAACGCTTCAGCATAGCCCGCGCAAGACCCGCATTATCATCTTGACGGCGTCGGAAGACAAGAACGAGTGGGTCCAGGCTATGAAGCTGGGCTGCTCCGGTATCGTGGTCAAACAGACCCAGCCGGACCTGATCGTCAAGAGCATCCGTAAGGTCAACAACGGCGAAATCTGGCTTGACTCGCACACTACTGCGGCCGTCATGCGCCAATTTGCTTCGCCGCAGGATCAAATGTCGGGTGGCAATGGCAAGGGTGGCCGCGAACGTTCACCGCTGTCGACGCGCGAACGTGAGATTGTCGCCTTGGTCGCTCAAGGCTACAAGAACAAAGAGATGGCCGAAAAGATGTTCATTAGTGAGCAGACGGTGAAGAACCACTTGCATAACATCTTCGATAAACTCGGTGTTTCCGATCGCCTGGAACTGGCGCTCTACGCGATCCACAAGGGCCTGCACTTGGCGCAAGAAGCCAAGAGCTAGCTCAAGTCAGTACGCAAGTAAGAGGGCGGCCACTCTCTCCCCAGAGGGTGGCCGCTTCGTTTTTTTCCCGGCCCCGGCCGCTATCGGGCGCTAGCCGACCAATGCCCCCGATAGGGGGAGAACGCCTGGGGTTTGCCGTCGAGGGTAATCGCACCGCCCGGTACCCGCACTTGAAACCCCGATACCCTCACCTCAACTTCACTGGGCCGCCCGCCGTCGAAGCGCATCGAAACGCGAATATGCTCACGGCGCAGTCCGGGAATCGCCGATCCGAGCACTGCGTCTTCGGCAAAGCGCTTGAACTCGTGCGTGGGCGTTTCATTCGCCGAATCGTACGGCAAAGCGGCAGCGGCTACGGCTCCTTGCGAGACCGCACCTTGGAGACGTTTAGTAGTGACGTAGGCCTCGAAGAATTGTAAGCCGCCGATGAATACGGGTGTCAGGATCGCCAGGCCGACGGCAAACTCAATCAGCGCGCTGCCTCGCCGCGGCTTGGTCATCATCGAATCACCTCTGTCCGCCATGCGCCAACGCTCGCCTGGGCGCGCCTGCTGCTACCGGCCAGATAGCCGCCCACTCGTTCCGCCGCCTTCGTCTTGCCTGGGATCAGCAGGTACGCGGCGAATTCGGTGACCCGCCGCGTGTCATCGACAACGGGCAATAAGACCAGCCGCCGCCCATTGCCCAGACCGTTGCGGGAATACTCCGCGTAGGTGGCTGATACTGGATCCTTGTCGGACCGGATCAGTTCTTGTAAGGTCTCCCGTTCGACGATCGGTTCGCTCGGGTACGCGGCAAGTACGTCGCCGGTTTTCACGGGGAAGGGCAGGCCGTTCAAAATCGTGAGGCGTGTTGCCTGGGGTTGCGCCGCTGTCGTCATGCCGTCCAGCAGTTGACCTTCGGGTCCAATGGCGAACGGAAGCAATCCGGACTCAACGCGTTCAACCGGGGTCTGCGCGGCTCTGGTCACTGCGTCGACGGGTAACGTTTTCTCGCTAACGACGCTGCGCAACAGCGACAAGGAAAAGGTCGAGTGCGCCGTAATCCGCGCTGCGCTCAATTTGTCGCTCGTCAAAGGGTCGGCAAACCACGGGCCGGCTGGTGAGGAGCCAAACTCCATCGTGAACGTCGACCTGGTTTCGCCTACGGTATGCCGCCGCCATGTCTCCGCCGCCCGAACCCGTGCGCGCTCCAGCCCGTCGGGAGTACCGTCGAGTTCCAAAACCGCCGCCAACGCTACCGCCTCGGCATCGCCGCGCAGCGCCGTTTGAGCGGCCATGAGCCGGTTCAAATCCACGCCCAAACCGAGTCCGGCCACCATCATCATCAGACACAGGCAGATGGCCACCACCACGATGCCCCGTTGTTGGCTCTTGTTGCGACGCATGTCCGCACTTTTACTCTACTGGCCGCCAGCCGCTCAGGGACGTGGGGGAAGCCCTCGGCGGGCCGGGTGATTTACCTTACTTGCGGAGCCGCAAATGAATGCGCGCCACGTCGCCCATGTAGTGACTGGCCGCATACTCGCCTGCAGCCAGACGCATGTGGGTCATGGCATCGGTTGGGCGGCCATTGGCTTCGTGGAAAAGCCCAATATAAAGGTGGGCATAAAAGAGAGCATCGCGATCGCGCCCGGCCACGGCCAGCACTTTGGCGGGAGTCGATTCGCCCCGGTACATGGCATAGACCTCCATCATCGGGATGCGCGTATCGGAATGGATCTCGATCAGAGATTTCCGGGCCTCGGCTGCGCTCTTGAGCCGTGCGACGCAAAGGTAGTGAAAGACGGAATTCTCCACGTCTTCCGGATTCACGGTCTTGTGCAGCTCAAACTGGCGGCGGCAATCGTCGAAGCGATCCGCGTAGTATAGTGAAATGCCGCGCTGCCAGTGTTGCGGCGCCAGGCGCGGTTCCAGGGCGATCGCTTTGTCGAACTGTTTAATCGATTCCTGCATCTTCCCGGCGCGAAAGGCCTCCTCGCCCAAGCGGTTGAACTCCTGCCACCCACTGGCGGCTTGGAAAAAGAAGAGGATCGCGGCGGCGGCCAACATCGACATGAATCTATGTTCGCAGAATGATCGCCTGCACGAGGCCTTCGATTGTATGTGGCGTCGCTTCGGCGTCGACCGTGAGTCCATGTTGACGTAAGGTGGCGGAAGTAGCCGGGCCGATCGAGGCAAACCTGACCCCCGCCAAGGCCGAGCGGTCCACCATGCTCAGCAGGTTCTTCACGGTCGAAGAACTCGTGAACGTGACCCAGTCGGGTTTGCGCGTCCCAAATAATTCTCGGGCGCGAGCGGGCGCCTCCGCCGGGATGGTGTTGCGATAAGCCTCGACGACATCCACTTGCGCGCCACGCTGGCGGAGCGCTTCGGGTACGACGTCACGGCCTTCAGCCGCACGAGCCAAGAGTATCCTTCGGCCATGCAATTCGAACCGCTCAAAACCCGACGCCAGGCCCTCTGCGACGAAGGCCTCTGGCACTATGTCGACTTTGATGTGGAGCCGCTCGATGGCCTCGGCCGTGGCAGGGCCAATCGCAGCCACCCGAGGCGGCCAGCGGCGAACATCTACGCCAAGCCGGTCCATGCGCTCGACAAAATAACGTACGCCATTGGCGCTGGTGAAGACAAGCCAGTCGTAGGAACTGAGACGTAGAATCGCTTCGTCCAGAGGCCCTGTGTCGGGCGAAGGTTCAAGGGCGATGAGAGGCAATTCAACCGCTTCGGCGCCTGCCTCGTTGAGGAGATGGCTCAGCGCGTTGGCTTGATCGGCCGCCCGTGTTACGACGATGCACCGGCCGAAGAGCGGGAGACGTTCGAACCAATCGAGCCGCTCGCGCATGCCGGTTACTTCGCCAATCACGATGGTCGCTGGCGGCTTCATCCCAGCCTTCGCGATGCGCCCGGCCAACTCCGACAACGGAGCGCTGATTGTTTGCTGATGCGGCCGCGTTGCCCAGCGCACCGCCATGGCCGGTGTTTGCGGATCGCGCCCTGCCGCGATGAGGCGAGCGGCGATCTCGCCGATAGTTGTCAGGCCCATGAAGATGACCAGCGTGTCGGCGCCCGAGAAGCTAGTCCAATCGATCTGTGCCGGTTCGTGGCCGGTCACGAAGGTCACCGCCGACGAGTGCTCGCGATGTGTCAACGGCACGCCCGTATAAGCCGCCACCCCGCACGCAACCGTGACACCAGGTACGACCTCAAACGGGATCCCCGCCGCGGCCAGCGCCTCCACTTCCTCGCCGCCACGGCCGAAAAGGAACGGGTCGCCGCCCTTCAGCCGCACCACCGTTTTCCCGGCGCGGGCGCCTTCGATCATCAACTGAGCGATTTCGTCCTGTGCCAGCGCATGGTCCGCCTTCTTTTTGCCGACGTAGATTCGTTCGGCTGCGGCAGGCGCATGTCTTAGCAAGTCTTCATTGGCGAGATAGTCGAACAGAACGACATTGGCCGCCGCCAATACGCGGCGTCCCTTTAGCGTGAGAAGTTCAGGATCGCCGGGCCCGGCGCCGACCAGGTAGACGCGCCCGGTCATGCCCCACCGTAGACCGCTTCCAAAATAAGCCCCGCGCCATTGGCTAGCAGATGCGCGGCCATTTCGGCTCCCAGTCGCTCTGCGTCGTCAGGCGTGCCGAGGAGGCGGTGCGAAATCACTTGGACGCCGTCGGGGGAAGCGACTACGGCTGTCAGGTTCATGCGGCCATTGGCATCAATCGTCGCATGGGCGCCGATCGGCACCTGGCAGCCTCCGCCCAACGCACGCAGCAGAGCCCGTTCGGCCTCCACGCATTGCAACGTCGGCGTGTGAGTGAGCCGCGCGCAAATGGCCGATGCCGCATCGCCCGCATTGCGAGTCTCGATCGCCAACGCGCCTTGCCCTACGGCGGGACACATCACCTCCGGATCCAGCAATTCGGCAATCCGGGAGGCCCATCCCAGCCGTCGCAACCCGGCGGCTGCCAGCACGATGGCGTCGTACTGCCCTTCGTCCAACTTGCGCAGCCGTGTGTCGAGGTTGCCTCGCACAGACTCCACTTGTAGATCGGGCCGCACTGCGCGCAACTGGGCGGCGCGCCGCAGTGAACTTGTGCCAACGCGAGCGCCGGCGCGCAGTTCGGCCAGCTTTACTCCCACAATGGCGTCACGCGGATCTTCACGCAGCGGCACCGCGGCCAGGGTCAGCCCGGCCGGGAGATCGGTCGGCATGTCCTTCAGACTATGCACCGCCAAATCGATCCGCCGTTCGATCAGGGCTTCTTCCAGTTCCTTTGTGAACAGGCCCTTGGTCCCCACCTTCGCCAGCGGCACATCGGTGATTTTGTCGCCCGTGGTCTTGATGATTTCCAGCGAAGTTTCGACACCAAGCGCCTTCAACTCAGCTGCCACCCAGTGCGACTGCCATAGCGCCAGTTGCGACCCGCGCGATCCGATTATCAGCTTTTTCGTCACGTTATCCATCGATTCGAAACACCCGCCGGATCACCTCGATCGCCTGATGCCCGCCGGGCTCGCTCGCCTGCCGGCGTAGTTCCGCGATCGGTGCATGGGCCACCTTATTCACGATGCCGCGCATCAACGCATCGATCGCTTCCTGTTGCTGCGGAGTCAACTCGCCCAGTTTGGAACGAACCCGCTCGAATTCGCCGCGGCAAAGTGTGTCCAGTTGCTGTTGCAGTCCGACGATCACCGGCCCCATTTCGCGGGCCTTCAGTTTGGTGAGCGTGCGCTCGACCTCGTCGGCGACGATCAGTTCCGCCGCTTGCGCTTCGCTCTCTCGGCCCTTGCGATTCCCCTCGACGGCCGTCCGCAAGTCGTCGATGTCGTAAAGGAATACGTTGTCGAGTTCATTCACCGAGGGCTCGATATTGCGCGGCACCGCGATGTCGATCAAAAACATCGGACGGTTCCGGCGCGCGCCGATTACACGCTTCATGTCTTCCCGTGTCAGGATGAAATGGGGCGCGCCGGTCGAGGCGATCACTACATCCATCTCAGGCAGGGCGGAAGTGAAATCCTTATAGTCGACAATGCGGCCCCGGAAAAGTTCGGCCATCGCTTTGGCACGTTCGGGCGAGCGGTTCGTCACCGCGATCTCTGAAACTCCGTTCCGCTCAAGATGCCGCGCGGCTAATTCACTCATCTTCCCGGCGCCGATCAGAATCACCTTTTTGCCGCGCAAGGACCCAAAGATCTGCCGTGCCAATTCCACGGCGGCGTAACTAATGGAGACCGCGTTTTGCCCGATCTCAGTCTCGGTCCGCACGCGCTTAGCGGCCCCGAAGGCGCGCGTCATTACGGTGTCGAGAAAGCCGCTCATCGCGCCCTGGCTCTTGGCTACCTCGTACGCTTCTTTCAACTGGCCGAGAATTTGCGGCTCGCCGAGCACCATCGAATCCAGGCTCGCGGCGACCCGGAAGAGATGGCGGATCGCATCATTCCCCTGGTGATGATACAGGTACTGTCGAAGCCACTGCGGATCCACGTGGCGGATGCGTGCGAGGAAGTCCGAAATGGCCGCAGAGGCGTCAAGTTCGTCGTCGGCGGTCACGGCAATTTCCACGCGGTTGCAGGTGGAGAGAATCACGCTTTCCTGCACGCCAGGCGTGTGTCGCAACTCGGCGACCGCCGTGGCCAACAAATCCGGCTGGAACGCGAGTTTCTCCCGCACTTCAACGGGCGCCGAGTTGTGATTGAGGCCGGTGAGAGACAGCTTCATTCTTATCTCATCAACGCCGGCCGCAAGCCCACATGCGCGATCCACGTCAAAGCCGAACTGCCCAGCACCGCCAGCGACATGATGGCGGCCTTGCGCCCGCGCCAGCCTGCCGACGTTCGCAGGAAGACCATGACCAGACACAGCCCCCAAGTGAGAAACGAAATCGCGATCTTGCCGTCGCCAATCCAGCGCGTACCCGATTCGATGTAGGCCCACGTTGCGCCGGCGATCGTCGCCAGGGTGAGCAGCGCAAAGCCGATCCCCATGCTGCGGTTGATCAGGTTGTCGAGCGTGCCGAGTGGCGGCAAGCGCTTGAAGCCGCCTACCGACTTACGTTTGAGCTTGCGCTCTTCAACCAGATAGAACAACGAAGCGCCCGCGGTGAGAAACAGTGCGGCGTAACCTAACATGACCAACGCGACATGGATCAGCAGCCATGCGTCTCGCACGCGATTGCTGGCCCAAGACGCCACCGGAATCTCCGTCGCCCCGAGCAGGGCCATGATAAACACCAACGGAAAAGCCAGCACGGCGAGCGACGCAAATTCGTGCCGCCAATACACGTACAGGTAGACCAGCGCCATCAGGAACGCAAAAAGCGAAACCGATTCGAAAAAATTCTCGACCGGCAACTGCCCGACCGCCAACCACCGCTCGACAATCGACACGCCATGCAGAATCACGCCTACGACGAAGGCAGCCAGCGCCGGCCGGAACATTGTCGCTTCGCGGCGCAGGATCGTGACCAGGGCGTGAATCAGCCCGAGGCCATACATCACCACCGCGACACGAAGCCAGAAGATACTGAGTTCTTGCATTAGGAGAGTCTCCTAGCGTTATCCGATCCTGCCGATATCGCTCCCCACTGCTTCAAGGCGCGGGCTAAGAGCCAAGACGGCTTATATTCAGCCAGACTGCTTAGTCTGAAAAAAGCGGGGCTTTGGGTACTACTGGTAGACTCGGCCAGAAGTACTGCACCATCGACTTGGACCAATCGTTTAACTTGTCGTAGACTTCGGTCAACTCGCTTGGGTCGACAAGTTTTCCGCTCATCGATGTACCCCTGGTCTCTTTGAATTCTTTTTGGTTCATCGCCAGAGCGATATCGCTGTTCGCTAGTGTAATTTCGTACAGGACCCCGATGTGACGGGATGCCCGTGCGTCCTCGTCGGTCCTGAGGAGCGCAATCGGTTGCTGACTTACTTCGTACGCGCTCCTAATAAAGACCTCTTCTGAGAGTTCTCTCTCAAGGGCCTTCATCAGAATATCTTGCGAATCATCGCCGCGGTTGACGTGACCGCCTGCCCAAAGTAAAAACTTGTTGTGCAGCGCGTGTCCCTTTTTCGTCCTTTGTAGCAGTAAAATCCGGTCCTGCCATCGGATTATCGCGCACGGTATCGGTTGGATAAGCCGCGGATCGGCCTCGGCCTCAGACCGCCGGACAAAGCGTTTGTGTTGGTTTACGAGTTGGACGAATTGGTCGATGACTTTGCGCTCTTTTACCAGCCCCTTAGCGGGTACATCGGTCGCGAGCAGGCCGGCTGGTACAACGCAGATCTCTTCATCCAAAAACTTCGTCAATGCTCCGAGAGTCTTCTCTGCGACCTTCACTGCTGTCTCCTGTAACTTCATGTTAGTGGTATCAATTTGCTCGAATGCCTTAAACCTCGACGCGTGTTGCTCCGTCGTAGCACTGATGGATCGACTAAGTTGACGCAAAGTGTCGTCGGAGATGATATTCCCGCGCTTGGTTGTCAACTGGTCCGAATATTCGCGCTCAATGGACAAAGTGGGGTCGCAAGTCATGACAAAAACTAAATCCACCAGATCCACCCACCTGCTCATCGCGAAGAATCGATCGCAGGCTTCTCTCTCCTCCTCGACGATCTTGCCCGTCTGAGCCAGCCAGTCTGTCCAGACTAGGGCGTCGAATATGCCTCGGTCAAGAATTAAAATATCGAGCTCCGGTTTTGACAATGCCTCGAGCATCCCCTGTAGGCTGGCGCACGAGACCCACGTGTTGAAGTGCAAGTGGCCCTTGGTGCGAATCGGAGCGATGGAAGCCCTTTCGATAAATACCTCGACACGAAAGCCATTACGTTTCAGAAATAGTTCAAGGACACTAATCGTTCTCGTCTTGCCCGCTTTGGGAAGACCGCTAAATTCGATTACCAGAGGGCGTTTAGCCAAGCCGAGATCGAACTGAGCGCGCAATTTCGCAGCATCGGCTTCGAGCTTTGCAATCTTGGCTGTGTGGTCGGACATTACTAGTGTGATCTGTAGTCTAACATTTCGACAGACGAACGGACGGGCTCGAAATCGTTACTCCGTCCCCGAAGTCCCCACGCCAAGCCCCACCGCCGCAGGCTCGACAACCGCAGCCCTCCGTAACCTAATATGAAACGTCGCGCCCGGCGGAGCCTTGTCTTCCGCCCAGATATCGCCACCGTGATCGAGCACCGCCTGCCGCGAGAGCGCCAGCCCGAGACCCGAGCCGTTCTTCTTGCCGAACGTGGCGAACGGCTGGAAAAGTTGCGGCCGCAATTGCGGTGGGATGCCCGGTCCGTTATCGGCGATTTCTATCTCGACCTCGTCGCCTTTGGTTGAGGCGCGAATCGTCAACTCACCGCCATTCGGCATCACTTCCATCGCGTTGCCAATCAGGTTCATGAAGACGCGTTCCATGCGGGCGCGTTCCAGCGGCAGCTCCAGATTGGCGGGCACCTCCTGCCGGATCGTGACAGCTTGATGCGCCGCGATCGCCTGGAACGGCTCCAGGCCGCCCTCAATCACCTCGGCTAAGCTGCAAAGCTCCCTTTGTCCGCGAGTGCCGCGCGTCGTTTGCAGCAAGTCCTGCAGCATCTCCTGAATCCGCCGGCTCGACTTGTAGATGTTCGCCGCCACGCGTTTCACCTGCGCCTGCGACAGATCGGTGTCCACCATCATTTCGGCGCCGCCATAGATCGCCGCCAGAGGGTTGCGCAAGTCGTGTACGATCGACGAAGCCATGCGCCCGATCGTCGAAATCCTTTCCTGCCGGATCAGTTCCTGGCGGGCCGATTGAATGGACTCGCACATCGAGTTGAACGTCGCGCCCAGGCGCCCCAGTTCATCGTCTCCAAACGGGGGAAAGCCCACCGGCACGCGGAAAGCGTAGTTCTGCTTCGCCACTTCGGCTGCCGCCATGTCGAGCAGCTTCACCGGTTGCACGATCCGGCTGGCTAGTTGATAGCTGAGTCCCAGTCCCACCAGGACGGCGGCGAACCAGGCGAGCGCCACCAGCGTCTGAAGAGAACGTACTGAGCTCTGCACTTGCTCGAATGACCGTAGAATGCAGAGTTGTCCGACCGCCTGGCCCTGTAGGTCGATCAAATCGCGCCGCACAAAAGCGTACTCGCTGACGCCGTCCGAAATTCGCTCGGGCACATAGTTTAAGCTCAGCGCATTGCGAAGCACGCTGGTAGCGCGATCGTTCAGGGTGGAGGCGAAGACCTGGCTACCCGACAAAAACAGGAACTCGCTGCCTTGTGAGCCGCCGGTCGATTCTTTCAGCCGCTGTGCGACGAGATGATTCACCAGGTAGCCAGCCACCAGCACCTTCGCCAGTGTCGGGGCGCCCTGGCTGTCGTCGACATAAACCGGCGTCAACACCAGTTGAAAGAGGTGCCCATTCATTACCGAGAATCCCGAGGCCTGCTTCGGGAACTTGTCCCGCACCGCGGGGATCATCGGCCAATTCTTCGGGAGCTCGGTCGGGAGCGAGCTATCCAGCGGAACGACCGTGCGCCCGTCCGGTTCGGCGACGACAAACAACGCGGTCTCCTTCAGTTGATCGGAGACCTTCAGCCACAACTCGCCGGCTGAATCGCGAATCGTCGGCACGTGCCGCGTTTGGAACGCCGCCCGCACGTTGGGCATGCTGCTGACGATCGCCGAGACCGAACCCAGCGCTTCCAGGCGCTGCCGCCACAGCGATTCGTACCCCTGGAGACTGGCGCGAACTTCCTGTTCCAACGTGATCGCCGTCGTGGCCACCATGTGCCGCTGCAGCAACCAGCCGATGGCTCCAAACAGCAACGCCATGGCGACCGACGTCGAGAGCCAGATTTTTTGTAGTAGCGATAGGCGTCTCATTTCCCGCGGCCGTTTTTGGGAGCTTGCTCATAGCCGGCCTTGGCAGGCGGCTCGGGCGGATATTCCAAACCGTATTTGTTTTTGTGCGGAGGCGGCGCGGCGAAACCGGCTTCGGCAACCGCAATGGCGTCGAGTGTTGCGTCGCCGCTCACCGTGATGCGGCGCTCGGCGCCGCGGAGCGTCGTCTCGCTGGCCCGTTCGTGCCAAACCTTGACGAGGTATTCGCCCGGCGGCACGCCGGCGATGGAAAACGATCCATCGGCTTTGGAAGCGGCAAACCACGGTGACGGCGCCACCACGATTACTGCGCTCATCGAGGAGTGTATATTGCAAAACACGCGCACCACGCCTTCGCGTTGGAAACGCGTTCGCTGCGTGCCCCCGGGCGGATAGAGGCCGGTGTCGAAAGGCTGGCCCGCAAAATTCGAAAATGCGTTGTGGAAGATCGGGTCGAGATTTGGCCAGTCGATCGTCCAGCCAACCCCAATCACCGAAACATGCGGTGAGAACCGTTTGCCCTTTTGCAGGACTCGCACCAATTGCGGAGCCGGCGCTGGCGCTTTGCCTTGTACGGGCGTGAGCCAAATGGCCACGCCTTCGGTTGATCGGCTTGCTGAAGCGCCGGTCACCTGCACGCGCCCGCTCAGCGTGGCCCCGCCCATCATGGCGGGCAACAACACGAGACTAAAACTGATACGCAATCGAAAGGTCATATCGATTGTTGCTCCGGTTGCCAATGTCGCGGAAAGTTGTGCGCTGCTTCATCGCTTCCACCGAAAGCGTGATGTGGGGCGCCAGCCGGTACATGACGTTCGTGGCTTGAGTTCTGTTCACCGCGATGCCGGCCGCGGCGATGTCCCGATTGCGGTCGTCATGCAGCCCGCCATATAGATTGAGGCTGAATTTGGAAGTGAACGGCACGCTGACTTGCGTCCAGCCGCCGCGCGAGCGCACGGGGCGCAGCACGCCGTTGACTAGCCCGAAGCTCTGGCGGAAAGCGCCGAAGTGATGTATGTTTTGACCGCTCCACGCGAGCCCGGTCCAATTCAGCTTGGAAAACGGGGTGATAAGCCAGTCAAACGACACCAAGTCGGACCGGTAACGAGAGCCGGAAATGTTCGACTCGCTCAAGTGGAATCCCGGCGCTACTTCGATCCGCCGTTCGCCGGCGACGCCCGCTGCCAATTCAAACCGCCCTTGTAGACCAGGGCGCCTCCGTTCGTTGGCGAGGCGGTTGGTGGCAAAATCGAAGCCGGAATCCTCACTGGTCTGCACCAAGGCAACCTGCGCCCGCATTTGCACTCCGCCACTCGCCGTGCGCTGTTCAAACCGCATCTGAGGCTGCCATCGCCAGAGGTTGCCGGACGAAGTCAGCGGCGAAACACCGGCGAAGGAAAATGTATCCGGGTCGCGCGGCGAAAACAGTGGCTTCTCTTGCACGAACGAAAGAGTACGCGAGGCCCAATCCAGATGAAACCCACCCGTGCGGAAGCGCACCGGATAGAAGTTGTTGTTCTCGGTATTGCCTTCGAAAAAGTCCGCAAAGATCGACCCGCGCGCTCGCGCCCCTAAGAATGTGGTCGAACCCGTGTATTCCATGCCGACTATCGATTGGCGCAGCGTCATCCCGCCCGTTTGCCGTCCGGCCACCCGCGCCGCCGTGGTGGGCGTATCTGCTCCGCCTGCCCGTGGTCCGTTGTGAAAAGCGTTGAGCAACAACATGCCGCTCAGGCGGACGGGAAATCGTTGGGCTGCCTCCACCTTCGTTTGCGATTGTTCCTCGGTGCGGCGCTCTTGAATCGCCAGCCGTTCGTCTAACTCCTGGGTGCTCGGCGGCGGCTGTGCGGAGGCGCCCGGTTTCAACGTAGCGACTTCATCGCGCAACACGCGCACTTCATCTCGTAACGCCCGATTCTCGTTCTCCAGCCGCGAGAGCCTTTCGAGCACCTGTTCAAGCGTAGCGGGCGGGGTAGCCGTCTGCGCCGCCAAGACGCCCATCGCAATTAGCGCGACGAGGGGCAAACCTGCCTTCATGCCTTCGCGCCCTCCAGCAAACTGGTCAATGTTCTGCGAAGCTTCATCGGCGAATAGGGTTTAGCGAAATACGCATTGGCGCCCAGGCGCCGCGCACGGGCCGGGGCATCCGGGTCGACGGTGCCGCTGGAGACGATAATCGGCGTCAACGCCCACTTGGGATCTTTTCGAAGCGCTTCGATCAATTCGTAGCCGTTCATGCGTGGCATTTCCAGGTCTGTGACGATCGCATCCACATCGCAACCGGCTTGATCAAGCACAGCTAGCGCCTCCTTGGCCGACGAGACAACCCGTACGGCGAACTCGGGTCCGGTGGTGAGCGCGATTTCCAGATTCACCGCCATTTGCGGCGAGTCGTCGACGATTAACACAGTGTGGGGAGGAGAAGGCGACATGTCCAAGTTCAGTCTTGCCTTCATTGTTTCCCATAATCCGCGTTTCTGGTGTTAACTTAGCGGGCTTCATGGCAGGAAGCGGTAGCCAACGCCATGAACCGTCAGGAAATGCCGGGGAATATTGGCGTCCGGCTCAAGTTTCTGGCGAAGTTTAACAACATGCGCGTCCACGGTGCGAGTGTTCGGAAATGAATCGTAACCCCAAACTGCATTCAGAATTACGTCGCGCGTCAACGGCCGGTCTGGATTCTGCAGGAAGTAAACCAGCAGGTTGTACTCGGCTGGCGTCACTTTGATGTCTGCGCCGGCGCGAGCCACCACCCGGCGATCGACGTCGATTTCCACATCGGAAAACCGGAGCACCGTATGGGCGTCGGCCGAAGCGCGGCGAATGACGGCCCGGATGCGCGCCAGCAATTCGCGGCGGCCAAACGGCTTGGTGACGTAATCGTCGGCGCCAATCTCCAGCAGCAACACCTTGTCAACCTCTTCGCCCACCGCGCTGAGCACGATGATCGGTGTTTTGATCTGGTTCGACCGGAGTTGCTTGCAGATCTCCATGCCGCTCATCGCCGGCAGCCGCAGATCGACAAGCATCAGATCTGGCTTGAGCATGAGGGCCTTTTCATAGCCGCTTTTGCCGTCCAGCGCCTGGACTACCTTGTAGCCTTCTTGCTCCAACATGACCGCGATTGTATCCTGGAGCTCTTCGTCGTCATCTATTACGAGGATGTTGTGCATATCTCCGAAGCGCCGCCCAGGCGTGACTACCCTGATGGCGGGATTGCCCGTATCAGGTGATTATGATGCATTAGTAGTGGGATTGCTACCATCGAAGGAGACCAATGATTCGCACCCTGATGTCGATCGTCCTGGCGAGTGCTGCCGCCCTATCCGCTGAGCAGTACAAGTATGAAACGGCTGGCGCTCCGCCGGCCGAATTGGCTTCGGCCATCGCCGCGACGCTCCAGGAGAAAGGCCATCGGGTGACTGGCGCCGACGGCAAAGTCTGGTGCGAAGTCTGGTTCGTCAAGACCGCGCCGAAAGGGCCCGTGACCTCTGAAGCCGAGGTGACATGGAAGACCATGATCCCGTTTTCGCTGGTGGGAGCGATTCGTTTTCCAACGCAAGCCAACGACCGCCGCGGCCAGCAGATCAAAGCCGGTGTTTACACGCTGCGCTATGCCAACTATCCGATCAACGGCGACCATCTGGGCGTCGCGCCACAACGCGATTTCCTGGTGATGTCGCACGCCGCAGCCGATCCGGCTCCGGGACCGATGGCGAAGTTTGACGATCTGATTGCCTTGAGCCGCAAGGTTTCGGGCGCCGCGCATCCAGCCGTGCTCAGCATGTGGCTGGTGGAAAGCGATTTTCAGGCGGGGCTAAGCCAGGCGGGCGAGCACGATTGGTCGCTGCAGGCGGCGGTGGGGGACGCGAAGATCGCGCTGATTTTGGTGGGTAAGGCGGAGTAGGCGAGCGGCAGCACTCTCCGCAATCCCGGAACTTTGCTCTTTAGCGCTCTAAGCGAACTCGTAGACGGGCGTGTCGATCACGCGCGCTGGCGCTGCCGTTGCCCATCCGTTTGCTGCAATCTGTCGACCACGTCCGGGCTCAACGTAACTTCGCCACAGCGATCGCAAACCTCGGCCGGCACATGGTCAATCAAGATCAATCGGCCGCCAGCGGACAGGTTATAGCGAAATCAGTTCGGGTCGCCGGACGCCAGCCGCACAAACTTCGCAGTTCATTGAGGTCTCCTTCTTTTGTACTCGATCCACTCCGCAGAACCGTAACCGGCGGTCGGCGACGATCATCTTCGGCACTTGCTCTTTCCACTATCTCAGAGTCTGGACTTGAGGACGCTCACCGCCCAGTCCGCTGGAGCGGCAACAGAGGAGTAGAATCGAAATAGGCAGTATGCCAACAATCGTCGCAGAATCGCCAAACCGCGTGGACTCGTTCGATGTCCCGCGAAAGGTGTGGACGCGGGCCGAATGCGCCGCTTTCGAAGCCACCGGGCTCTGGGACCAGCAGAAACTCGAATTGATCGAGGGAGAGCTGATCGACAAAATGAGTAAGAAGCGGCCTCACACTAATACCCATACCCTGTTTCTTGGTTGGCTTTTTCAAGCATTCGGTGCGGATCGAGTGAACGTGGAAACTCCGATCGACGTGGCGCCGGAAGACAACCCCACGAGTGAGCCGGTTCCCGATGTGATCGTTCTCAACCGGCCAACTTGGGAAATTGACCGCGACAATCCTCAAGCCGCTGACCTGCTGCTGTTGGTGGAGGTGGCCGACTCCTCGCTCCGCTTCGACCTGGACGCCAAAGCCCGGCTCTACGCCCGTGCCGGGATCGCCGACTATTGGGTATTTGATGTGACCGGACGGCGTTTGATCGTTCACCGGGATCCTGTCGGCGGGCGTTACCGGTCGGTAGAAGCCTATGCCGAACACGAAAGCGTCGCGCCGTTGGCTTCGCCTGGCTCAGAACTCAAAGTCGCTTCGGTCTTCCGGCGCAGCAGTTAGACTTTCAGAATTTGCCGGCGGACAAAGCCGCATATACATTCCAATTTTCATCGGGTTGAATCATCAATTGGAGTTCGTGGCTGGGGACCCGGCTTTGAAGATCGCTGAATCTCGCCGCCGCCGACTCCGAGGCACGTGTGTAGAAGACAAACTCGCGCATCCCTTTCGTCGTGATGACTGCTATGAATAGAGACTCCGCCTCCGCTTCCAATGCTTGGCGGATGACATTTTCTTCTTCGCCGAGGACGATGTTTTCTTCGCTCCCAGGCAGGCCATTCGGTTGGGGTGAAAGCAGTGGCGTCGCAATGCCGATCTGATGAGTGTATTCAACGACCTTGCCAAAACGCTGATAGCCCCGATTTAACCGCAAGAGGAGTACGTGGTCCGCTCGCTTTCCTGCTGAAAAGGACCACGGACCGTCGACCGGCAGCGTCTCTGGATTGGATTTCTTTTCTCCGAAACGGCCACACAGAGCCAGTTTATCGGAAACGCGGGCGGCTAGCTTAAATCGATGCCGAACTTCCTCATCTCTTCCGCGTAATAGCGGCGATGAAGCAGGCTGTACTCTTCGGTGCCGTCCTGAATCTCGCGTTTTTGAGACTTGATCTTCGCGTGCGAAGCCCGATCGGCTTTGTCCTCGGTCATTAGGAATTCGGTGAAGATCCGCACAATCTCCAGACGCACGTCGTTCGGCTGCTTCTTGACGCGGAACTGCCGCGACTTGCGGCACATCTCCATCAGCTTGTGGGAAATGTCGGTGATCTTGTCGCGCGACAGCTTCATCGCATCGCCAGTGTCTCGCCCGGAAGCACGAACCACTTTGCGTTGTGAAATCAAAGTATTCTTGATCTTGCGGAACATCTCCTGGTACGAAACGCCCTCGCGGCGCATGTACTCCGAGTATTGTTCCAGGATCTCGCGCACTTCCTCGTTGAGGCTGTCTTCGGCCGCTAACTCATCCCCGATCAAAGTCGAGATCGATTCCAGAGCGCCGGCAGGATCTGTAACTTCCAACGTCATGGGGCTTAGCTGCGTGACAATCTGCTTGGCGAGGTAGCCAACAAACTCTTTCGGCAGAAGCATTCGCTAGTAGAAATCCGTCCCTTTTCGTAAAAGTTGTCACTCCAGTGTAGGCCATAGATTCCTGAGTGTCAAACTACTGAGGAATTATGGGGTTGATGGCGGCCCGCCCGTGGAACGTAACAAATCGATCAGCACCCGCGTCGGGTTCCCTTTCCTGAGCACATGCCGCACCATCGCATGCTCCGGTCTGCCTTTTAGCTCCTCCGGGAATCCAGCCAGAACGATCAGAGGGGTGGCCGGCGCCCGCTCGTGCAGCGCGCGGATCAAGCTCAATCCGTCCTGTAGAGTCGGGATCCGTAGATCGATCACCACCGTGTCGCACTCTCCGAACTGTGCGATCGCTTCACTGGCCGAACCCGCCGTGGCGACTGAAAACCCCTCATGTTCAAGGATCAGCCGCCGCAGACTGAGTTGCTCAAACGCGTCATCGACTAAGAGAACCATCTCGTCAGAACACGATGCCGGCAATCACCATCTGAGGCATGCGCTGATTCCATGTCTGGCCCAGGCTATCGAAAGGCAATCGGAAATCCCTGGTTGCGCCAGCGGGCAATCCACCATTTTTGGCACGGACCAGCGGCACGCGCTCGCGCGTCAACACCTGCCCTCCGAGGTCGTAAAACACGCACATGAGATCGACCTGTTGCAACGGCTGATCTCCCGCATTGGTGATCTTGCCGGTGATCTCAACCACCGGGTTACCGACGAACGCCTCGGTGGCTTTCATCTCAACCGCCGACAGCTTCAGGTTCTTCGTGTAAGTTTTCGCTTCGGGCGTTAGTTCTACGATTCCTTTCGGTCCGCCGCCCAACTTGGCGAGCGCCAAAATGCCCCCGCCCAGCGCCAGTGCTACTACGATACCGATCACCAGCGTGATCGGGACCGGCTTCTTTTCTTTATCCACCATTCTGATTGATGTACCACACATTTGGTACAAGTAGAGGGATGCGATTCGGGAAACGCGCTTGTCTTGGCCTCATGATGACGGTGGCGATGGCCAGTCTGGGAGGAAGCTGCAAGGCCAAGCGCCGCGTCCGAGTCGAAACCGTCGAAGAGGAAGCCGGTCCGATGGCCAGTTTCATTCGCATGAGTGAACCCAAAACCGCGGTGCAGTTGGTGCGCGGTTTCTACGGGCTTGAGCAAGGCGCATGGCGATGGACCAAGAGTGAGTTCTCGGTCACGGTGCGGCCCCCCGCGGCGGCGGCTCAGAATGGCGCGCGTCTTGAAGCGAAGATCACCGTGCCCGACGCCGTGATCGCCAAACTCGGCCAGACCACTCTCCATTGCGTCGTCAATGGTCACGTCGTTGAACCGGAGAAGATCGAAAAGGCTGGCGAACTCATCTATAAGCGCGATATTCCCGCCTCGGTGCTGGGGGGCGAGGCTGTGACGTTCGACTTTCGCCTCGATAAATTTCTGGCCGCCGGTCAGGTGGAAGAGCGTGAGCTGGGGTTGATCGTCACCACCGTCGGGCTGCTCAAGAAGTAGATGCTTGCCAGGCTAGGGAAGCATGCGCCTTGGCTTGTGCCGGTGCTGATTTGCCTCTTTGTATTCTGGCCAGGCTTGGTGGCCTGGTTCCAACGCGATGATTTTGCGTGGCTCGGATTACGGCTGGAAGTCTACACCGGCGCTGATCTATGGAAGGCGCTCTTTTCCCCAAAAGCACAAGGGACCATTCGCCCGTGGAGCGAACGCGGATTCTTCATGCTCTACTCGAAGCTGTTCGGGTTAGACGCTTTGGCCTACCGGATTACGGTTTTCGCCACACAGATCCTGGCAGTCTACCTATTGAGCCAGGTCGCGTGGCGGCTTACCTCCAGCCGGCTCGCCTCCTTCCTCGCGCCTTTGTTTTGGTGCGTAAACGCCTCGCTCGGCACTGCGCTTGCGTGGACTTCAGCCTATAACCAGGTGATGTGCGCGGCTTTCCTGCTGGGGGCCTTCCTCTTGTGGTTACGATTTGCCGAAACAGGCAGTCCAGGTGGGTATGCTGCCCAGTTCGCGGTCTTCCTGTTGGGCTTTGGAGCATTGGAGATCAACATCGTCTACCCTGGCGTCGTCCTGGCTTGGTGTGTGCTGGCCCGTCAGTGGCGGCGAATGACAGCAGCTCTGCCAATGGCCGGCATCTCGGTCGCCTATTTTCTGTACCACAACTCCGTGGCTCCGAAAGTGAAGAGCGGTCCTTATGCGCTGCACTGGGACGCCAGCATCGCCTACACGCTCAAGAGATATTGGATTGAGGCGTTTGGCGGGCGTGGACTGGCGTTCATGGAGTTGCCCTCTTGGTTTATCGCGTACGGAGGCGTAGCGCCCTGGATAATTACCATGGCGATGGCTGCGTTCCTGCTCTGGGCTATCTGGCGGCGGCGCTGGCTGGTCCTGTTTGGCTTTGTTTGGTTCCTGGCAACGCTCGCTCCGGTACTGCCCCTACGCGATCACATCTCTGAATACTATCTGACGATACCAACGATCGGCCTTGCGTTGGCCGGGGCCGAAGCGGTCGTGAAAGCCTGGGCTTGGCGTCAATCGGCGGGAGCGGCCGCTCTGGTCTTCGCCGTGGCGCTGTACGCCATTCCTGCAGCCTTGGTGGGCCGCAGCACCGCTAGTTATTATCGCGACCGGAGCGTCGAAGCGGAGCGGCTGGTTTTCGGCGTCCAACGGGCTCGGGAACTTCATCCCAAGAAGGCGATCCTGCTGACCGACGTTTCCGATGAGCTTTTCTGGTCGTGCATCAACGATAAGCCATTTCGATTGCTAGGCCTGGAAAATATTTACTTGGCCCCCGGGACCGAAACCGCCATCCAGGAAAACGCCGACTTGGGCGACTTGAAGTCTTACGTTTTTCCGGAGGGCCAAGTGTTACAGTTGCTGGACGCAGGGCAGGGCGTCGTCTACTCGGCGGCTGGCGATAAGCTCAGAAATGTCACGAAAATCTACCTGGCGCTGGGCCGCACCAGGTGGAAGCCCGCCCTGGCGCAGCGCATCGAAGTTGGCAACCCCCTGTTTGCCGGCCAATTACGAGAGGGCTGGTATCGGATCGAAGACGGCATCCGGTGGATGGGGCGTGTTGCCGCCGCCGAAGTTCAGGGCCCCTCCAAATCCGGCCAACGTCTCACATTGCAGGGCTACTTGGCTAAGGAGATTCTGATCAACGGTCCGCTGAAGTTAGACGTGCGTGTCGACGAATTTTCCCTTCCTTCCGTCATACTCGACCAGCCGGATTCCGAGTTCATCAAAAACCTCCCGTTGCCCGATGCCATCGTGGCGCGGCCAAGAGTGCGAGTGGTTCTGGAACTCGATAAAGCTGTCGTTCCCCCTGGTGAAGACCGCGAGCTCGGGCTTCTCTTCGGCTCGATTACTATCCACTAGGACCCATCCAAACCTGCTCTCTGTCCGTATTCTATTCTGGAATACTTGGGTCAAGGTCGCCCGAAAACGGACGATTTGACGCGTTTTGAATTAAAGTCCGATTGGCATGATGGGCAACCGAGATTCTGCCGATATCCATTGTGATCAATCGTTTAGGACCAGAATGATGTCGAGAAGGAAAAGTTCTGGCAGTTTGGAATTAGAATTGCTATACTATTTCGCAACTCTGCTGGGCCGCAAGCGAGTGAAAAGATCCCGCGCGGACTCGACGCGTTTCACGCAAAGATGTAAATTTTCTTAGTGTGATGCACTAAGATTTTTTGAAACCTTTAGGTAGTTTCTTCGTCCTATATGGGCAGAGGCGGTTAGGAAAGTGTTGAAGGAGCAGTGGAAGGGGCCCGCAGTTGGGTCCGAGGAGGAACAAGACCATGACGAAGACCGAAATGAACAAGTTTAAGCAGATTCTCGACGCCAAACAGTCCGAACTGAGCAGGGTGTTGAGGAATCGCGAGGGCATTGCCATCGAGAAGCACGCCGACGCTCTCGATGAGGTTCAGCAAGCTGCTGAACGCGAACTCGCCATTCGCAATCTCGATCGGGAATCCGGCCTGATGCGCCAGGTTAGGGGCGCTCTGGCTCGTCTGGAAGACGGCTCGTACGGTGTTTGCATGCATTGCGAAGAAGAGATTAACCCGAAGCGCCTGGCCGCCGTGCCGTGGGCGCAATACTGTATCCAGTGCCAGGAACTGGCCGACACTCGCCGTCCCGACAATGAGGGAGAGGAAGTGTTTGACGGGGAACTGGTGAACGCCGCCTAGTTTGGGCGAACGGTTCAGACGGAAGGGTGCGGACCTGAACGGGTCATGCGCCCTTTCGTGTTTCTGCAGTGGACGATGGTCTCGCCCTGATGCGAACTGCCGAGACCATGCGCCCGGCAGCTTCGCGATCGCGCCGGAATGAGTGGAAGCGATCCGCGCCACAGTGCGTACAAGCTGGGCTGAGATCAATCTTGGCAGCGGTCAATCCGGCTTCGATCAGTTGCCGGAAGAGCGTTCCTGGCATGTCAATCATGGTCTTGCGGTCCAGATCGGTTCGTTCCGGCCACCACGGTCTGAATTCCTGCGCTACCTCGGCGCCCACCTCAAAGCAACAAGGCGCGATTGCCGGCCCCACAGCAGCCACCACGTCGCTCGGCGCGGTGCCGAACGAGTCTCGCATCATTTCGATAGCCTCGGCGGCGATACCGCCCACGGTGCCTCGCCATCCGGCGTGGACTGCGGCGACGGCTCGATGCACCGGATCGGCGAGAATCAAAGGCGCGCAATCGGCAGTCCGAACACCAATCCAGATCCCCGGCTGGTTCGTGGTCAATCCGTCACCCTCGCCTAGAACGCCTTGCGCCCCTTGGCTGGCCTTTATGACGATGTTGGAATGGGTTTGCCGGAGGTTGACATAGCTGGGGTCCGGGGGCCAATTCGATGAAAGGCTCGTGCCGAAGCCATGCTCCAACCAAGAGAGCGAGGTCAATTGGGAGGCTTGCAGAATCATTGGGCCCGCGAGGCATCCAGCCTCACACGTTTAATCGTTCAACCGTATGGCTCGCCTGCAGGCTGCAAGGCATTGGGTTTGCGTCCCGATAATGTGGCGCGAATCGCGTCGCGCAGATAGTGGTGTTTGACGCGAGCCGGGTTGGCCGCATCGTCAATCGGACCTCGGAATACCACTTCGCCTCCGGCGCGGCGAACGATGGCGGTCGGCGTGACGCGCGCACCTAATTCATCGGCGAGCGAATTGTTGTCATCCCGGTAGACGGGAAAAGGAAACTTCATCTCGGCGGCATGTTGTCGAATGTCACGCAGCGATTCAGTCTTGTTCGGATAGACCACCAGGAAACTCACATTCGGGCGCTTGCCGAACTCGGCCCACAGTGCGGCGACTCGTGGATAATAGTCGCCCGCAACCGGACAAACCGTAGACGTAAAGATTACGACCGTCGCTTTTGCTTTGGCGGTCTCGATTTGCGCCGGACGGCCGTCGATCGAAGTCAAAACCGCCCCGGCTGCTGCGAACAGGAATAACGAGGCGGTCCCAATCACTTGGCGACGGCTTCTTTGGCTTCCTTGTCGTCCTTAGCCGTCTGGGCCGGTGCGAGCTTCAGATTGACCACAGCCTCCTTGCGCGAGTCGAAAATGCTGAGTGTACGTTTGTCGCCAGCCATGCCTTTGAAGTCCGCGCGGATTTCGTAGTCGGCATTCGTGCTCAGGCCGAAGAACTTGTAGACTCCGTCGGCCTTGGTTATGTAGGAGCGGACTTTCAGAGACTTGGTGTCCTTCAATTGCACAACCGCGCCCTCCAGCAACTGTTCGGCCTCATTGCGGACCACGCCGGCCACGGCGCGAATCTTCTCGTCTTCCTCACGTTCCTTCTTGTCTTTTTTTGCCCCTGTGCCGTTGCCAAACAGGCCAGGCTCGCGGCGATTTCCAGCCGGAGGCGCTTTGGGATCGGCTTGCGCCGCATTAGCCAAGCCCGTGGCCGCGCCAAACAGCACAAGCGTAGTCAGGCCCGTTCGACGCAGTATCCAGCCCGTCATTGTTTTCCGCTCCCCGCGGCGGGTTCCAGGAGGAAGTTCTGCTCCAGCCGCTCATCGGCCAGGAAAGAGATCCGCTTTTCCTGCGGCTTCAAGCCGCGCGCCCGCACACTCACATTATACTTGGCCGGGCCCGGCGGCAGCCTCACGAAAAATTCGCCGCGTGCGTCGGAAACCGCCTTCCAGCTCTGTTTCGATGAAGTCGCGCCGTCGAGTGAGATCAGCACTTCGGCCCCGGGCAGTGCGAATCCAACTCCGGTGAATACCGAGCCTGCCAAAATTGCCGGGGAAGCACCCACCACCGCAGCGCCGGTCTGCTTGTCTTTCTTCTTTTTCGCCGCCCAGGCGGGCTGGGTCAATCCCCCCACCAACCAAAAGCCGCCGATCGCCAGGACGGCCAGGACGTGCAGGTGGAACCTACCAAGCCTCTTCTTTGTCGTCATCCTCGTCTTCTTCGTCTTCTTCGTCGTCCTCGTCTTCTTCGTCTTCGTCGTCGAAATCTTCGTCTTCTTCGCCGCCGTCAGCTTCTTCGTCCGATTCGAGTTCGAGCGGATCGAGACCCAGCACCTTTACGGTTTTGCCGCATTCGTCGCAGGTAATAGCATCGCCTTCGTCCAGCTCATCCTCTTCCACGTCGATGTCGGACTCGCACTTCGGACAGGTCACCATGGGTTATTCCTTGCCTCCTCGTTGGCAATAGCATTAATGCGAAACTTCTTTTTATACAAGATCGGGCCCTCATTGCAAGTGGCTCGCGCAAATTATTTTGCGGCCAGACGCCGCCGGGTCGTGGGCGGGACAATGCCCTTCAATCGAAGATACATGAACATCTGGGACCGATGGGTTAACTCATGCTCTTTCGCGTACTGTAGCATTTCAAGGCGCGTGACGCGAGTGCCGTCGAAGCGGGTCATCAAAGTAGCCCAAAACGAGGGGTCTGCCACCGACTGAAGCTTTGCCGAGTCGGCTTCTTGCGCGATCTCAAGCTGGTTGCCGAGGGCCGCGGCATCGAGAGCCGAGGCGTCGAAGAAATGAACCCGCATCCGTTCGCGGAAGCCGGGGTGAGCGAAATCGGTTTCGCCAGACAGCAACATCGCGATCATCGCGTGGCTGGCGTTCAGGATGTGAATCGCCAGGTCCCGGTACTTCATGACCTCGGGAGTCGGCCGGAATTCGGCATCGGCGGCGGGCATATCCAGCCAAGCCTGCGCGGTGTCGCGGCGAATGGACTTCCAGGAATCGATCACTGCATCAAGTCGAACCATAATTCCCCATTCTTACCACGAATGGGGTGGCGGCTACGAGGGGTCGAATGCGATTCCGTTGTAGAGCGTCGCGAACGGGATCTCAAGCGGGACGGAGGAGAGACGCAGGGTTGCATCGAGACCGGTCAAATCGTACGTCAACCAAGAGCCGTTCGCCTGTTTGATGTGATGTTCGACGGTGGGGGCATCCTGCTGGATGGAGATGTACTCTTCCAAGGACGCGATGCCCCGGTACAGTTTGAACTTGGAGCCGCGATCATAATCTTTGGTCGACGGCGAAAGTACTTCGAGGATTGCCTTGGGATTGAGCAGGGTATTAGGATCGGTTGCAAGAAACTTCGGCTGACCGCAAAAAATAACCAGATCGGGATAGGTAACCAGCCCATTGACGGCTGACGTAGCGACACGCGTTCCGTGCGTGTGAAGTTCACAGCCGTTGGCGTCGAGAACCGGCGAAGCGGCCGAAGTGAATCGTGCGACGATCCTTTGATGCCTAAACGTCGCGTTCTCGACCTTGAATATCTCACCGCCATAAAATTCATGGCATTCATCCGAGGCGTTTTCCAATTCAAGATACTCCGCCAGCGTCATCCTCGGCATCGGTACACTTGACATGCTTCCTCGATTCTAACGCCTTTCTCGCCTATTCGCCCGCGATCGCTTCGATCTCGACCAGCGCGTTCTTATCGAGCCGCGCGATCTGCACCGTCGTCTTGGCCGGCCGGTGTGGAAGAAGTTCGGCGTACGCTTCGTTCATCCAGGGCAGCAGCCCAAAATCCGTAATAAAGATCGTTACCTTACCTACTTGCGCGAGACTGGAGCCGGCCGCCTGGAGCACCGCCGCGATGTTGGCGATGGCTTGGCGCGTTTGTGCCCGGATGCCTCCACTCACCAACTCGCGGGTAACGGGATCGACCCCGAGTTGCCCGGAAACGAAGATCAGTCCGCCAAGGCGGACGCCTTGCGAGTAAGTCGAGTTATTCGGCGGCAAACCGGGTGCGTCTATGGGTGACATCCCAATAGACTATCCCTTTTAGCTCTTGCGTATTGCCGGATCGCCGGAACGTCCACCAGGCGCGCGGACTCCGGAGGAGTCTCAACCGCCCGAACCAACGCCCCTGTCATCTCCGCCAGCGTCACCAACCCCAGCCGTTCCGCGCTCTCGCGGTGTTTGCCGGATAGCGCCGCCAGCGCGTAGAAAGGCTTCAGCGCATAGGGCCACCAATGACCAGGTCCGAGCACATACCAGGGGCGCACGATCGTGCGGGCTGCGAAATGTTGGGCAAGATATTCCTCGCACTCCCGGCGGACGGCGACATAGGCGCCCATGACCGGCGCCGGATGCGCCACGCTGACGTAAATAAAATGCCGGATCGATTTCGACCGTGCCGCGGCATCCACGGAAGCCTTCAAGGAAACCAGATCGATTGCCCGGAACTGCCGCTCTTTCCAGGGTGCAGGCTTGGGAATGCCCGTGAGGTGAATGAATGTCTCGGCTGGCGCAATGGAACCGCTGAAGGTCGCGGCATCGAGCGCATCGGCCGATATCGCGGGACAGCCGTGTGGCAATTTGCCCTCGGACCCTGGGCGGACGATGGATCGCACGCCATGCCCGCGCGCGAGCAGGTGTGGGATCAATTCCCGGCCCAGGTAGCCAGTGCCCCCATTGATGAAAATGTCAGCCATGGTGCTCATACGAGACGAATCCGCGATCGGATTTCAATCTCTTTTGACGAGCCACTCGGGATTCACGCATTATGAACGGGAAGCCCGAGCGATGCCAAACATGCCCAGCAAGATGGAACTGGAAAAACAAGTCGCCTTTGCTCTCGCCTGGCTCCAGGGCAAAAGCACTCCGCGGGACCTCGATAATCTGATCCGCTTCGGCATCACCGCCGGCAAAGCTTTCGGCGTTTCCGTATCGAACATTCAGGTCCTCGCGAAGCAACTCGGGCGCAGCCACGAACTCGCCGCCGCGCTGTGGGCCACGGGTTAATACGAAGCTCGAATGTTGTCGGCTTTTACCGATGAGCCGGCCCGGGTCACGTCCGCCCAGATGAATCGCTGGCGCCGCGACTTCGACAATTGGGCTATTTGCGACACCCTCGGCTTTCATCTTTTCGACCGTACGCCGCACGCATGGAGCAAAGTCGTTCGAATGGAGCGACAAGCGCGAGGAGTTCGTTAATTAAGCGAGCGGCGTTTGCGCTGCTGGCCAGCTTGGCGGGGGCACGACAAGAAGGCCACGGATCGCCAATTCCTCGACTGTCTTCCGCTCATCGAACGCGCCCGCTGTCGACGACCGGAATTTTGTGAAGAAAGGCGTGAATTTGGGCGCTGCTCCGGATCGGCAGCCGCAACGCTGCGCTCAAGGCCGCAGCGCAGGTAGTGGCTCAACGGTTAGCGATCTCGCCGGAGCGCGTAGCGCGATGGGTGGGGATGGATGCGCTTCGCGAATTCAACCGCCCGGCTTCGAAACGCGTCAAGGGCGCGAACAAACAAGCGGCTAGAGCGGGAGCCAACCAGCGCGCCACGCCAGGAAAGCAATGACAATGGCAAAGGCTCCCAAGGCCTTGTACTCTTCGTTGCGGAGGTACAAGGATCCGGCAAATCTCGCCGGTGACGAGATCGGCGGTTTCATCGGGAAAAATAGCGGCACCCGATCGACATAGTTGGCCGATCCAGGCAGCACACGCAAAAGATGCTTCTCTTCAAGCTCCATCACCGGAAGGTAGACGAGTAAAAATACTATGCCGAACAGCACCGGCAACCACCATGCTCCCGATGCAATCGCGCAGCCAAGCGCGCCAACCAAAGTGCCGAGATAGAGCGGGTTGCGCACGAAAGCGTAGGGGCCGCCGGTAGCCAACGATCGATCCTTGGCCAGATGCCCGGCCGCCCACGCGCGAATCGCGAGGCCCGCCACAGCGAATGGCAGGCCCAGGATCATGGACCAGCGGCTTGGTTCGGCCGCGAACAGGAAAGCGGCGATCAAGGCGAACCCCAACGGCACGCGCATGCGCTGCACCGCGCTGGCGTAGTGCTCAGGGAACCAGTATTGCCGCTGCACCCGCCGCTAGTCTTCCACCGTGACGGGGTTGCTCAATTCGCCGAGCCCTTGTACTTTGACGACGACCGTGTCGCCCTTCTTGAGGTAGATCGGCGGCTTGCGTGCAAAGCCCACCCCGGAGGGCGTGCCCGTTGAAATGATATCGCCGGGCTCAAGCGTGAAGACCGACGAAAGGTGCCGAATCAATTCGGGGATGTTGAAGATCAGATTCTTCGTGTTGGAATTCTGCAGCACTTCGCCGTTGAGCGTCAGGCTGATGTCGAGTGCGTGCGGATCTGCGATCTCATCGGCCGTGACCAGGTACGGGCCCATCGGACAGAACGTATCGAAGGTCTTGCCAATGACCCATTGCGTGGTGGCGAGTTGGAAATCGCGGGCGCTCACGTCGTTCAGATTCAGATAACCGAAGACGTGGTCTTTCCACTTCTCGGCGGCGATGTGGCGGCCGCCTTTGCCAATGACAAGCGCCATCTCAGCTTCGTAGTCGGGCTGAGTCGAAGCCTTGGGTAGCACGATGGTATCGCCTTGTCCGATGACCGACGTCGGGAACTTGCAAAAGATCGTTGGCACTGTCGGGATTTGCATGTTCGACTCGATGGCGTGGTCGCGATAGTTCAGTCCGACGCAAATAATCTTCGGCGGGCGGGGAATCGGCGACATCAGCTTCACCGAGCTGAGCGGAATCGTTGGTGCTGTCACCGCAGCTGCGCGGGACAGGGCGGCCGAGCCACCGGCGACGATCGAAATCACGTCGGCAAACCCGGCTCCAGCGAGCGGAATCACCTGGTCATTCTGAGCGATGCCCGGTTCGGGGATACCGCCGGGACGGATGAAGGTCACTAGTTTCATATGGAGAGATCGAACCGGTTATTGTATCATTTGCCTTTGATAGACCCACAGTCCGAGTATCGGCGCCGTCGTGAAGAGTGGCGCTCGCAGGCGGCGCAATATGCGGCTCAATCGGAGCGGTTCAGTACTTGGCGCGGCTTGATCGGCTTGGCGCTGCTGGCCTCCGCTTTTGGCGCGTGGCGCGAGTGGTGGACGGCTGGTGCGATCCTCGCGCCGGTGGCAGCCTTCGCCGTGCTGGCAATTCTGCATGAGCGGCTGGTGCGAAAGCAACAGGCGGCAGAACGTGTGGCTGGTTATTATGAACGTGGCCTTGAGCGGGTCGAGGGGCATTGGCAGGGACGCGGTGCGGCAGGCGAGGCGTTTCGCGATGCGGACCACGTCTATGCCGAAGATCTCGATTTGTTCGGAGCGGGTTCGCTTTTTGAGTTGATCTCCGCCGCACGTACTTTGCCAGGCGAAGCGATGTTGGCCGATTGGCTGAAAGCTCCAGCCTCGGTTGAGGTAGCGTTGGCCCGGCAAAAGGCTGTCGAGGATCTACGGGATCGAATCGACTTGCGGCAGGACTTGGCGATGGCAGGGGCCGATGCGCGCGCCGAGCTACACGCGGCGTCACTGCGCGGTTGGGGCGCTTCCGCTCCGGTGCAGTTCTTCAGCGGCGCGGCGGCGCTCCTACCGATTGCGGGCGCTATCAACCTCGTCGCAGTGATCGGTTGGGGTTTAGGTTGGTGGCCGTGGCGCGTTCCCTTGTTGGGTGTGTTGATCGCGGTCCTCCTCACTTGGATGTCGCGTGCGGGCATCTCGACCGTAACCGCTGCGTTAGGCGCACGTCCTAAGGACCTGGCTCTGCTGGGCGCCGTGATGCGGCGGCTGGAACGGGAAACTTTCGGGGCTGCGCGCTTGATCGAGTTGCGCGCCTTGCTGTCGGGGGCGGCCAGTGAAATCGCCTACCTGCAGCGACTGGTGGAACTACTCGACAGTGGCCGCAACCAGATGTTCGCCGCGCCAGCGTTCTACTTGCTGTGGTTCCCACAATTTTCCTGGCGCATCGAAACGTGGCGGCGCAAGAATGGCGAAGCGATGGGGCGATGGATCGATGCGGTGGCCGAACTGGAAGCCTTGGCGTCGCTCTCCGGCTTTGCCTTCGAACATCCAGCGGCGATGTTTCCCGTGCTGCGCTCCGAAGGAAGTTTGTTTGACGCCGAAGGACTCGCGCATCCGTTGATCGCTGAGAGCAAGGCGGTGCCGAACGATGTCCGATTCGGGGGCGAGACACGGCTTGTGCTCATCAGCGGATCGAACATGTCGGGCAAGAGCACACTGCTCCGGGCGGTTGGGCTGAACTCCGTCCTTGCGTGGGCCGGCGCTCCGGTGCGCGCTCGGGCGTTGACCGTTTCGGCGTTGGCGCTGGGCGCTTCGATTCGCGCGACCGATTCGCTGCTGGAAGGGCGCAGCCGCTTCTACGCCGAGATCCTTCGCCTCAAGCAGATTCAGAAGTTGACTGTAGGCGACCGGCCCGTGTTGTTTCTCCTGGACGAATTGCTCAGCGGCACCAACTCGCATGACCGGGCGGTAGGAGCCGATAACTATCTCAACGGGTTGGTGGCGAAAGGAGCCGTAGGTTTAGCGACGACCCACGATCTGGCTCTGACGCAGGTGGCCGATCGCATGGGAGCGCGCGCCATCAACGTGAACCTAGCCGACACGATCAAAGAGGGTGAGGTGCTATTCGACTACACCTTGCGCCCCGGCGTGGTTCAACGGGGGAATGCTTTGGCGCTGATGCGCGCGGTGGGGCTCGAGGTTAGTGAATGAGCAGGTCGCGGAGGGCCGTGTGCGCCCAGTCCCGGATTGGCGGCAAGACGCGAACAAGTTGCCCTTGCCGGGCTTCGACGAGTGAACGAAGCCGTTTCGCAGTGCTGTCATAGATGAAAGAATGTTCAAAGGCGATTCGAGCGGAGCGCAAGTTAAGTTGCCCATGCCGGCTGCGTGCATCTCCCGCAATCGTTGTTCAGAAGCCGCGTGGCCACCCGCCAAGGCTCTTGCCGTAACGCGAGCGACATGCAATCCTATCGGGGCAGCTATGTAATGCAGTTGGGTGTCGAAGCCGGAGTCCCAAGCCAGGCTGCACATTCCGATGGCGAAGTCCTGTCGTGGCGTCGTTTCAAACGCGAAGGACTGTTGGCCTGAATATGCCCGTGACAAAACTCCTTGAGATCCTGGTTGGCTTTGACGCGCATCTCAAGAGGGATGTTTCTAGCTGAACCGTTGAGTCTCTTTGCAACGTTCGTGGGATGTTGAAGTATGGGGTCTTCAGCGTCGGCGCGAAGTAGGCCGCTCCCAGCGCGGTTGACTTGCCGCCACTTGGAGGGCCGGCTACGACAGTTAACCGGCTCATTTACCGCTTAACACTCAGTTTCGGACTCCAGACCCATGTCCTCCGGTAGTTCCTTAGGCGGGATCAATTGGCAGTTGCTCATCATAGATGCCTCTTGCTTGAAGATCCGCAATCGCCTCGGCGGCCCGCTCTTTCATCTAGACGAGTTGCGGATTATGCACTCCATCTCTTCTTCTGAAACAGTCGCCTCGGCCAACGCGGCGTCAAGTTCCTCTACTGATGTCATCCCCCAGATCGGGCGCCGGAGCGCAGTCAACGCCATAGCGAATGACCTCCTTATTCCAGAATACCGCCCGGCGCTAGAAATAACTGACCCACCAATCGGTGCCCACTTCGTCGCAATATAGAGAAGTGATGTCACGTATTTTTCTGGCTGCGCTGCTGCTTGCTCCTTGGGCTGCCGGACAACCCGGCCCGCCCGCTCCCGCCCGCTACCCCATCGAAGCGATTCGTATCACCGGCAGCAAGCTGTATGACCCGGCCGCCATCGTCGCCCTGACCGGGCTGCGAATCGGCGCGCCGATCGACGAGCGAGGCATCGAAGCCGCTCGCGACAAACTATTGGCCCACGGGGCGTTCACCAACATCAGCTTCCGATACCAGCCCGCGCCAGGCAACAAAGGCTATATCGTCACGTTTGAAGTTACCGACCTGATTCAGTTGTTCGAGTACCGCTTTGATCGCCTCGACGCGGACGACGCTAAACTGCGCGCGTCTCTGAAAGAAAAAGAGCCCCTGTTTGACCGCCGGATCCCTGGAGCCGCCGTTGTCCTATCGCGACTCTCCGGCGTCGTGTCCGAATACCTCCGATCGCAGAACAAGCCGTCCGAAGTCGAAGGCAAGCTCACAACCGACGCTGGCGAATCCATCGTCATGTTCGCCCCGCCGGGCCAAATGCCAGCCGTTGCCACGGTGATGTTCAACGGCAACAAATTGATTTCTCTGCTTGAGCTACAGAACAAGATTCACCCGGTGGCCGTAGGCTCGCAATTCCGCGAAGCGCGTTTCCGTGAACTGCTCGAAATCGGCATCCGCCAGATTTACGAGGCGCGCGGGCGTCTGCGTATGTCTTTCACCAAAATCGAAAGCAAAGCGTCGGACGCCGTCAAGGGATTGGCCGTCACGGTCACCATTGATGAGGGCGCCAGCTTTTCCTTTGGCGAGACGAAAGTGACCGGCATCCCCGGCGGCGCTCCCGACGCCATGATCAAAGCCGCCACTCTGCCCGAAGGCGAAGTCGCCGACATCCAACTTGTCACCGCCGCCCAATCCCGGCTCGAACGGTTGATGCGGGCGAACGGCAACATGGCGGCCACGATCAACGCTCGCCGTCAACTGAACGACCAGGCCAATACCTGCCTGATCGATTTCCAGATCGTCCCAGGCCCCAAATATACGTTTGGCAAGTTGACCCACCAAGGCCTCGATCTCCATGGCGATCATGAAATCCGCCGCCTCTGGACCATGAAACCCGGTGGGCCTTATAATGGCGAGTACCCAGATATGTTCGTCAACCGGATCAAGGAAGAACAGCTTTTCGACAGCCTCGAAAATGCCCGGGCCATCGTCACGCCCAATCACCAGACCTTGACCGTCGACGTCAAACTCGTCTTCAACGAACGCAAACCCAAGATTCTTCAATAGGAACCGGGCTGTGTCGCAGATTGCCCCGGTGTTGTGTCAGAGGTAGCCAACCCGAACGGGGGATGGGGTACTAAGGCTTTTATTTTCAATTGATTCGTCTGGCAATTTGGGTGCATAATCAGGGGGCAGGCAGATCGAATCATGAACTCCAAGCTTGTGTGCGCGCTGATTCTAGCCGCCACGAGTGTATTTGCCACTACACTTGAGAAGCTGGCGCTCGACGACATGATCGTTAAGTCCACTGATATCGTCCGGGGCCGGGTGACCAACGTCACCGCACTGCGGCGGGGGGCGCTGATCGTGACCCAGGTCCGTTTGGCCGTAAGTGAGCGTTGGAAGGGCGCAGAGGCGTCGACCGTCGATATCTTCCTGCACGGCGGCACGTTCCAAGGGCTGCGTCAGACGTTTTCCGGCACCCCTGAACTTCGCGAAGGCGCCGAGTACGTTTTCTTTCTGTGGGCGGGCAAAAGCGGCAACCGGCAGATCATTGGCCTTTCCCAAGGCGTGCTGGATATTCAACCGGCGCCAGCGGCAGCGGCCAAGGATGGCGCGCAACCGTTGGCCACGCGCGCCGCGATCGCCGGTATGCTCGATCCAATCACGCGCGAGGAAACACCTGACGCAGGCTTCAAGATTCCGGTGAACGACTTGCGCGCTCGTGTGCAGCGTGTGCTGGCCCAGGAGCGCCGGTGATTATGAAGCGTCCAGTGGCGATGGTGGCGGCCGTACTTGCGCTCTCCATGGGCGCGCAGGGCCACTATCAATTCGTCCGGTACCTCTCGCGGACCGCCCCCTGGAAAGCTGTGTATGAGCGGTTCGACGTGGACGGGCTCCAAAACAAGACGGTCCCTTTTCTGATTTCCGATCAGACTCCGGGCCTGCCCGCCGGTGATACTTACTCCGGTTTGGTCAGCCAGATTCGCCTCGCGGCCAAGGCCTGGAATGACGTCGCGTCGTCGGATCTCCGGCTCGCCTTCGGCGGATTCTTCACACCGGGAGCCACCACAAATTCGACGCCGATGATCGAAGTGGTCTTCGACGAATTGCCTCCTGGCGTCTTCGCCAAGGGTGGCCCGACGATCAAAGCGGACCCAACCGACGGCGGCAACGGCGTTTTCATCCCGATCCTGAAATCGACGATGATTCTGCCTGTCGCTTCGGAACGTCCAAGCTGGTCGGAAGAAGCCTTTCTCACGATCGTTCACGAGATGGGCCATTGCGTCGGTCTGCAACACACGCTGACCTCCAGCGTGATGTCCACGTCCATCACGCGCGGCACAACCAAAGCGCAGCCGCTCGGTCTTGACGATGTAGCGGGCGTGACTATGTTGTATCCCGCTCAAGGGGCCGTGGCCGCTACGGGAACCATTACCGGGCGCGTAACGTTGACAGGCGCCGGTGTGAATCTCGCTTCGGTTGTCGCGCTCGCCGTCGATGGCGGCGGTATCAGTGCGCTGACTCAGCCCGATGGAACCTACCGGATCGAAGGCGTTCCACCCGGTATTTACTATGTCTATGCACATCCACTGCCGCCACTGGTAGCGGGAGAATCGTTTGACGCGGGCATTACACCGCCGCGCGATCTAGACGGGCGTTTCCTCAACGCCAGTACGTCGTTCGACACACTCTTTTTCCCTGGAACCCGCGACGCCAATCGAGCCGATTCAATTGAGGTGCGCAGTGGCGTAGCGAGGGAGAACATTAACTTCGCCGTCACGCACCGCAACGCCCCCTCCGTCTTCGGCGTTCAGACGTTCAGCTTCCCGGCGCAGTTGGCCGTTCGCCCAGCTCATCTGACGCTCGATTCGGCCCGGTCGTTCATCGTCGCCTCGGGCTACGGCCTGAGTTCCCGGGCAACCGTCGGTGTCATCGGCGGCTCAGCCGTCATTCCTACCGGCGGTGTGAAACCTTACTCGCAGGACGCGCGTTTCGTGCAGATGGACCTCCAGTTCAATTTCGCGTCAGGCGACGGCACGCGCCATTTGACCTTCACTCTAGATAACGACCTCTACGTGCTTCCGGCTGCGTTCCGGTTAACTCGTTCGGCCCCGCCGTCCATTTCTTCCGCCGTCGCCTCGATCGACGCAAGCGGCACACGGGTGGTGTTCGTTGCGGGAACGAACTTTGACGCCGATACGCAGATTCTCTTCAACGGCGTATCTGCGCCGATCCGCAATTTCGATACAACGAACCAATCGATGACCGTAGTGCCGCCAACGGGAAACCCTGGCGAACAGGCCCGCGTGGTGGCTTTGAATCGTGACGGGCAGAGTTCGCTCTTTATCCAGCAGCCGCCCATTTATGAGTTCGAAGCGGGTGAATCGTTCGGGTTCGTCGTCTCGCCTTCATCTTTGCCTGCCGGCTCAGAAGCGGTGGTTGAAGTGATAGGGAACGGCAGCGCGTTCTCGCAAGCTTACACGAGCGTCGCCTTCGGGTCGAGCGCCATCCAGGTCCGCCGCATCTTCGTTACCGGTCCGAACCGCATGTTGGTGAACGTCGCCGTAGCCGCCAACGCCACCCCTGGTTTCGGTACGGTCAGTGTCTTGAACGGCCTTCGCCTGGCGAGTCTTCCGGGTGGTTTGCAGATCACACCCGCTTCCGCGCGCAACTCGGTCCTTCGCGGACCAGTAGTGGATTCAGCAACCGGCCGCTCGGAGATCGCCGTGGGAGCGACGGCGCAAGTTCGTCTGACTGGCCCGCTTGCGAACGCCTCGAATCTGGTGGTGACGGTTGGAGACCGGCCGGCGTCGGGCATCGTCAATTCGTCAGGCTTGCTCAGCTTCCGCGTGCCGGCCGGTTTGAATCCGGGCGCCGCGATTGTCAACGTCTCCTCAGGCAGTGAATCGGCCCTGCCGCTCGCAATGGGTATCGATCTGCCGCCGCCCGCCGTAAACTTTGCAACGATCTCGGGAACACGAGTCGATGCTTTGCGGCCGGCGCGCCCCGGCGAATTGGTCACAGTAAACGTCAGTGGCTTGGGTGATCCTGGTTCAGCCGTGGCCGCCTCGAGAGTTGTCGTGACAGTCGGCATCGCGCAGCACGGCGCCGCGCAAGTCACGCCGTCCAACGGTAGCCACAACGTGCAGTTTGTCCTCGACTCCTTGATGGGAGCCGGACCGCAGCCGCTCTCGGTCTCCATTGATGGCCGCGTCTCGGCGCAGATTTCGTTCCCCGTTCGCGCCAACTAAAAACTAAAAACTAAGCCCCTGGCGTTGATTCCTCGCGGCCCGCCAGTGTGAGAACGGCTCCGCCCAAAACGGTCGCCAATCCACCAATCAGGATCATCATCAATGGCCCGGTCAGAGCGGGCATGTAGAACTGGTCGCGGCTCAGCGTCAGTGGCAATTGCGTGATTGCGACCACGCCGACCAGCAACATGCCTCGCACCACGCGTGAGCTCTTGCCGTTCCAGCTTGGAATCCCGCGCAGCACGGTAATGGCGCGGCGAAATGCCAAACTCCCTAAGAACGTCAGCACCAACAACCCCCACGGGCCCGCGGCGCTTGCAAACTGAAATTCCAGCCTGCCGCTCACTGAAAGCAAAAACATCGTGAATGACCAGATCGCCATCGGGGCCGAACCCAGAATTGCGAGCGTGGCTAGCACCGGGCCGATTGCCGACGTAGCGGGAAGTTTGCGGATCATAGGTAATAAATCGGCGGCGAAGGCGGTCTTGAATACCTCAAATCCACTCGGTCAATACACCTAACCGATCTTGCGATTTACAGGCTCCAGGCGTCGCGAACGTGGTCGATTTTCGCCGACCCGCCGCTCTCGGCCACAATCGCGACCGTGTCGAATCGCACCTTCGCCGGGTCATGGCCCGATCGGCGCAAGTAGTGCAGCGCCGCCCGCCTGATCTTGTCTCGCTTCTCGATGCCAATTGCACGGTCGGGCGCCCCGAATTCGTCCGTCGCCCGGGTTTTGACCTCGACGAACACCAGGAAAGCTCGTTCGTGGGCGATCAGATCCACCTCGGCCGCTCCACCCGGCGTCCGATAGTTGCGTGCCGACACGACCATGCCCGCTCGTTGGAGAAAGCGATGCGCGAGGTCCTCGCCGTCGCGGCCCAAGGCCTGTGAGTGCTCCATCCGGCCGCCCCGCCGCGCTAACCGTCGAACCACGTCCGCCAAGCGGAAAACCAGCGTCAGCAGCCAGATCACAGCTTATTTCTTCAAGACTTCGAACTCAAACTCCATCACCTTGCCCCGGACGACAAAACACAAGTAGTGCTCCCAGAACTTCCGGTACCGCGGCCAATGGTTCACGAGCAGTTCAAAGCCAAGATACCTCCATAATGCTAGTAGCTTTACGTGGCAAGAAATCTCACGCAATTTTGTGGGGGAATAATAACCGAAACCGGCATTGTCGGCCCCGAAGTAGCGAAACGAATACGTGTTCAAGTGCCACTTATGGGTCGGGTCGCAAAATGAAGAAAAATCGGTATAGTGCGGTGTCGCCAACACAATCCGCCCGCCCGGTTTTGCCAGGCGCGCCAATTCGTCCATCGTCTTGATCACACTTGAGACGTGCTCGATCACATGAATCACCCGGATCTGATCGAACGTCGAATCGCGAAAAGGGTAAGGCAAATGGTCCAGATCGACCAGGACATCCGCCTTGGTAGCCGGATTGTTATCGATCCCGATAGCGCCTCGAAACTTGTTCACGCCACAGCCCACATCTAGGATTCGCATTTGCAATCTCCTATGGTATTGTTTCTGACAAGGGGTGTGTTTGAGCGAATGCGAATTCTATCGTTGATGGCCGTATCGGCGGTGCTGCTACCGGCCGCAAGCCTGACCTACCACAAGGACGTTGCGCCCATTCTCGAAAAGCGCTGTGTCGAGTGTCACCGCAAAGGTGAAGCTGCGCCGATGCCGCTCACATCATACACTGAGGTTCGCCCTTGGGCTGCTGCCATCGGTCAAGCGGTCCTTTCGGCCAGGATGCCGCCGTGGTTGGCCGATCCAAAATTCGGGCACTTCCGCAATGACCGGCGCCTGACCGAAGCCGAAAAACAGACGATCTCGACATGGGCCGGCTCAGGCGCTTCCGAAGGCGATCGCAAAGATTCCAAGCCAGGACGAGAGTTCGTCGACGGTTGGAACATCGGCAAGCCCGATCTGATCTTCGATATCGGCGAGGACTTCGACGTGCCCGCTTCCGGCGTCGTGGCCTACAAATACTTCACCGTCCCCAGCAATTTCAAGGAAGACGTCTGGGTCGAAGCGGCCGAAGTGAGACCCGATCAACGCGACGTCGTCCATCATGTGATCGTGTTCATGCGCGGCCCCGATGGCAAACGCGAAGGCCCCGATTCCGGCGCTGACTTGCTGGTGGGCTGGGCGCCGGGCGATCCTGCCAATGTTTTTGAACCCGGCACTGCCAAACTAGTCAAGGCGGGCACGATCTTCCGGATTCAGCTCCATTACACCCCCACCGGCACCGCGCGCAAGGATCGCAGCCGTTTCGGACTGCGGTTTGCCAAAGGTCCGGTCCGTGAACAGGTGATTACCGGACGCGCCATCAACCCGGGGTTCCTGATTCCGGCCGGCTCGCCCGATCATGAAGTTCGCGCAACTTGGAAAGCCCCGTCCGACGTCGTGCTGCACAGCTTCATGCCGCACATGCACGTCCGCGGCAAGGCGTTCCGCTACACCATCGTTTACCCGGATGGCCGCGAAGAAATCGCCCTTGACGTACCGAAATACGACTTCGGCTGGCAACTCAACTACCAGCTGACCGAGCCATTAAAGCTGCCGGCGGGCACGCGCATCAACTGCGTCGCCAAGTTCGACAACTCTCCCAACAACAAGGCCAACCCTGACCCCTCGAAAGATGTGAGATGGGGAGACCAAACCTGGGAAGAGATGATGATCGGCTGGCTGGATTTCACCGTGCCGGTCACCCCTCGACGCGAAACGGCAGCGCTTCGCTGAGGTATGTCGATAAGACCCGTTAAGCGCGTCATTCCGGCTACTCCCACGCGTGAAGGCGCTGGCGTCCACCTCCGCCGCGCTTTCGGCTTTTCAAACACCTCGGACTTCGATCCGTTTCTCCTCCTCAACGACTTCCGCAACGACAACCCCGCCCACTACTCCGCAGGCTTCCCCTGGCATCCTCACCGCGGCATCGAGACCATCACCTATGTCCTGGCAGGCACGGTGGAACATGGCGACAGCCTCGGCAATCGTGGCGCCATCGCGGCGGGAGACGTGCAATGGATGACCGCAGGCAGCGGCATCGTCCACCAGGAAATGCCGAAAGGCGACCCGCAAGGCCGCATGCACGGCTTCCAGCTCTGGGCGAATCTGCCCGCATGCCTTAAGATGACAGCGCCGCGTTATCAGGAGATGAAGGCCGCCGAAATTCCGGTCGTGACCGAAGACGACGGGGCGCAAGCGAGCATCATTTGCGGCAGATTCTGGGGCGCACGGGGCCCCGTGGATGGCATCGCCGCAGACCCGATGTACCTCGACATCTCGATCCCGCCCGGCAAACGCCGCACCCTGCCCATCGAAACCACGCGCCACGCCTTCGCTTACATCTTTGAGGGCAGTGGTGTGTTCGGCAATGCCTCAACGCCGCAGCCGGTACGTTTGGAAGGTGGAGGTGTCGAAGCGGGCAACCGGTCGCTTGTCCTCTTCGATCGCGGAGATGAAGTGACGGTCGAATCAGGCGAATCGGGGATTCGCTTTCTGCTGGTTTCCGGTCAACCGCTCGAAGAACCGGTGGCCTGGCGCGGCCCCATCGTGATGAACACGCAAGAGCAACTACGCCAGGCCTTCGACGAACTCGAAAAAGGCACGTTCCTAAACAAACGCGTCTGACCGGTCTGACTTAAAACACCAGCTTCAGAGCCAACTGAATATCGCGTGGATCGATACGCGTAGCGCCGATGACGCCGTATGTGCTGGACCCAGGCGAGGTGCCCGGCTGCCCAAAGATCGGGTGGTTTGGCAGATTGAAGAATTCGCCGCGCAGTTCGAGACGGTAGTTCTCGCGCAACGCCCAATTCTTGTTCACCGACATATCGACGCCCACAATCGGCGGTCCGATTAATACGTTTCGGCCCGCCGTGCCATAGCGGTACGTCGTGACATCCTGCGCCCTATTGTTCGCGACCCCAATGCCGATTGGCGAAGGCGTCAGGATTGAACCACCGGCTCGGCCCGCGTTCGCCTGATGGCAGGTCTGGGTTGATTCCGGTCGCATCGGCGTAGCAAGTGGTGTCGTTGTTCTGCCAGTTGCCCGGACCGCAGAAGATCGAGGCGGGGAAGCCCGATTGCAGCGTGATGATGCCGCCCAACTGCCACCCGCCCAGAATCGCGTTGGCCGCCGCGCCGGCGTTGCCAAGGTAGCGCTTACCCTTGCCAAACGGCAGTTCGATCAGGAACGAATTGGTCCAACGGTGTTTGAACTGGAACGCTGAAAGGCCGCGCTCAGCCTTGAGGTTGTAATTGTTTGACGGTAAGCGTCCGGCGAACCCCTGATGATTACAGCTTCGAGCGGAGCGCCGCCCACCGGGCCGGCGTGAGTTGAACAACCTGGCTG
>JAYUSQ010000028.1:0-2794 GCA_043755595.1 Acidobacteriota bacterium | reverse complement strand
ACCTGCCGTCTGGTCGAGGAAACGCAGGGCCGCGGCCAGTTCACGCGGTTCCGGGACGCGGCCAAACAACACGTTGTAGAAAGTGCGAACTTGCGCTTGCGCGTCCGAAGGAGCGGCGGCGCGGACGCGGGCGAGCAAGCCTGCCGCCTGTTGCTTGATGAACTCGCTGTTGAGAAAAAACAGTCGCTGCACCGAGGTGTTAGTGGCAACGCGTCTCTCCGCGTGAATGGACGGATCCGGAAAATCAAACAGCGTCAACAGGCGCTCAGTGCGAAAGCGGCTCACTTCCCCATAAAGGGTGCGCCTGCGGAATTCCTTGTCCCACTTCACCGCGGGTCCGCCCGCTGCCAGTTGTAGATTGCCGGATACAAACAGCATCGAATCGCGAAGGGCCTCAATATCCAGACGGCGGCGATGGAAGCGCGACAGCAGCCGGTTGCCGGCATCCGCGACGAGCGCCTGCTTGGAACCTTGGCTGCTCATCGCATAGGTCGACGATAGCAAGATCCGCCGGTGCAGCTTCTTGATGGACCAGCCGTTCTCCATAAACCCGACGGCAAGGTAGTCCAGCAATTCCGGATGGCTGGGACGATCCCCAGCGGCTCCGAAGTTACTCAAAGTCCGAACCAGGCCCGCGCCGAAGTGATGGTGCCAAATGCGATTCACGATTACGCGCGCAGTCAGCGGATTGTCCGGACTCGCAATCTGATTGGCCAAGTCCAATCGGCCGCTGCCGGTAATGAGAGCCGCAGGCTCCGGCTTGCCGAGTACCGAAAGGAAATGGCGGGGCACCATCTCGCCCAGGCTGTAGGGATCGCCGCGCCGATGAAGCGGCATGTCGCGCGGCTCTTTCGTATCGGTTAACACATGAAGGAACGGATAGCGTTCCGGCAAGACTTTCTTCGCAGCCGCAAGTTCCGCCCTGAGATTATTTAGACGCGCCTTGCCCGCGGCGGCCAGGTAATCTTCGAGTTCTTTGTCGTCCAGATACAGGACGCCGGCCGCGCGCTCCTCTCCTTCGGTCTTTCGTTTGGCATCGAAAAGGTCGCCGAGAAAGACATATTTGTCGCGCGGGAGCGCTTTGGTTTCGGCGCGGCAACCCTTGCAGTAAATATCGTAAGGGTCGGTAGACTTCTTCGAGGCTTCAATGATGCGCTCGTTGTATTCGGTGAGCTCACGAAGCTCAGTGAGAAGGGCGTCCACCATCGCCTGGAAATCACGGGCCGCCTCTTCCGCCTGCGGGCGGCTGCCGTTCGTTGCCAGAGCGGGCCAGAAGGGCAACAAAGAATGATCGTGTGCCTGGTCAAGATACCTAATCCAGCGGTCCAACACCTTCGGATCGAGGCCGGCAACGGGCTCACTGGATTTCTGCCGTCGTCCCCACGCCGCCAAAAGGTAGCGCCCGGAATCTTTCGCCTGGCGTTCGCGAAACAGCTTCCGCTCACCGTCCAAATAGTCCTTGATCTGCTGATCGATAGCTTTAACGTGCTTGTCTGCCTTATCGTAGGCGTCGACCGTCCCTGCCGGAGCGAGCGGTTCCTCCTTATACTCGGTGGAAGTGAGTACGCCCCCGATGGCGTAATAGTCGCGAGTGGGAATGGGATCGTACTTATGATCGTGGCAGCGGGCGCACGCAACGGTAAGCCCGAGAAAACCGCGAGAGACGACATCGATCCTGTCCTGAAGTTCGTCGGCCCGCGCCTTCACCGGCTCCACCACCGTATGGAACCACGGACCAAGGGCCAGATAGCCAACCCCGGGCGTCATTCGCCGCTCCCCCGGTTTCTCGATCAGGTCTCCGGCGATCTGCGCCTTCACGAACAGATCGAACGGCATGTCGCTATTGAAGGCCTCGACCACCCAATCCCGGTATCGCCAGGCATTGGCGAATGGGATCGGCGCGACGCTAATCCCGTCGGCATCGGCATAGCGGGCAACGTCGAGCCAATGACGGCCCCAGCGCTCGCCGTAGCGCTGGGACGCCAGCAGCCGGTCGACAACCCGGGCGAAGGCTTCTGGCGAAGAATCATCCTGGAATGACCGGTACTCGTCTGGCGTGGGCGGCAGTCCAGCGAGATCCAGCGTCACCCGGCGAAGCAGTGTAGCGCGGTCGGCGGGCGCAGCCGGAGTAAGTCCCTTCGCTTCCAAGGCGGCGAGGATGAACCGGTCAATCGGCGTGCGTGCCCACGATTCGTTCCCGACCGTTGGAGGCGCAGCTTTCCGCGGAGGTTGGAACGACCAGAAATTGCGCCGGCGCTCGACATCGGACGTAAGCGCAACGGGCGTGTCCGCGCCATCGAAATGGGCACCAGATTCCACCCATCGCTTGAGATCGGCGATCTCGGTGGCGCTCAGCCGTCCGGTAGGCGGCATCTTGATCCGGTCGTGAGTGTGTGTGACAACTTGAATCAGCAGGCTATCGGCGGGACGTCCGGGTGACACCGCCGGTCCTGAGTTGCCGCCTTTCGCGACCGACTGCCGCGAGTCCAGACGTAGCCCTCCCAAAGCGGACTGCGTGTGGCAGGCATAACATTTCGAGGCAAGCAGGGGTTGTATCCGCGCCTTGTAGAACTCCACCGGATCGGCCGCGGTTTGCGCGTGGACGGACCGGGCAAGCAGCAGCGCCAGCGTTAGTCCCCGGCAGCTAAGCATGGCGAATGCTCCTCCGATTCTTGCAGCATGGCCGCCAGTACCTCACCGCCGGACAAGGAAGGACCGGCCCGCCCAGACTGCACTTTCATGCGCGCAATTGACATGGCTTTCCTGTGTATGATATATCATCCGTCTGGAAGAC
>JAYUSQ010000027.1:0-2796 GCA_043755595.1 Acidobacteriota bacterium | reverse complement strand
CAATCGACTGCAACTGGTCCTTGAGCCCTATCAATTGATGGCATTTCGCGCCGATCCGGGCACGCGTATCTCCAGCGTAGCCACGACGGTAGCACCGGAGCATCGCCATCGCGTCGCGCGGCAGGTGCGCTGGATCGCGGAACTGGCCCGCGAAGAAAACGAGAAATGGCTGCCGGGACTGGACCAGACGCAGAGAGCACTGCTGAATACATCGGCCATTCAAGCGGCAGCAGCTCTCGCCAGCGGCCACCTTTGGCGCGCGCGCACCGTCCTGGAGAAGCGCGGCTTGCTTTCAATCTACCGGCACCTTGGCAAGTTTCCGCCCGACCTGCGCGACCCCCGCACCAGCTCCCTGCATTGACCCCGGGAGCCTGTCGGATGCGACAGCGGCCATTCGAGCCACGATGATCGCGCAAGGCAACTCAGGCGGCAACGTTACTTTTTACCCAATCGGGTCGAAGCGACCGGTGCGACGAGCATCCCGGCGGCAAGTTCCGCGAGCAGCCGGTTTCCTTTGGCATTCGGATGAATCTGATCGCGAAACAACGCCAGTCCCCCGCCTTGTCCTACCGCGTCGCGGGTTTCCACATAGGCAATGCCGAGCGCGTCCAATGCCTGGAACAGGCTTGCAGTTGCCGCCGCCGCGACCGGGTCCGATGCATTCGCCGATTCCGGCTGTGCAACGAACAACACCATGAACTTCGCGCCCTGCGCTTCGGCCAGCCTGGCCATCGCCAATACGCGATCGATCCGGTCTCGGGGCGCCTGTGGCGATCGTGACTCGGCTCGCGCTCCGGGATCGAAGAAAGAGACGACCAAAAGCCTGGGCAACAGGTAGCGCTTCACCAGTTCCTCCAGCGCAAAGGCCGGCGACGCGCCAGGAAATGAAGGATGGTTGTTCACGATTTCCGGGCCGGCGCGCTGCTGAAACAGATCCAGGTCTCCGATGGTGAGTATGACGACCTTGCTGCCGAACACACCGTTGTCCCGCAGCCAGCCTTGCGCGTTCTCGATCGCCCACCCGGGCGCCGACGCGTTGAGCACCTCCACTGGCTGGCCGGCGGCGCGCAGCATGCGCTGCATTTGATAGGGAAAGGTGTCGTCCTGATCGGTGATGGCTCCGCCATTGGCGATCGAGTCTCCGATGCACAACACGCGCCAGACCCCGGCCGCCGGCAAGGCAGTCGTGGCTTCCGAGCGCAATCCGAACGAATTGTAGAAAACGCGATTGCCGAAGCGGCGCAGTTCCTGGTTGGGTATCACCCGGTATCCGTATTCGGTGGGTTCATAGAGCACCGCCTGATGCAGGCCGAAAGCGCGGCACAGAAGTTCCGCCGCGACGAGCGCAGTGAACAGCACGCAGCACCAGACCAGCCATCGCCGCGACGCGCTGCGAGTTGCATTACGGGCAACCGGAGGATTCCTCGCAAGCGGGTGCTCCATGGCAGATGGGAGTTGTCGAGCGCTTCAGGCCGCAACCGGGCTGCCGGGCATGGGAAGAATGCCACCGCGCCTGCGGTCTTCGGCCACGTCGTTGACGATTTCGGCATTGATTCCGGGTTTCTGGTCGGCAAAGCCGTACACCAGTGCTGTTTCGCACACCACATTGATCAGACGCGGCACACCGAGCGTGCAGCGATATACGGCCTCGCGGGCACTTTCGTCGAACAGGATATTTGCGTCCCCACCGGCCACCTGCACGCGATGTGCGATATAGCGTCCCGTATCGTCTCGGCCCAGAGGCTCGAGCTGGTAATCCACCACGACCCGCTGGGCAAGTTGTTCGAGCTCGGGGTGGCGCAGTTTTTCCTTCAGTCCGGGTTGCCCGGCCAAGATGATTTGCAGCACAGGGACGTCCGCATTTACGTTAGAGAGCAGGCGCAATTCTTCCAGCGCGCCGAGCGAAATATTTTGCGCCTCGTCGATGATCAGCACCGCGCGCCGCTCCCTGGCAATCTGCTCTTCGAGAAAGCGCGAAAAGACCTGAAACTGACCGATGTCGCTGGTTGCGCTCGTATCCAGGCCAAACGCAAACAGCACTCGCGGCAGCAGCCCGCTGGCGCCGGCCTGCAGGTTGGAAATCAAACCGACACTGAGGCGATCCGCGGTGCGCCCGAGCAGATGGCGCACCAGCGTGGTTTTTCCGGTCCCGATCGCCCCGGTGATCACACTGAATCCGACCGATTGCTGCAGTCCATATTCGAGCAGGCCGAGCGCGACCCGGTGCCGGCGGCTGAAGTACAGATAACCCGGATCGGGCAGGATGGAAAACGGCCGCGTGCGCAAGCCATAGAAGACCTCGTACACCCGGTTAGTCCTCTGGCCGGCTGCGTCGAAGGATTCTGCCGAGCCACCCGCCGTTTTCCCGCACCTGCACAGGGTCGGCTTTTTCAGCCTCGCGCGACTTGTTCAGAACCGTACCGATCAGGCGCGTCGAACTCAGCATTTCGGCGGCACGTTGCAGATCGTCGCGATCGGTTGCGCCTTCTTCCACCACCAGAATGGCCGCGTCCACGTAAGGCGAGAACGCCAGCGAATCCGCGGCGGAGAGCACCGGCGGCAGGTCGAATACGACGATGCGTGACGGGTAGCGGCCCTTGAGCTCCTGGACCAGGGTCATCATTTTTTGCGAACCCAGCATTTCCGATGAATTCAGCAACGGCCGTCCTCCGGGAAGGATAACCAGGTGTTCAATACCGGGATGCACGAGGATCTGCTCCAGCGCGACATTGCCGATCAGAAAATCGCTCAGGCCGGAAGCCTCGGGCAGGCCAAAACAGCGATGGACATTCGGCG
>JAYUSQ010000026.1:0-8296 GCA_043755595.1 Acidobacteriota bacterium | reverse complement strand
ACGGCTTTCGCACATTCCGCATCACCGAACTCGCGCTCTATCATTCACTTGGCAAGCTGCCTGAGCCAAAACTAACCCACAGATTTTTCTGACGAATCGAAACCAGTAGTTGACGCCTCCGCCGAAGTTTATGACTGCGGCGGGGTCGGCCAAGATTGCGAGAATGACGCCCGCGCCTGCTGTGACGAACGGATCCAGTTTCTTGGCGGCGTTGGCCGGAGGAAAGTGATAGTAGCCATTGCAAGAGATAAAGCCGAAGCTACTGTGACCAGCGACTACTCCGAATTCGCCACCTATTCCAAGGTTACGGTCCCCCACCCACTCTCCGCCGAAAGCGTAGTTGGAGATCAGTTTGCTTCCGGCCGAGCCTGGACCGCCCGTCAGGTACCCATTCGACGACTGCGCAGAAAGAGCCAACGAAGACACCGCGCACAGCAAGAGTAATCGCATCGCAACGATTATGGCAGCTTACTAAGACGGCAGTTAGATCGGGGAGAGTTCAGAAAATCAAAGAAAATCACGCCTAGCCGTAGCGTTCTTCCGTCCAGGGATCACCGTTGCTGTGATACCCGTTGCGCTCCCAGAAGCCGGCTTGGTCGTGGTCCAGGAATTCTAACCCTCCGAGCCATTTCGCGCTCTTCCACGCGTAGAGGCGAGGGACGATGAGGCGCGCCGGGCCGCCGTGTTCCAACGAGAGGGGCGCCTGGTCGTGATTGAACGCGACGAGCGCGTCTTCGGCCAGAAATTCGTTGAGCGGCATGTTGGTGGTCCAGCCGTGATCGTAGCTATGCGCAAGGACATAGGCGGCTTCGGGCTTGACGCCACCGGCGAGACGCAGCAACTGATGGACCGAGACTCCTTCCCACACGTTGCCGAGGCGTGACCAGCGCGTGACGCAATGAAAATCAGCGAAGACACGTACGCGCGGCAATCGTAGGAATTCACCCCACGGCCAGCGTTGGGGCTCGTTCACCAGGCCCCATAACTTCAATTCCCAGGTGTCGAGGTTCATGCGTGGCTGGCCGCCCGCGTCGAGGATCGGCCACTTGCGCGTGCGCGATTGTCCAGGGGGGATGCGGTTCGGGCGCCGCGTGTCGGGGCTGATGATGACTCCTTCCGGTTGTTCTTCCGGAGTCGAGAGCGTTTCGGGCTGGGTCTTTTCGTTATCCATGGACGGGTAGTGCGGGGTACCTCTTAATTCTAGCGGCGATATCGAGAATTTTCCCGCGCTGAACGCACTGTAATTAGTGGAGGCGCCAATGCGTCTGATTTGCACTCTTCTTTTTCTGGCGATGACCGGAGCGGCCGAAACCGCGGGCCGGGTGGAATATGTCGGTGGAACGTTGGAGGCGTTGAAGTCCGGCAGTGACGGGTCACTGCTGACGGCCGATCGGCAGGTGCTCACCGTGCAGATCGGCAAGCGTGAGACGGCGGTTCCATACTCTCGGATCAACCTCGTTGAGTATGGGCAGAACTCCAGCCGCCGAATCGTGATGGCCGTCGTGGTTTCACCCTTGTTTCTGCTCTCGAAGTCGCGGCGGCACTATTTGACGATCGGGTTTCGCGACGCCGAAGACCGGCAACAGGCGATGGTCTTGCGCGTGGATAAAAAGAAGGTGCGCGCCCTGCTGGCGAGCCTGGAGGCGCGAACCGGGTTGAGGGTCATGTATCAGGATGACGAAGCCAGAAAGTCGGGGAGGGGATGATGTTCCGAACATTCTTAGTGGCTCTGATAGCGCCGGCGTTGGTGGCGGTTTCGGCGAGTGAAGTGCCGGAATTTACACCCACGGTGCAGCTCTTGGCGATTAAACGGATCCATGTGGACAAGCTAGGTGGTGGCGAAATCGCACAACACGTCCGGGACATGGTGATCTCCAGTCTGCAACGCTCTGGCATGTTTTTGTTGACGGAAAATCCCGATAGAGCCGATGCGATCATGCGCGGGTCGGCTGAGGATCTGGTTTTCACCGATACCTTCCAGTCGAGCGAAAGCTTGAACGCCCGGATGTCACTAGGGATTCCAGATGGGAGTTCGGCGGCACGATCAAGCAGCCGCCGATCGATGTCGGCTGGGGTGGGTGAGTCTGAATCGACGCGAATAGCCGAGCGGAAACACGAGGCGGCTGCGGCCGTGCGACTGGTGACCCGCGATGGCGATGTGATCTGGTGTACCACGCAGGAAAGCCTGGGGGCGAAATTTCGCGGGGCGAGCGCCGATGTGGCCGACAAAATCACGCGGCAGTTGGTGGAGGACGTCCGGAAGGCGCGATTGGACCGAGGGTTGACGGTTTCAGCGCCCGTGAATCCGAACCCGTTTTCGCGTTGAGGTTGCGCCGGAAATCACTTCGACCGAGCGGGATGGCACCTCGAAATGGCGGGCCAGGACGGCGCAGAGTTCTTCGTTCGCTTTGCCCTTTTCCGGTACAGCCGCGACTTTTACTTTGAGTGATCCGTCGGCCATCGTGCCCGTTATTTCGCTGCGGGAGGCGCGGGGCACGACTTTCACGTCTATATTCATGCAGGGTTATTTGCTTTCTCGTGCGACCTTGAGGGTTGTCACAGCTCCTGCGGCGGCGGGTCGGTTTGCGGCGGCGGGTCGGTTTGCGGTGGCGGGTCGGTTTGCGGTGGCGGATCGGTCAGCGGTGGCGGATCGGTTTGCGGTGGCGGATTGGTTTGCGGTGCCGGTTCGGTATGCGGTGACGGATCGGCAGAGCGGGTGGCGGTCAATGAGCGGCTGAGCATATACAAACAAGTGTAGGGCTTTGGCTCTAGAAAACGGCTAGCCGATATAGTCACCGCGATGGTCATCGATGAATGCCTGGTCGATCCGCTTGCGGCCACGGAAGCCTTCGGTCGTACTGTGCCAGAATTCGATGTCCGCCTCGCCTAGTTTCCAGCAGAGACAGACTTCTTCGCCGCGGTAGAGGGACGGGAAGTCGATCAATCCGATGTCGAGGTCTTTGACTTCGAAGCCAATCTCTCCGATCTCGTTGAAAATCTCTTTCAGGCGGGAGCCGGTGGCGTCGACGCGAGCGCGGAGGCCGGCGTACTTGTCGCGGTCTACGTACATGCCGCCCATCATGGCGACTTTACGATTGATGCTGTCGATCTCTCCGCCCGCGCGGTCGTGTTCCTGCTTCAGTTTCAGGGCCTGGCGCAAGAGGCGGTCGGCGGTCGAAATGAGTTGGCGCGCCTGATCGAGAGTGAAGTAGCGAGGCACTGGCTTCAAGTTTAGCAGCCGACCCTGATCCGCTCAAGGCGTTCCGAGGCCCGTTCATGGGATTCTCAGGCCCGGTCACCGGACAATGGTGGGACTCGCGGGCGAAGGCATCCAAACTGGATCCAGATGCGCAGAATTCTTGCAGCCCTGACGGCCACCGTTCTTTCGGCCGCGCCGGCCCAAGCCCAACAACCGGCACAAACCGGATCTATCAAAGGCAAGGTCACGATCGGAGATGGCAAGCCGATCCATAACGCGGACGTGATTGTGCTTCGCACGGAGTTCCACACGGACACAGACGAAGCGGGTGCGTTCACACTCTCGGGCCTGAAGCCGGGCGTTTACGAATTGGTGGCGCATGCGCATGGACTGAGCGACGCGCGGCGCCGGGTTGAGGTGAAGGCCGGCGGCGCCACGGAGAACATCGAGTTTGTTTTGAGCCTCTCGCCAGTTCGAGAGCAAGTAACCGTAACATCTTCGGGGCGGCAAGAGACTCCGCTTGAAACATTTTTATCCGTAGTGTCGGTGAGCCAACTCGATCTGGCGGCTAAGTCCGGTTCCACTTCGCTCGGGGAACTACTGTCGGACCAAGTGGGTATTCACAAACGGAGCTTTGGCCCTGGCACGACGCGGCCAGTGATTCGGGGTTTTGATGGCGATCGCGTGCTGGTCTTGCAGGACGGGGTGCGGACGGGAACGTTGTCTTCGCAATCGGGCGATCATGGCGAGCCGATCGATCCGACTTTGGTCGAGCGCGTAGAGGTCGTGCGAGGGCCGTCCACGCTGCTGTATGGCTCGAACGCGGTGGGAGGCGTCGTGAACGCGGTGAGTCCCGAACATGAATTGCACGAGCGGCCACATCAGGGGCTGAGCGGCAACGTTGGCGCGACGGTGGGGTCAGCCAATGGGCAGGGCGGGGGCTCCGGTAACTTTCGGTACGGTATGGATAGCTGGCAACTGTGGGGTGGAGGCGGCACCATGCGCGCGGGGGACTATCAGGCGCCGATCGGGGCGATCAGGAATTCCGGGACGGAACTGACGAACGCCCGTCTTGGTTTGGGCCGGTTTTCCGAGAAGAGCTCGGTGAGCTTGGGTTACGACTTGCAGGACGGACGCTACGGGGTTCCTTTCGCTTCCTCATTCGAAGGCGGGGATGAGGATATCGACCTGAAGTTTCGCCGGCAGCAGGTCCGGTTTTCGGGCGCCGTCCGCGATCTAGGGAAGTACTTCGATCAGTTCACTCTGAAGCTGAACTATTCAGATTGGAATCACAAGGAGCTGGAAGACACGACCGTCAACACGGAGTTCTTCAACAAACAGTTCATCTATCGCGGCGAGTTACAGCAGAAAAGGATCGGGCGGATATCGGGATCGTTGGGATTCTGGGGTTTGTCGCGGGACTACAAAGCCCAGGGGGTCGAGGCGCTTTCACCGCCGGTGGATCAGAAGGCGTTCGCTTTATTCGCTGTGGAGCAGGTGGAATTGGAGAGGCGGGTGCGAGTGCAATTCGGTGCGCGCTTTGAGCATAACTCGTATGACCCGCAAGGGCTGGCGCGGCGGTCATTCAACGGGCTCAGTTCCAGCGCGGGCATCAATGTGTCGCTTTGGACCGGTGGAGTATTCGTGACGAACGTGACGCATTCCTATCGAGCGCCTGCGCTCGAAGAGCTTTACAACAACGGCCCGCATGTGGGAAATCTCGCCTTTGAAATAGGCGACGCGAAGTTGAAAGCCGAACGGACGAACGGGCTGGATGTGTCGCTGCGCCATTCGAGCCAACGCTTCCGGGGCGAGGCTAATTTCTTTCAATATCGGATGGGAGACTTTGTGTACGGGGCTCCTACCGGCTTGATAGAAGACGGTCTGCTCGAACTGGAGTATTCGCAAGCCCCCGCCCGGTTCACTGGGACTGAACTGAAGGCAAGCGCTCCGCTGCATCAAAAGGTCTGGTTGAACCTGGGCTTCGATGCGGTGCGCGCGCGGCTGACAACGCCGGAGCGGGATCTGCCACGGATCCCACCGGTGCGCGGGCGCGTGGGCCTGGACTATACGCATAAGGGGTTGAGCGTGCGGCCCGAAGTTGTGTTGACCAACCGGCAGTCACGCGTTTTTCCGACGGAAACAGAAACGGCCGGGTTTGTCGTGCCGAACCTGACGGCCAGTTACTCGATTCCGAAGCAGCATGCGATTCACGTGTTCACCGCGAATGTGTTCAACCTGGGCAATACGCTGTACCGGAATCATCTCTCGTTCATCAAGGAACTAGCGCCGGAGATGGGGCGGGGCATTCGCTTCAGCTACAACGTCCACTTCTATTAATTGAGCGCGGTAAGCTCAAGGGATGGCACAGGTCATCCACTCGGTTTGCTCACTCGATTGCCCCGATGCGTGCTCGGTATTGGTGACGGTGGAAGATGGGCGCGCGACGAAGTTGCGTGGGAACCCGGAGCACCCGGTGACTCGCGGTTTTCTTTGCGCCAAAGTGGCCAAGTATCTGGAGCGTGAGTATTCGCCGGCTCGCCTGCTCTATCCGATGCGCCGTGTGGGAGCGAAGGGCGAGGGCCGGTTTGCGCGTATCACGTGGGACGAGGCGATGGATGAGATCGCCAGCCGTCTGAGCGCGATGGCGCGCGAGCATGGACCGGAGTCGATCCTGCCATACAGTTACGCCGGTACGATGGGCATCCTGCAAGGCGGAAGCATGGATCGGCGGTTCTTCCATCGTTTAGGCGCGTCGCGGCTCGATCGTACAATTTGTTCAACCGCCGGGATGGTGGGCACCGCGCGCGTGACCGGTACGCGCTACGGGACCGAGCCGGAGCAATTCGCACACTCGAAATTGATCATCGCCTGGGGTGCGAATATCCTGGGCACAAGCGTCCATCTGTGGCCGTTTATCGTGGAGGCTCGGCGCAAAGGCGCGCGCTTCTACACGATCGATCCGGTGAAGAATCGCACCGGGCATCTTTCCGATCGACATTACTTCATACAGCCGGGGACGGATCTGGCGTTGGCGCTCGGGATGATGCATGTAATCATCGGCGAGAATTTGCATGATGCCGATTACGTGGCGAAGTATGCGAATGGCTTCGACGAACTGCGGGCCCGCGTGGCGGAGTATCCGCCGGAACGCGCCGAGGCTTTGACCGGTATTCCGCGCGCCGATATCGTCGCGCTTGCGCGGGAATACGCCACAACACGGCCGGCAGCGATTCGCTTGAACTATGGGGTGCAGCGCAGCGAGCGGGGCGGCGCGGCCATCAGCGCGATCACGGCGTTGGCGACGATTACCGGTTCCTGGCGCGAATTGGGCGGCGGGCTTTGTCTGAGCACGTCGAACGCATTTCATCTCAACGCCCAGGCGCTCGAGCGCCCCGATTTGCAGGGACCGAAACCGGCGAGGCTGGTCAATATGTCGACACTTGGGGCGGCGCTTACAGAGTTGGATAGTCCGCCGGTAAAGGCTTTGTTTGTCTACAACTCAAACCCTGCTGCCATCGCGCCGGATCAGAATAAGGTGTGGCGAGGTTTGCGGCGCGACGACCTATTTACCGTCGTGGCCGAGCAGATGCAAACGGACACCGCCGACCATGCCGACATCGTTTTGCCGGTGACGACTTTCCTGGAACATCGCGATCTGTATCGCGCCTACGGTCACTATTACATTCAACTCGCCGATGCGGCCATTGCTCCTGCTGGCGAGTGCCGCGCGAACACGGATATCTTCCGGGGCTTGGCCGCACGGATGGGATTCGCCGATCCTTGCTTCGGGGACAGCGACGATCAGATGATCGATCAGGCTCTTGAGTCCAGCCATTCGTTTATGGCCGGGGTGACACGCGAGCGGTTGGAGCGTGAGCATTCGATCCGGCTGAGTGTGAGCGCTCCTGGAACCCCGTTCCTCCCGTTTGCCGAAGGCAACTTCGGCACGCCGAACGGTAAGTGCGAGTTGGCGGCGGGAGCTGTGGCGTATGAACCGCCGGTTGAATCGCGAGGCGGGGAGGCCGCGCTGGTGGCGCGGTATCCGCTGGAAATGATCTCGCCGAAGAACGACGATTCGATGAATTCGACGTTCGGAAACAGGCCCGTCGAGGACCTTGCCACGTCACGCCTGGCCGTAAATCCAGGGGACGCTTCGCTGCGGGGAATCGGCGAAGGCGACTTGGTACGGGTCTTCAATGGCCGCGGTTCGTTGCGGCTGGTGGCGCGGATCACTGGCGACGTCACCGCAGGCGTGGTGAGTTGTCCCTCGTCCCGCTGGGCCAAACTTGCGGTGGATCGCCGCAACGCCAACGCGCTCACGTCAGAGCGGCTGACTGACTTGGGCAACGGTCCGGCGTTTTATTCGACGCTGGTTCAATTGGAGCGCTGCGGAGATTGAGGCGCGAAGGACGAGCAAGAGCCAACTCGGGAGTTCAATAGGCGCTGGCAACTAGCTTTGTCCTATCGAATCGGCCCTCGCGTAAGTTGGAGGGTAGGATCATGAATTGGAGGACGCCGTCGCCGAACTCATGGCCAATCGGCCTTCGGGACGAAAGTTCCAGCAACAAAACCCATTCCTTCAGATATTCCTCGACATGGCCCTGGACGAAACTCGGAGGTCCGAACATATGGTTTGGGCACGGAGGATGAAGTGATCGAATTTCCTTCAATGAGCATTCAGCCTTGCGGGCCTCCCACCTCTTGAACGCGTCAGGTTTGCTGTACTCTCGCTTGCAGATGGCACACGTCGCCGGTCCACTCAGCCTCCCATGGGCCTGATCGACTTTTACCAGCGCCGTCACATCCGCCACCGTGTAGTGCCGCCAAACCGGCGCCGTCTGTACTCCGTCGGCTTCACCGCTTGCGTCTTCACGAACTGGCCGATCAGCCGCGTCACTTACACCCGGCTCAGCCCCGTCATTTTGGTGACGTAGCGCCGCACCAAGCCTTTGGTTTCGCGGCCTAGCTTGGAGTACCCTTGCCGCCTCAATGTCTTGTCCACCCAAGCATAAATATCGGCCCGCCCCTCGGCGTGGAAGCGCACCTCCTGGCTGCCTTCCAGAAATGCCTTGATCTGTCCCAGGCTCGGATTCT
>JAYUSQ010000025.1:0-27773 GCA_043755595.1 Acidobacteriota bacterium | reverse complement strand
CAAACACCACCTCAAGGCTCTGCGCCGCCTCGGCTACCAGATCCCGGATCCGACCCCCGTCCCAGTGGCAGCACGGGGGTGATTTTCGACGGAGCGGTCCCCGCCTCCATAGGTACAATAGTGCCGAAGCACTCCGGCGCGCCCATGGCCAACTCGATCAACATCCTTCACCTATCGGATCTGCATTTCGGCTACGACCGCGATACCACTGCAAAGCAGGCCCGCTCCGAAGTACTCAACGGCCTCGTGAAAATCGCAAAGGACCTTCAGCCGCAACTATTGGTCATCTCGGGTGACCTTACTTATCAAGGCAAAGAGCAAGGCTATACAGAGCTCGCCGATTGGCTTACCAATAAGCTCTTCGCCGCTACCGGTCTCAAGCCTGAGGATTGCGTCATTTGTCCGGGAAATCACGATCTCGATCGCAATGAAACGATGGGCATCCCGATCGACAGCGTCGCGGCTGCCGACAAACTCCTGCGGCCAGAGAAACTGGATCGTCACTTGGCCCCGCCCTTCCACCGGTTTCAAAAATTCGCCAATGCTTTCGGAATCGTGCCCCCGGTTCTTCAGGACAAGCCCAATCACCTTGTCGGCGTCCGCCTCATTCCTGAACACAATCTCCGGTTCATTTGCGCCAACTCCGCCTGGTTCTGCGGCGACAAGGATCAAGGCAAGTTATTCCTCGGCCGCGATCAATTCATCGCCATGGGGATCGATGAGGATGAGCATGAGTCGGGCCCGATCACCATCGCCTTGGTTCACCATCCACACACCTGGCTCCACAGCGACGACACAACCGATTACAAGACTCGCGAGTCGCCATACACCTATCTGGCCAAGCGCTCGCACCTGATTCTTTCGGGACACACGCATGGGTTGGTGAAGGAATCCAAGCCCTACGAACGCGCCCGCGTGATTCTGGCCGGCGCAACGTACCAGGACGATAGCTACAGCAATAATTTTTCACTGCTCCAGATCGACAAAGATCGCAGCTTCACCCGGTTAGCGCACGAATTTGACGCTGGAACGAGAAAGTGGCGAGCCGAGAAATCTGAACGCCACTCGCTTCGCGCCGCCACGGCGGCATCCTTACCGCGCCCGATCGGCCAATCTCCCGATCTATACCTCGCTTGGCTCCGCACCGAAACCAATGAGGTCGACCTCCGTAATTTCATTGACCGTCAATCCACGCCAGATCCTAAGATCGACGCCCTGTACGCCCGCCTCATGACACCCGGCAGCGCAGGGGAGGAATTCGGCGAACTTCCAGAGGCGAGACAATCCATTCCGCTCGATGAAGCGTTGAAGCACCCGCGTGTCCTGATTGTCGGTGACGCCGGCAGCGGCAAGAGCACCTTCCTGCGCCGTGTCGCTTGGGCGCTCAGCCGTGAGAACCCGGACCCTGTCCTCCGTCTACCGCACCTGCGCTTCCCGATCTTCGTCCGCGTTCGCGAACTCGATGCCTACATCGCCGAGACCAAAGGCGGCCCCGACAAACCGGATGACCCGGCCTGGCTTCCCCACTTCCTGGCCAGACAGTTTCAATGGGGGCTCGACGAGACGTTCTGGCGCGATCGCCAGGCTGACAGCGAAGCCATCCTCCTCTTGGACGGTCTCGATGAAGCCGCTAGTTCGGATCGGCGCGACGACCTCGTGGCCATGCTGGAGAACATTTCCAAAAACGCCGCCTGCCAAATCGCCGTCACGACTCGCCCGATGGATCTGGCGCGGAAAGACCAGGAAGGCTGGCGGACCATTCACATTGCGCCTCTCGATTCGGAGGGCGTCAACGCCTTCCTTCTCCAGTGGTCCCGTTGGCTCAAGAAAGACAACGAACCCGCTGCGCAGGAATACTACCGGCTGCTACAGTCAGCCGTATCGATTCCCGATCTCCGCGAACTGGTGAGTAATCCGCTCATGCTTACTTCACTCGCCGTGCTTTATCTCAATGGGAAGGAGTTGCCTCGGCATCGTGCCGGACTCTACGACGGAATTCTCACATGGCTCGCCCGCCACGCCCATGAGCATTGCCGAGCCTACACGGAGGGTGAGTATCTTGACCGGCTGGCCGAACTCGCCTTGGGCATGCAAATCGCCAAGGAAGGTCAAACTCTCAAAATCGGCGAACTGGAAGCTGCCAGGCTGATCACCCGGCCAGAGCGTTCTCTCACTCCCGCTCAGGACTTCATCACCTTGGCCCAACTGCATAGCGGCATCATCACCCTTCGCGGCGGTCTGTTGGAGTTCTGGCATCGCAGTTTTCAGGAATATCTGGCCGCTCGTTGTTTAGCCGGTTTCCTCGATGCTGCCCGGCTGGCCCAGGCCTTGCAGTTGCTGTATACGCAGGAAGGCCGGGAGGTTCTGCCGCTGTTGGCGGTGCGCCTCTCTAACCCTCAACTCACTCACCTTCTCCCGGGGCTCATTGGCGATGCGCTCTTGAAAGATAAGCTCGAACAACGCGCCCACGCAGTCGGTGTCCTCGGGCGTATGGTGACGGATATCAAGCCGAAAGAATTGTCCGATCTCGCCCCCGATGCCGTCCAACCCTATCAGGATCTCCGGGAATCCGTCATGGGCATCTTCACCAAAGGCATCGCCGCGACGATCGGTGTCAAAACTCGCGCCGACGCCGCCGAAGCTCTGGACCTGGCCGATCCGCGCGCCCGTCTCTTTATCCCTACCGACGACAGGTATTGGAGCCCAATCTTGAGCGGTTCGTTCCAGATCGGCGGCGACAAAGCCGCCTTCCAGTCGCTGGATTCCAAAACTGTTCGCGTTCCGCCTTTTCAGATCGGCCGCTTCCCGGTCACGGTCTGGGAGTACGGCGAGTATTTAAAGGCCAATCCGGAAGTGGCAAAACCGGAGTACTGGCCCGAGCAGAGCAAACACCCCAGCCGGCCGGTAGTGAATGTCGATTGGGCCGCCGCTGATCGATACTGCCGCCACTTCGGCCGTTCGCTACCCACGGATGAACACTGGGAGTTCGCCGCTCGAGGCCCGCAAAGCCGAATCTATCCGTGGAAAGGCAACGGTAAGCCCGGTGAACCCTTCGCCAATTGCCAAAACACCCTAAGCCATCCGAGCCCGGTCGGGATCTTCCCTGATGGCGACACTCCCGAAGGTGTTTCAGACATGCTCGGCAACGTGTGGGAATGGACGTGCAGCGAGTTCGAACCCGGTCGGTATAGCGTGCGGGGGGCGTCCTTCTACGATGAAGTTGGTGTCAGCCTGCGCGCCGCTTCCCGGGTCTGGTACGTTCCTGACGTCAGGTTCGTCTATCTTGGTTTCCGCTGCGTCCGGGAAGTGTGATTCCTTGATTCTTTTTCCTTTTTCCTTGACCGAGGCGGAGCCTCGGTCGAAAATTTTTCAGAGGTAACCATGAAAAAAGTCACGATTCACTTTGCGGCCTTCGCTCCTCCACCTCCTGGGCGCGAACCCGAAAACGAACCCATGGTTCAGCCTGGCTGGGAGGTCGCCGCGGCGGGCGCTATCTATGTGTGATGCCCATTCGACTCCTCTACCAGACGGACTGCACTGACGAACCCTTAATGCGCCCGTCCTTGCTGATGACCGGAACCCTCAGGTAGACCGCCGTCGCGGCGATGATCCTATCGGGCATGTCCGGCACTTCATCGCGGGGCACTTGCCGCATCGCGTGTACGACTTCCTTCGTAAACGGCGCTTCCTTGAAGACGTGGTTCGGGTTATCCAGTGAGCTTCTCACATCTTCAAATGCCGACATTGGAATGCGGCTCTTCTCTACCAGATAAACGATCTCCGCCAAGCTGATCGGAGAAATTTCGATGGATTGCCGGGACGCCGCAGCCTGATCGATGAACTCCTTCGCTCTGGTTGAGAGGCGGGAGTCGCCAAACAGATACCAGAGAACGGTGTGCGTGTCAGCAGCGCCAGCAACCATTAGAACTCTTGCGCGAAGTTGCCGAACATCTCGCGCCGGTTATGGTCCATCTCTTCGGCGGATGGGGCAGTGCCATACTTCGCCAACATTCCATATCCGGTCTCGAACGGTTTGGCTGAGTTTTGAACACCAGCCGAAAGCGTGTCTTCAAGAACACGGCTTACAAAGTGATCCGGCGATACGCCTTCAGCTTGGGCCCGAGCCTTCACTGCCGCCCCGAGGGCATCGGGAAGTTCAATGTTCAGATGCATAGCCGTTTCCTCTGCTTCTCTTTCTACAGTAACGGATTTAGAGCTTTCTGTCGCGAAATTCAAAGATTCGGCCTCCGTGGTCCATCCGCCGTTTGTTATCCCGTTGATCGGCTTTCATCGGCGGCCAATCAATCCGCTCCGGTCACGATTAATTCACTCGGTATGTGCCAGGCGCGGACTGCTATTGGATAACCCACTGTCCAAATTCTTTGCGGCCTTCGCTCCTCTGCGGCCTGGCGAGAAATCCGAAAATCAAATTTAGGATTGTAGGAACACCCAATGACGTTCCCAAGCTCAATCTCACAATCGTCGCTGAATCCCTTCTTCAACCGTATTCGTAGTGCCCTCCACGCGGCGGCGGACCATTCGCTTGAGTTTGGCAACAATGTCCACAGCCTCAATCACCGATTCGTACTCGCCGCACTCTCCTTCGGTCAGCGACCCGTCGTTGGCTTTGTGCGCCAACAAGTCGATCTTCTTGCTGAACGGACGAAGCTACTCGCAACGCCGCCACCCGTTTTGTCGATTCATCGCTCAAACGATTCATCAGCGGATTTAGAATCATTCGCCCCGAAAGCGGAAAAATATCTGCGTGTGTCCTCATCGACTTACCCGAAACGCATCCCGGCGGCCACTGAACGCCGGCGTACACTGTTGACCGAAGAGCGGGAAATACGCCCGCCGACCAGGAGACCCCAAAACTCATGTCCTCCGCCCGCCGCATTGCCTCCTCCCGTGCCAACGGGAAAAAATCCCAAGGGCCTGTCACGCCCGAAGGCAAAACGCGCTCGTCCGCCAATGCCCGCCGTCACTGCCTCTCCACCACGGAGCCTGCCCGCCTCGCCGAGTCTGTCTGCCTCACCAACGAAAGCCCCGCGCAATACATTCAACTCCACGAGGCGCTCATCGCCGAGCATCTTCCTTCCACCGCCACTGAGTTACTCCTTGTCGAAGAAATGGCCGTCGCGCGCTGGCGTGTCCGTCGCGCCTGGGTCATGTCATGGAGACCGCCCTCCTCGACAACCAGATGGACCATATGATGGACGAGCTTGACGGTGACTACGAAACCATGGACGAGGCCACGCGCATGACGCTCGCCTTCCGTGAACTCGCCGACCGCACCCCCAGCCTGCAAGTCCTGCAACGATATGAGTCTCGTCTGTCACGCCAATTCGAACGTTGCTTGAAGCGGCTCGCTGCGCTACGCGCGACGCCTCTACCCGAGCCCGCCTTAGTAAGTCAGCCAATGGAACCCAATCCCGGAAATGGACACTCCCTAGATGCCTCTGAATGTCTCAAACCACCGCCGCCAACAGAGCCGCAACCGGCCTCGGCGCCAACAAAACAACGTCAATCCACGGTCGTGCCCGCTGAACGAGCACCCGAAGTGGATGGCGTTTGTCCAAGACCTCGGTGCGACGATTCTGAACCGCTACCCGGACCTCCGCCAGCCCTTCCTCGAGCTGCTTGACCGCGCTGACGTGCTCTAAGCGCTGAGTCGGGAAAGTGGGACCGGCCTCCTGGCCGGTCGATGGCAAAACCAGGAGGACCGTCCTTCGACCCTTGAGTGAGGTAAGTGAAACTAAGTCGTGCGCGAGAAGTTCTTCCAAAAGCGAGTCCCAAAAAACAACGAGCCCGTAGTGCGTCTTTCTTCCCGTCAAAGCTTCGAATTCCTCGCCTTCGCCCAACATCGCCTGGGCTTCCAGGCCGACCCCGAACAAGCCCGCGTGCTCGACCCCGCCCTTCGCCGCGGGATTCTCAACTGCTGTCGGCAGTGGGGTAAGTCCACGACCGTCGCCGTCCGCGCTGTCTACCAGGCCTTTCACTATCGCGGGTCGCTCACCGTTGTCGTTTCTCCCTCCGGCCGCCAATCCTCTGAGTTCGTTCGCAAAGCCGGCGATTTCCTGCACCAACTGGGCATCGCCCCACAAGGCGATGGCGATAATCCGATCTCGCTCCTCCTGCCCAACGGCTCCCGGATCGTGGGGCTCCCAGGCAATGAAACCACCATCCGCGGCTTCTCGAATGTCGCGCTGCTACTGATCGACGAAGCCTCTCGCGTGCCCGATCGTCTGTATCACGCCGTCCGCCCCATGGTCGCCGCCAACCCGAGAGCCGCCATCTGGCTTATGTCGACGCCCAACGGCCGCCAAGGCTTCTTCTACGATGAATGGACCAACGGCGGCGCGGCGTGGACTCGGATTGAAGCCCCGGCTACCCAATGCTCCCGCATCCGCTCGGAGTTTCTCGCCGAGGAACGCCGCACGCTTTTGGACCAAACCTTCCGCCAAGAGTATCTGTGCGAGTTCGTCGCTGCCGACTTCGCCTACTTCGATCCAGAGGCCATTGACGATGCTTTCCGCCACTGCCCGGCTGACGGTGTCGAATGATGAACGGACACAGGCACACCATGCGCTACCCTGACGATATCCGCCTCCCCATCGCCATCTCGTTGATCGTTGCCACCCTCGCGCCGGTCCACGCCCAAACCACCAGCGTCACGGGCATCATCCAAGGCTCCATCACGGATCCTTCGGGAGCCTCCGTTCCCGCCTGCCGCGTAGTTGTCCGTCATCAGGATACGGCGTCCGAACGCACTGCCGTTACGACTGCGAACGGCCAGTTTCTTATCACCAATCTCACGCCGGGCACGTACACGCTGAACCTCGACGCCCCAGGCTTCGTGCCCATCCGGGTCAAGCCATTTCCTTTGGCAGCAGGCCACGCCGTCACGCAGGATTTCCAACTCGCGCCCGCTGGCGTGACCGAACGTGTCGAAGTGAACGAGGAGCCCGAAGCGATCGATCTCACCGCTTCATCGGCCAGTGTCTCGCTCGGTTACGAGCGCATCGAAGAGGCTCCGGCGCGCAGCCGGAACTATCTCAATTTCGTCCTCGCCGCGCCCGGTGTCGCGCCCTCGGCGGGAGCGAGTTCCCAGCGCACCATGACCGGTACACGCACCCCGCTCGGAGACTCAGGCTTCACTTTCGGCGGCATGCGCCCGCGCAACAACGCGATTCAGATTGACGGGCTCGACAATCGCGACGAAACTACGGGTGGCAATCGTGTCGCCGTGGGACTTGAGATGGTGCAAGAGTTTCGCGTCGCGGCGATTGCGGTGGGCGCTGAATTCGGTGGCGCGGCGGGCGGGTTGCTAAACATGATTACGCGCTCGGGCGTCAACATCCTGCATGGCGACTTCACGATGTTCGCCCAAAACGAAATCCTCAACGCACGAAGAACCGAAGTGGCGGCCGCCCGCCCGCAATTCCGGCGCTATCAGCCCGGCGTCTCGCTCAACGGCCCGCTCCGTCGCGACCGTACCTTCTTAGCTGGCGCCGTCGAGTATGAAACGGAATCGGCGGAGGAATGGTCAAACGTGCCGGAGCCGGCGGTCGAAGCCATTCAGCGCAGTCTTCCTACGGTGGGCATTTTACGAGGTCTCTATCCAACTGGAGCGAGCGGCGCGGACCTGTCACTCAAGCTCAATCATCAGGTGGGAAGCCGTGACACACTCAACACTCGTTATGCGTTCTCGCGCGGCCGAGTGCGCCAGGAGGTCCAAGGCCCCGATAACTTCCCGGACCGCTCCGCGCAAGGCAGCAGTCTAACGGCCGACCATTCCTTGGTGGGCAATTGGCTCCGCGTCATTTCGCCCAAGGTTGTGAACGATGTGCGCGTGCAAGTGTCTGGACGGACGATGGAACTAACTCCGAACTCCGGTCCCGCCCTCCCTATGTACGAGATCCCGGGTATTGCCACCTTTGGCCAGTTCCACCGGATGAACTCTCAACGCACCGAACTTCACTATCAGGTTGTCGAGCAACTCAATGTCTCTCTTGGCCGTCACCGGCTGAGTACTGGCTTAGACTTACACACAGTTACTCTGGATTCGACCATTCGTAATCGCTACGCCGGTATCTATGTCTTCCCAACGTTGGATGACTTCACGCGGGGACGGCCCGATTTGTTCATTCAAGCCTTTGGAAACCCCCGTACGCGGATGACGACTTTGCCCGGGGGCCTGTGGCTGCACGATCGTTGGCAGCTTCGGCCTCGCCTGCTGGTCGAGTTCGGCGCGAGGTTTGACCGGCAGCGGATGCCGGCCGGTATTTCGCCCTCATCGAACAACTTCGCGCCCCGCGCCGGCCTCGCTTGGCGCCCCTCGTCCACCAGGCCGCTGGTGATTCGCGCGGGCGCCGGCCTCTTCTACGACCGCTATCCGCTCGCCTTCCTCAACGAAGCATTGCAGAAGGACGGTCGCCAAGGCTTTGAGCAATACGCCGTTGGCCCCGCGGCAGCCTCCGCTTTCGCCGCTTCGCGAGGAGCGATACTTGGCACTCCCCTCGCCAGCGTCCCAATCTCGACTTACAAAGCCGCTGGACGCTTTCCCTCCACTTACTCGAGAAAATTCAGCGCGGGCTTTGAGCATGGCCTGGGCAAGGATACATCGCTCTCCGTCGAAGCCAGCCAGATTCGCGGCTTCCACCTGCCGCGCATCCGCAATACGACCGGCGCGCTTCCCCCCTCTTATGAACTCGAACAGACCGGCCGCGCTACTTATAGCGGAGTCTCAACTACCTTGAACCACCGGCTTTCAAAAGAACTTACTTATCTGATCGCTTACAACCTCGGGCGCGCTTGGGACGATGGTTCGGACTTCGACGAGCACCCGCAAGACCCGCTCGATATCCGAAAGGACTGGGCGCCCTCGCGTCAGCATCAGCGCCATCGTCTCGCCGCCAGCGCCGTTTTCGAACTGCCTTTTGTGGACGATGTATCGGTTGCACCGATTCTGTCGGTTGGCTCCGGCCGGCCCATCAACGTTCTCCAGACCACCGATGTTTTCCGCACGGGAGCCTACCCGTTGTCCGCGCGGCCCATTGGCTTCGAGCGAAACTCGTTCCGGTCGCCGGCGAACTTCAATCTCGACGTCCGGCTCATGAAGACCATCCATGTGCGGGGAGACCGGGCGGTGCTTCAGTTCGGCATTGAAGGCTTTAACCTGACCAATCGCGCCAATATCGAGCGGGTGAGTCCCTATTACTCGAACTCCGCCGGGCGGCTGGCTACTTTCGGTCAACCTCTGGAAAGTCTTCCGGCCCGTCAACTACAACTCCTGATCCAATTTGAATATTGAAGCTATACTTCGAAGTAACCGGCATGAGAACTCTTTCCGTTATCCTCTCCGTTCCGCTCGCCTTGTTTGCACAGGCGGATGCCCCTGAAAACCTAAAGAATCCATTTGCTGGATCGCGCGAAGCCGCCGCCGCCGCCGGCGCCGCTCTATACGTGCAAACCTGTCAGGTCTGCCATGGCGGCGAAGCGCGTGGCGACCGCGGTCCCGCGCTCACCGGCAAGCTCAACCGCGGCGAGAAAGACGGTGAGATTTTCCTCAACATTCGCGGCGGCGTTCGCGGCACCCAGATGCCGGCGTTTACGCAACTCAACGTCGATCAGATCTGGCAGCTTGTCTCCTATATCCGCAGCCTGTCGGGTACGGTGAACGCCGGGGTTGCCGCCGGTCCTGTGCATGGCGACGCAGCGGCGGGAGCGCTGGTTTTCTCCGGCAAAGGCAACTGCTCGGCCTGTCATCAGGTAAATGGGCGGGGCGGAGTCGTGGGCCCGGATCTCTCCGGCGCCGGGCGAAACTCCGTTGAAGCTCTGGCGCTCAAAATCGCGAATCCACAGGAGTTTATGGGCGCCACACCGGGGCGCGGGCGTGGCCCCAGACGGCCGCAGACGGTCGTTGTGAAGACGCGCGACGGTCGTGAGATTCGCGGCGTTCGGCGAAATGAAGATACGTTTTCGGTTCAGATGATAGACGCTTCGGGCCAACTTCACATGTTCGAAAAGTCGAAACTTGCGAGCGTCCGTGTCGAAGACGCCTCACTGATGCCGCGTGACTTTGCTACCCGGCTCTCGGCCGTCGAAATGACTAACGTCGTGGCCTATCTAAAGACCCTGAACGGGCGCGATCTGGCCAAAACGATTGAAGCTCCGATCACCGGTGGCATCGGGTTTGACCGCTTGAAGAACGCGTCGGCCGAGCCTCAGAACTGGCCGATGTATTGGGGAAATTATCAGGGCACGCATTACTCCCAACTCAAGCAAGTGACGCCCCTCAACGCCAAACTCCTCCAGGCGCAATGGACCCTCCAACTGCCGGGCGATCAAGCCCTGCAAACGACGCCGCTCGTGATCGACGGTGTGATGTACACCTCGGGGCCTCCGGGCCAAGTGCTGGCTCTGGATGCGCGCACTGGCAAGCAGATCTGGCGGTACGAACGTAAGTTGAAATCGACTCACGCCTACGCCATCAACCAATCGAATCGCGGAGTAACTATCCTTGGAAATCGGGTCTTCTTCGGAACGCTCGACGCCGCGTTAGTCGCGCTCGATGCGCGCACCGGCCTGTTGCTCTGGGAAACGGAAGTGGGGGACGTGCAACTGGGACATAGCATTACCAGTCCTCCGCTGGCCTTGAATGACAAGATTATCACCGGTATCTCAGGTGGAGAATTTCCCATTCGGGGCTTCATCGATGCCTATGACCCCGCCACCGGGAAGCGGCTCTGGCGGTTTCATACCATCCCGGGCCCAGGTGAGCCGGGGAACGAGACTTGGTTGGGTGATTCCTGGAAGGTCGGCGGCAGCGCTACCTGGCTAACCGGCGCTTATGATCCGGAATTGAACTTAGTCTACTGGCCAGTGGGCAACCCCGCGCCTGCGATTAACGGCGATGTCCGGCTCGGCGACAACTTGTATTCGAATTCGGTCGTCGCGTTGAATCCCGATACCGGCAAGCTGGTTTGGCATTATCAATTTACGCCCAATGACACGCATGACTGGGATTCAACCGAGGACATGATGTTGGTGGATCGCGTGTTCAAGGGCCAGCGCAGCAAACTGCTTCTCCATGGTGACCGCAATGGGTTCCTCTATGCTTTGGATCGCTCGACCGGTAAGTTCCTCGGCGCCAATGCATTCATCAATCAGACCTGGAACAAAGGCTTTGACGACAAGGGGCGGCCCATGCCGGTCGATGGTTGGCGCGCCAGCGAAAAGGGCAGCATTGACGTCTACCCGACGCTGGGGGGCGGCACCAACTATCAGGCGCCATCTTACGATCCGGTCACGGGATGGTTCATCCTTGCCTATGCCGAAGCAGGCCAGCGATATTTCTCAACGCCCGTTACGCCGGAACCTGGGCGCCAGTATCAAGGCGGCCGAGGCGTCCGGGTCGATGGAACTTCGCGCGCCGGCATCAAGGCCGTGGACCCCGAGACCGGCCAGATGAAGTGGGATTTTCCGATCATCCAAGGATCACTTACTAACGGCGTGTTGGCGACTGCCGGTGGAGTCACCATGGCCGCAACCGCTGAGGGAAACTTGATCGCCCTCGACTCCAAGACCGGCAAATATCTTTGGCGCTTTCAAACCGGGGGCGCAATGGCGGCTTCTCCGATCAGCTACTCTGTCGAAGGCCGCCAGTTTATCTCTGTGGCCTCTGGCAACGTCTTGTACGCGTTCGCGCTTCCTGAATAACATGCGTAACTATGCGCGCTCTTGATCGAAAGTTATTCCGCGATTTTTGGGCCGTCAAAGGTCAAGTAGCCGCGATCGCATTTGTCCTGGGCGCTGGCATCGCGACTTACGTCATGGCGGCGTCTACTTTGCAGTCGCTCCAAAGCACGCAAGCGCGTCTATATCGCGAATTCCGTTTCCCGGACCTTTTCTCGGGCCTTAAGCGCGCGCCCGAGCCGGTGCTTGACCGCGTCGCGGCCATCCCTGGGGTAACCGCAGTCGAGTCGCGGATCCTGGCGCCTGCCAACGTTGAGATGTATGGGTATGATCAGCCTGTCTCCGCTCAGGTTGTTTCCTTACCCCAGCGTCAGCCGATCTTCAATCTCCTGCATCTCCGGTCCGGTCGATTGCCAGAAGCCGGGCGGGAACGCGAAGCGGTTATAAGCGATGGCTTCGCCGTGGCGCACAAGTTACGGCCAGGCTTTTCGCTCGCGGTCACGATCGCCGGCCGGCTGCGCCAGCTCGAGATTGTCGGCATAGTGTCGACACCCGAGTACATTTATCAGTTGGCGCCCGGATCGATCGTTCCGGACTTCAAGACTTACTGCGTGATCTGGATGCATCGATCGCAACTGGAAGCCGCTTACAACATGACGGGCGCATTCAATCAAGTGGTTGCGTCGCTGTCGCCGGAAACGCGGGTTGACGATGCCGTGATGGCTCTCGATGCAGTGCTTCGTGCCTACGGCGGAGTGGGCGCTCACGGGCGGCGGGATCAGATTTCGAATCGTTACCTGAGCGAGGAGTTCAAGCAACTCGGCGTGATGGCCACGATGTTTCCGGTGATCTTTCTATCGGTGGCCGCATTTCTATTGAACGTGGTGATCGGCCGTCTGATGGCCACTCAGCGCGGGCAAATCGCGATTCTCAAGGCCTTTGGATACCGGACTTCCGACATGGTGGTTCATTACCTTGAGTTTGCCGGCTTGATCGTCGCAGCCGGGCTCGTGGTCGGGATTGTGGGAGGCGCGTGGTTGGGACGTGGACTGTCCAATCTCTACATGGATGTCTATCGTTTTCCGTACCTGGAATTCGCGATCAGCCCGCGGGTGTTGGTGATTTCCGCGTTGGTCAGCCTGGCCGCCGCTAGTGCGGGTACCTTGTTTGCCGTGATTCGCGCAGCCTCAGAATCCCCTGCGGTAGCCATGCAACCGGCGCCGCCCGGCAGTTATGGCGTGAGCTTCTTCGAGCGCATTGGAATCGGGCGTTGGTTTTCGCAGCCTACTCGGATGATCTTTCGCAACATCGAACGGCGGCCCGTCAAGTCTCTTCTATCGATGGTCGGCGTGGGGATGTCGGCGGCGATTCTGGTGCTGGGTAACTTCTGGGGTGATGCCGTCGACTTCATGGTGCTCGCGCAGTTAAGGCGATCGCAAACCGACGATATGACTGTCACGTTCATCGGCCCCGTACCGCGACGCGCCCTCCATTCGCTGACCAGTCTGCCGGGAGTAACTCGCGCCGAGGCTGCGCGTTCGGCGCCGGCGCGGCTGCGGTTTGAGCAGCGCACCCATCGATCCGCTGTCCAGGGGCTGGAGCCGGACGGCGTCTTGCGGCGTCTCCTCGATACGGATCTGCGTCCCGTGGACCTACCCGAAGATGGCGTGCTGCTAACGGATCATCTGGCGAAGATGCTCGCGATCAAGCCTGGCCAGTTACTCACGGTCGAGTTACTTGAAGGTTCCCGTGCCGTCCGTCAGATTCCCGTAGCAGGAGTGGTCAGTGAGTATATCGGGGTCTCGGCTTACATGAGGCGCGACGTTCTGAATCGGTTGCTACGGGAGGGCGACAGTATCACTGGCGCATACCTGGCGGCCGATATGAGTTACTCGGCCGAGATCTTCAAACGCTTGAAGGAAATGCCGGCCGTGGCGGGCACGACTGCGAGGATGCAGATGCTCAGCGCTTTCTACGAAACGATGGCCCAGCAGATGTTGACCTTCGCACTCATTAATACGATACTCGCGTCGACGATCGCGATCGGTGTAGTCTACAACACGGTAAGGATCGCGATGAGCGAGCGGAGCCGGGAACTGGCCAGCCTCCGTGTGCTCGGGTATACACGCGGCGAGGTGTCGTATATCTTACTTGGTGAAATTGCGATTCTGGTTTTGGCCGCGATTCCTTTCGGTCTCATGTTCGGGCGCGCGCTCGCAGCGGTCATGGCCGGGACGGCGCAAACAGAGTTATTCCGGATTCCGCTGGTGTTGGAGCCTTCGACTTATGCGTTTTCGGCGCTGGTGGTTGTACTGGCCACTATTCTTTCGGCGCTCACCGTGGCGCGCCAATTGAAGCATCTCGATCTGGTGGAAGTTCTCAAGGCAAGGGAGTGATCGTTTGAAACGTTGGTTGTGGATTTTGGTTTTGGCGGCGCTGGCGGGCGCCGGTATTTTCCTGGGATTCCGTCCTCAGCCAGTGGCGGTCGAAGCCGGCAAAGTCTCGATCGGGCCGTTGCGAGTGACGGTTGAGGAAGAGGGTAAGACACGTCTTCGATCCCGATACCTCGTCTACGCTCCCGTGGCCGGGTATACGCCGCGCCTTCCCTGGAAAGCCGGCGATGTAGTGCAGGCTGGGCAGACGATCACACAGCTTGAGCCGCCCTCGCCGGTCGTGCTCGATGCGCGAAGCAAGGATCAGGCGAGCGCACGTGTGAAAGCCACCGAGGCGTTGCTCGCGGTCTCAGAAGCCCGCGTTCATACGTTCGAAGAGCAGGCCCGCGTGGCTCGAGCGGACTTGGATTTCTGGAGGAGCCAAGGCGTGCGGAACGCCACGCTGCGCAAGTCGGGCGATATCGCCGCCGAAAAGGTCGAACGCGATTTGTCCGAACTCCGGCGTGTCGAGGCATCGGTGTCAGTTGCCGATCGCGCGATTGCAACCGCGAGAGCCGAAGTGGAAAGTGCGCGAGCTGAAGTAGTGGCCGCGCGCACTTCGTTGCGGCAAACCGTGAGTGGTTCGGGAACCGGCGAGCGCATTCCCGTGTTCGCCCCGGTGGGTGGCCGTGTCATCCGCGTCGTGCGCGAGAGTGAGGGTCCGGTAACTCCCGGTGAAGCATTACTCGAGATCGGTAATGCCAACGCGCTTGAGGTGGTTGTTGAGTTACTCTCGGCCGACGCAGTCAGGGTGCAGCCGGGAACACGCGTGGTCCTTACACGTTGGGGCGGCGAACAACCACTGGAGGCCCGTGTGCGAGTGACCGAGCCCGGCGGCTTCACCAAAGTGTCGGCACTCGGAGTAGAAGAGCAGCGCGTGCGAGTCGTAGCCGACTTAGTCTCGCCCCAGACGGAGTGGAAGCAATTGGGCGACGGTTATCGGGTGGAGGCCGCCTTCGTCCTCTGGGAGTCGCCTTCGGTCCTTCAGGTTCCGGCCAACGCCCTCTTCCGTCATCAGAACCGTTGGAGCGTCTTCGTTGTCGATAGTGGCGTCGCACGCCGTCGTGCCGTAGAGGTGGGCCATCGCACCGCGTTGGCCGCCGAGGTGACGAGCGGCTTGAGAGACGGCGACATGGTGATCGGTCATCCCGATGAAACCGTCGGCGACGGCAAGGCCGTAGCGCCCAGCCGCTAGATTTGCGATAAAGGAGATGTATGTCAGCCACGTTGGTGCTACCGGCCGTCGCAGAAGGCTATCTGCCCCGCAAGAAGTTTACCCGGGCGGAAGTCTATCGCATGTTGGAATTGGGTCTGTTCGAAGGCCGCCGCTTTGAGCTCATCAATGGAGACGTGATCGACAAAATGGGACAGAGCGCTCGTCATTCTTACGCGATTTCCGAGTTGAACGCGATGTTCGTCGAACGAATAGACCCAAGGTCGATACGAGTGCAGTTGCCGCTGGAAGTACATCGGTCCGAGAAGGATTACAGTGAGCCGGAACCGGACATTGCGGTCCTCGTCGCGGCCGACGCGGCCTACCGGACCCGTCACCCTCGGGGTGATGAAATGATTCTGGTAGTTGAAGTAGCCGACAGCTCTCTTCGGGGCGACCTCACGATCAAGCGTGATCTTTATGCCCGAGCCGGCGTGCCCGAATACTGGGTTCTCGACATTACTACCAATCGCCTGATTGCGCATCGCAACCCGTCCGGCGGCGTCTATACCGAGATCGTCAGCTTCAGTGAGACCGATTCGATTCCGATGCCCGGTGCTACGGGGCAGGTGATAGCTCTTGCGTCGCTATTCGCTTCCGCCTAGCGCCATCGTTAACTTCACGGTCCCTTCCGGCCGATCATCCCTGGCCTGAAAGCCGACTTTACGAGCTAGTCCAATCATCGGACGGTTCTCTGTTAACGTGTCACCAGTTAGATGCTCGACGCCCTCGTTGCGCGCCACCTCCACTAATTGACGGAGGAGTAACTCGCCCAGGCCGCGCCGCTGGAATCCGTCGCTGATTACCATCGCGAACTCGGCTGATTTAGTATCGCGTAACCGGATGAAGCGAGCGACGCCGAGTATCTCGCCGCCCGCTTCGGCGACGAGCGCCATCTGACGGTCATAGTCGATGAAACAAATGCGTGTCAGGCGTTCATGAGATACGCGCTGGTTCAAGTTGAGTAGGTGGAAGTAGCGCGAGTAGACGCTCTGATCCGACAACGTTGTGTGAAAGCGCGCCACCAGCGGCTCGTCCTCCGGCCGGATCGGCCGAATCGTGATTGCCGACCCGTCCCTTAGTTCGGACTGTCGCACATATCGCGAAGGATACGGACGGATCGCCACGCGGGGCAGGGAGCCGCTGGGCGTGCCGGCGGGGTAGAGTAACACTCGCGCATCGAGCGCTATCTGTCCCGACTCTGAAACCAATAGCGGGTTGATGTCGATCTCACTGATCCAAAGCTGCTCGGTCACGAGACGGCTGAACCGCACCAGCAGCCCTTCAAGCGCTCTGAGATCCACGGGCCCGCGCCCGCGCACTCCAAGTAGCGCTTTGTAGATCCGCGTCCGCTCCATCATTCGCAGTGCGAGCGTGCTGTTCAGCGGAGGCAGAGCGAGTGAGCTGTCACCATACACCTCCACCAGCTTGCCACCGGAGCCAAACAGCAGCACCGGTCCGAACTGCGGGTCCACACTGGCGCCGACGATCAACTCGTAACCGTCGAGCTTCACCATCGGCTGCACCGTCGCTCCGTCAAACCCTTTCAGAGCGGCTATCGCCAGCCAGGCCCCGCGGACTTCGCTCTCACCCTTTAGGTTTAGATGCACGCCGCCCACGTCGCTCTTGTGGGTCACGCTCTCCGAATGAAGCTTCAAGACAACGGGGTACCCGATCTTTCCAGCGAGTTGTACGGCTGCCTCCTCTGAACCCGCCAGCTCAGTGCGCACGGCCGGAATGCCGTAGGCAGTTAGTAACTTCTTCGATTCGAACTCAGTGAGTAGCGTTCGGCCCGAACTGCGAACCCCTTGAAGTATTTCAGTAGCGTCGCCGGGAAACGAGGGCACATCTTCGCCAACCGACTGTGGCGTCTCATAGAGCGATCGCAAGTTCTCTGAGAACTGCGCCATATAGTTGAACACTCGCGCGGCGGTGTCTGGGTAGCGAAACGTAGGAATCCCCGCCCGGTTGAGAATATCGTTGGCGCGCGCGACATCGGCTCCGCCCATGAACGAAGACAGAATGGGCTTGCCGCTCGGACGAGGCGAAGCCTTCACGCGCTCCGCCACCTCCGCCGGCGCGGTCATGCCCTGGGGAGTGAGGATTACCAGGAGTCCGTCGCTCGCCGGGTCGCTCGCCGCAATCTCGACAGCTTTGCCATATCGTTCGGCGCCGGCGTCGCCCAATACATCGACGGGATTGTTGTGACTCCAATGGGGCGGAAGCAAGAGATTCAACGCATCAACGGTGGGCTCAGTCAGCTTCGCCAATTGTCCACCTCCGGCCACCAGCGCGTCTGCCGCAAGAACGGCAGGGCCCCCGGCGTTGGTCACGATGGTGAGTCTTGAACCCGACGGACGGGGTTGTTTGCCGAGCACCTCGGCCATGTAGAAAAGGTCGGCGATACTCTCGACGCGCAGCACGCCGCAACGCCGGAAGGCGGCGTCGAGCACGTCATCGCTACCCGACAGTGCGCCTGTATGAGAAGCCGCTGCCTTTGCCGCCGCTTCCGAACGCCCAGCCTTGATCACAAGAATCGGCTTGGACAATGCCGCTTCGCGCGCCGCCGATACAAAGCCCCGGGCGTCCCCGATCGATTCCATGTAGAGCATGATGCTCTGCGTGCTTGGGTCTTCGGCAAGATAGTCGATCATGTCGGCCCAACCGACGTCGATCATGGACCCCATCGATACGAACGTGCTGAAGCCTATCTTCTCTTCGAAGCTATAGTCCAGGATGGCAGTGAGCAGCGCTCCGCTTTGGCTGATGAACGCCACATTGCCGGTGAGCGCCATGCCCTGCGCAAACGTGGCATTCAGTCCCGACGAAGGACACATCACCCCAAGGCAGTTCGGTCCAACTACGCGCATCGAACCCTTGCGCGCCAGAATCTCGCGCTCCAGCCGTTGGCCTTCCTCCCCCGCCTCGCGAAAGCCCGCTGAGATCACCACCGCGCCTGGAATCCCCGCCGCCGCACAGTCGCCAATCAGATCGGGCACCGTCGCCGCCGGCGTCACAATAACAGCGAGATCGGGCCGTTCCGGCAGCGCCTTTACCGACTCGAACGCCGCCAATCCTAGCACTCGCCGATGCTTGGCATTGACCGGAAAGATCTTGCCGGCGAATGAAGCTCCGGTCAGATTCTCCAATAGTGTTCGTCCGACGCTGCCTGCCCGTTCAGTGGCGCCAATGACCGCCACCGATCGCGGATGAAAGAACAGATCAAGCTGGGTCACCGCCGCAATCTTACCTCGCGCCCCTGCTCGCGCGCTATCAGCTTCGATACCTCGCCCAGTTCATCGGCCAACAATTCGATCATGTCGTCAACCGAGACTATGCCCACCAAGTCTCCCCGCTCGTTGACAATCGGCATCCGCCGGACGCCTTTCGATCGCATTCTGCGGATGCATTCAGAGACGCCCATGTCTTCAGGGCAAGTGATAAGTTCAGCCCCCATCACGTCGCCAACCGTCATAACGGAGGCTTCGAGTTTAGGCGCCACGACGGAGAGGACGATGTCGCGATCGGTTATGATGCCGACCGGTCGAATCGTCTCGTGGTCGTGATCGGCCACGATCAAATCTCCCACGTGGTGTTGCCTCATCAATTGGGCCGCTTCCTGAATTGTCGTCTCACGGCCGACATGCATCACGTTGCGCGTGCAAACATCCTTGACTGGCATTTTCGATGGCCTCCTGCGCGCTTACCTTGCACGCTCATGACCAATTTTGTTTGGAACGCTAATTGCAAGACACGGCTTGAGAGGAAACTGAAATGCCCGCCCTTCAACGTATGCTCTTTCCGGTCGATTTCTCCGCCCAATGCGAGGGCTCGGCTCACTATGTGCAAGCGATGGCGGCGGCCGCCAGGGCTCAAGTCACGCTGCTGCATGTTGTCAACGCCGCAGAATACCTCTTCTCCGCTGGCGAACTAGGCGGATACGTGGCCAATGACTTTTATCAGGTTCAACGCGACAAACTGAAGAAGCAATTGGACGAGTTTCTGGTTCGGGAGTTTCCGGACGCCAAACGGGAGTTGTGGGATGGCGAAAGCGGTTCCCGCATCGTCGCATACGCTCACGCCAACGATACGGATTTGATCATGATGCCGACTCATGGACTCGGGCCGTTTCGCCGTTTCCTGATCGGCTCCATCACCGCCAAGGTGTTGCACGATGCACGCTGTCCGGTATGGACCGGCGTTCATATGGAGACCGCACCGCCGCGCGAAATCATCGACTTCAAGCGGATTCTCTGCGCCGTGGATCTAAGTGCGGAAGCGGATGCCGCACTGCGGTGGGCCGCCGATTTCGCGGCGGCCAATGGGGCCAAGCTTTCCATTGTTCATGCGGTCCCTGGCGTCGATACGCGCCCCGCCAAATACTTGGACGCCGAGTTCCACGCCGAGCTTCGACGGCAGGCGCGCTTCGAGATTGAGAAGCTGCGAACGCGCGTTCGAGCCGAAGACGCTGGCATTATTTTGGTGGATGGTGAGCCTGCCCCTGCGATTCGCGAAGCCGCTCTTGACCAAGCGGCCGATCTGTTGGTGATTGCGCGAGGCTCCGCAGCCGAAGGTTTTGGCCGGCTGCGCAAACACGCCTACGACATTATCCGGAACGCGCCGTGCCCCACTGTCAGCGTCTAGGCAATACACTGAAGAGACAGTGACGCGTATTCTTTCATTGGTTCTTAGCTTGGCCGCCGCGCTGGCGGCAGCCGAAGAATTGAGTATCTTCGCGCCACCGCATGCGCGCTTGGCCGATCCTCGTCCGGGCGGCAAGGCCTATCCGATTGGCAAGGCCGTCACGATTCAGGCGCCGCTTGGTTTGCCGCCGGTGCCGATCCCTCCTGATAACCCGCCCACGGCCGAAACCATCGCCTTGGGCCGTAGGCTTTTCAACGAGAGGTTCTTCTCTCGTGACGGCGCCACCGCCTGTGCCGATTGCCACGATCCCAAGACCGGGTTCGCCGACGTCAAACAGTTTTCCTCGGGCTTCAAGGGTCAAGTGGGCGGACGCCAGTCCATGACCCTCTTGAACGCCGCTTATCATTTCACGCAGTTCTGGGATGGACGCGCGTTGTCGCTCGAACAACAGGCGGAGTTTCCCGTGCACGACCCCAAGGAAATGGCTCATTCGCTGGTGGGCGTCGAACGGCGATTGGCCGCGAGTCCAGAGTACGTGCGTCTTTTCGCGCAAGCCTGGGGCGCCGGACCCATCACTTATGAAATGGTGGCGAAGTCAATAGCTAGTTTTGAGCGCACACTGGTGAGCGGCAACTCGGCCTTCGATCGATATTACTACGGCGGCGACAAGACGGCGATGTCCGCTTCGGCGATCCGCGGTCTGGAGTTATTCAAAGACTTCACTCTTGATGGACCGAACTGCATCTCCTGCCATCGCATTGAAGACAAGCACGCTACCTTCACAGAGCCCCGTTTCCACAACACCGGCGTCTCGGTCGATCCCGCTACCGGCGAGATGCGCGACCTCGGCCGGTTTGACGTGACGTCAGACAAGAAGGACCAAGGCGGTTTCAAAGTCGTCACCCTGCGCAACGTTGCGCTCACCGCGCCTTACATGCACGATGGGTCTATGAAGACACTCGAAGAGGTCGTCGATTTCTACTTCAAGGGCGGCCGCAAGAATCCTTATCTCTCCGGGGTGGTTCCGCACGCCGGTGTCCCAAATATTCCAGCCGGCCAGCGCGACCAAGCCCGCGCGGATCTAGTGGCCTTCATGAAGGCTCTTACGGGCGACATGCCTACAAACAAATGATGCGTGTTCTGTTTGTTCTAGGCTTCGCCGCCCCGTTGCTGTGGTGTCAGGCTGGGGGGCGTTATCACTACGCGGCGATCTCGATCAAGAGCGGCCCCGCCTTCCTAGCCACCGTTCGCGCCGGTTCGGTTTCGATCGCTAAACAAGGGGCTGCACGATTCTCGTTCGACGATCCTAGCGCTCCAGGACGCTCGCTTTCCGTTGCAGCCTCGCCGACCGGCGCGATCGTTGCGGGCGCTGTGATGGCCGGTCTTCCTGAGCTATTCGTGGCCCTTCGAGCGCCGGAACCGGGGCAGCCCGTTACGCTCGCACCCGGCGAATGGTCGGCGGTTATGTTTTCGTTTAACGGAGGGAAGGCGCGCGGTGTCACTACCGCCTTTATCGACTTCACTGTCACCTTCAATGGCGCGATCTCAAACCCGTCCATAGTGGCGCACGACGCGGCTGTCGATGACGTTTGCCGGGCAGAGCCTGTCGAGTTTAAGTTGCGCGAATCCTCTTCGCTTGAGATGCTGGGTGTCACGCACGCCTTGGCAGTTGGAGCCAAAGGCGACAGTTTCCTCGCCACCTCCTCCACTCCAACTCACCCTTCATTCGTGCTTGGCGTGAGACGCGACCGCGATGCCTCCACGATGGCCATGCGCGGGGCCTACGCGCTGAGTGAGATCGGTGGCCGCAACTCGTTCGGTTTCGCTCCAGACCAAGCCCGTTTCTACTCCACTGCCGGTGCGCTGCAGGCTAACGGCGGGCAGGCGCGGATTTCACAAATCGTCACCGCGCCGGGCGGCGGGACACAATTTGCGGGCTCGGTGGCTTATATGTTGAGTTCAGGCGGCGCGGGGACATTCAGCCCGCGTTTGGAACCGCGCCGCCGCAACCTTGCCGTTTCCGATGACGGAGGTGTATTCATAACTGCGCAAGTGGCGGAAGCCGGAAAGCTCTCGTTGCTTCATGGAGTCGGTGTAGGTCTTCGGGTCGTCGAACAGGTTCCTCCGTCGCTCGCGAATCGAGCGACGGCGCAAGGCAATATTGTTTCGCTATATGGCTCGAACCTTGATGGGGTCCAGGTACTAATCGGCGGGCGGCCGGCGGCCGTCGTCCATGCCTGGCCGAATCAAATCAACGTTAGACTAGCGGTTCCACCGGTGTCGCCGCTGAGCGTCGAACTCGATTGGTCCGGCGGACGCACCAGTTCCGCTATCGTCGCCATAGCCGCCACGCCACCCGAGTACGCCAGTGCTCCGGCTGCTCCCGGCGGAATGATTGCGCCGGATAAACCGGCCAGTCCAGGTGAGACCATCGAGTTGGGAATCACCGGGGCCGCTCCACCGGGCGGGTCGCGCCTACTCTTCGACGGCGTGCCTGGAACGGTGGTCTCCTCCTCCTGGGCCGCTGGCGCCACGCAATTCAAAGTGATCCTGCCTAAAACCCTGGCGCCCGGAGCTCAAGTAAACGTGGCGATCGCCGCGCCAGGAAGTTATGTCGATCTTGGCGATATTGCTGTATCGCGCCCGCGCGCCACCGCGACCGCCCCCGCCCCCGCGGCGGCGTCTGCGACCCATTAACTCTTGCTATGCCTGCCGTCATCTGTCTATTGCGCGGCGTGAATGTGGGCGGTCACAACAAGCTCAAAATGGAGGCGTTGCGGACGCTCTTTGAGTCTTTGCAGCTCCGCAATCCTCAGACGTACATTCAAAGCGGGAACGTGGTGTTCATGGCTGTGGACAAGGATTTAGAGACGCTCGCGAGGCGCATTGAATCGGCTATCGAGAAGACTTTTGGCTTCCGCCCAGATACTATTCTCCGCACCGTGGCCGATATGCGAAAAGTGATTGCGAGTAACCCGTTTGGCGCCCGGCCCGAGGTTGAACCGAACAAGTTAGTCGTGATGTTCCTCGATCGCGCGGCAGACTCGGCCAAGATGAAAGTGTCGAAGCAAGCGGCTGAGGAGTTCCACTTGGCCGGGAGAGAGTTGTTCATCTACTATCCCGATGGGCAAGGCAAAACGAAGTTATCAATTACGCCGCTCGATGAAGAATCAAAGCCGATTCCGTTCACGGGCCGTAACTGGAACTCAGTCATCAAACTTCTTGAGATGGCCGAGGCTCTGGAAGACTAAGTCCCGCGTTTGGCTGCACGTTTGAACTCAAATTGGCAGGCCGCCAGATCCACCCGCAGCCCTTTGAACGCCACGCCCTCATTGCGCAGCCGCATTCGCTGTTCCAATCCTGCCTCCCCGGGCAGCCGAATGTGACCACCGGCCGCGAGCACACGGTGCCATGGTAGTCCGTGTTTGTCACCGTCCCGTAATGCCCAGACCGCTTGTCGTGAGCAACCGGGGTACCCTGCGGCTTCGGCCACCTGACCATATGTCGCCACTTTCCCCCTCGGTATCCGGCGAATGGCGGCGCGTATCTCTTCGAGCATCTAAACCGAGTTAGCAAAACTTCAAAGCGACGTGGGGGCTTCCCAGCGTGAGGAACCTGTTGAGGCGAACAGCGCCTCAATCACCGCCATATTGCCAAACGCATCCTCAAGCGGCACCGCGACCTTTCCTTCGCCGCGGACCGCTGCCGAGAAGAGGTCGCCTTGCACGGCATATTGATCGCAAGCTTCTACATCTTGGACCTTGGCGGAAGCGCCGCGTAAGTCGGAGCCGTCGTCGATCCAGAACTTCATTCGCTCGCCCGGAATGGCATTAAACGGAACTTGAATCTCAATGCGCGCTTTCGAGCCGATAATCTGCACTCGCTGAAACGGAGCCTGCTGTGTCCCGCAAACAAAGCTGGCTTGGCCGCCGGGGAAATCCAAAATTGCCGATGTCAGCCGATCCGTCCCAAAATCCGGATCGCGATCGGCCAGCGCGATCACGCGGCGCGGCTCGCCGCCGAAGAGCCATCGCGAGATAAATACACCGTAGCATCCAACATCCATCAAAGCCCCGCCGCCGAGATCTCGCTTGTTTCTGATGTTCGCGCCATCACGATTGAAATAGCCGAACGCCGTCTGGACCGCGCGCAACTCGCCGATCACTCCAGACTTTGCCAACTCCACCACGCGAATCCACTGGGGATGGGTGCGCACCATGAATGCTTCGGCTACTTGCACGCCATGGCGGTCTCGCGCTGCGATCAGTTCACGGACCTCGGCTGTGTTCAACGAGACCGGCTTCTCACACAGCACATGTTTGCCGGCATTGGCCGCTTTCACCGACCACGGTACGTGCATGTGATTGGGGAGCGGGTTATAGATGACATCGATCTGCGGATCAGCCAGCAGCTCCTCATAAGACCCGTAGGAAGTCTCGATGCCCATCTTGCCGGCAGCCTCGCGAGCTTTCACCGCGTCACGCGAAGCGATGGCCGTAATCCGGGCATTCGTGCAACTCTTCATCGCGGGGATGACCTTCGTCATCGCGAACTTCGAGACACCGAGCACGCCCCAACGAACTGTTTTCATCCCCGTGATTATAGCCGCCCGCAGACGCCGTGCGTCAGAATCTGAAGCGGAGCGATGCCTGCATGATCCTCGCCGCTCTCGCCCCGGTGGCTTGCCCGAGCGAGGCGTTGGTTTGTGCGCCCGCCAAGTTGAAGGTGGCCGCTGTGTTCATGGTGCTGAACTGTGTGTCGTTCAATAGGTTGTAAAACTCCCAGCGGAACTGAAATACCCTGGTCTCGCTTTTGATCGGGAAGTTCTTGAACAGCGTGACATCCCAATTCATCACGCCCGGTCCGCGGACGATGCCACCGCCGATGTTACCTGAGTCGCCGCGGGTGGGCCGCGCGAAGACGCTGGGGTTGAATAGTTTTGAGAAGCCGCGCTCTCCGTGGGAAATCCTCGGGTCGCCCGTAATGTTGGCGCGAACGCCATCGCCGCCCCCAACCAGGTCCGCGTTATCGCTCAGGACCAAGGCGATGTTATTGGGCACGCCGCTGGCAAAGGACGTGATTCCCGAAATTTCCCAGTTGTCGAATGCCGCTTTCACGACCGGATTCGGAGCCATCTTACTGAGCTTCGGCAGGCTGTACGTGTAACTAAGGGTCAATACGTGAGTCTGATCGAATCCCGATTTCCCGTAGGCCCAGGTGCGGGCGTTCTGGAACATAGCAATCGTCGCGCCGGTTGGGCCGGCCACGGGGGAGGGGCCGCCCGCTTGCGAGCCGTTGCCATAGTAGTCCATCGCTTTGGAATACGTGTAAGCCAAGCCGAATTGGAAGCCTTGCGCGAAACGCCGGTTGGCTTGCATCTGCAACGCATGATAGTTGGAACTTCCTTCGGCAGTGCGCATTGTGATTCCCGCCAAGCCAGGATAGGGCCGGAGGTAGTTATCGTTGAGCGGCGTATTGGTGGTTGGGTCGATATTCTGTGGTAGGAAACGCGTCCCATAGGCGTACGTATTCAAGTTTCGGTTAGTCGCCAGGTTTCGCGCGAGCGCCGAGACATACTTGACATCCAGCACCGTGCCGAATCCGACGCTTTGCTGCACGCCCAGCGAAATATTGTGAATAGTAGGCGTTTTGCGATTGCGGTCGAAACCAGTTACGGCGCCGGGCGAAAGGAAGCCGCTGTTGGTCAGATAGGTATCCAGGTTGCCGTAGTAGTAGAAGACTGGCGTGTAATTAATTGGCGCACCTGCCGCTTGAGGTTCGTAGCGCAATATCTGATTCTGCATACCATAGCCGCCACGGACGGCAGTCTTTCCGTTCCCAAACACGTCCCAGGCGAATCCGAAGCGTGGTTGGAACAGCTCCCCGCTGTTCTGAATGAAACCTTTTGGATAGTTGGGATCCTTCGCGGTTACCGATCCGTTGGCCGGATCGCCGGTACCTGGCACATAGGCGGGCCCACCGAGTAAGGCGCCGAATGTCGTCGCGCCAGTCAATGGATTCCGGGCCAGGCGATTCGCGCCACTGCAGGGCGTGGCTCCGACACAAGCGGGTTGGAACAAGACGGGAGCCTTCGACCGGTCGAACCGATCCAACGCGAATCCCGTTGCAAAGCCATGCCATGCGTACCACGGAGTATAGTAGGCAACTCGCATACCGATCTCCAGCGTCAAGTTCTTCTTGACCCTCCAGGAATCCTGTATGTACCAATCGATGTTGATTGACGTTCCAGCCGGGCGCGTTCGATCGGTCGACTCGCTATAACTTGTGAAGTTTCCAAGTTGGGCGTTCGCGAACGGGTGCCGCGAGTCGTTCGGATTGTTCGCATCTACGTTGAAGCTCAAACTTCCCATCGGCAGCGTCTGGAACCCGCTCCCGGTGGTCAGCCTGTCCTTCTCCGCATAGACGCCCATCTTGAAGGTGTGGGCTCCACGCGTGATGGTGAGATTGTTGTTGAGGTAGAAGTTGAAATCCGCCTCTTGCTGGGGAAACCGCCCGGCCTGGAAGTTACTAAACGACGGCGTGTTCTGCAAGCCGCTTCCGGTGAAACTGACTTGTGGCAGCAGGTTGTCGTAGTTGATTTGGGGGTTGAATTGTCCAGCGTTGTAGTTCCAGGTCTTGCGGAGCGGAATCGCGTCGTCGATTTTCGTCTGCTCATGCTCGCGCTTTACGCCCGACGTCATTTCATTGACCATCGACGGGCTGACTACGCGTGTCCACCCAAAGACCGCAGTTTTGGACGGAACGCCAAAGGAGTTGCGAGCCCAATCGAAAGAAGCGATCGAACTGCGCAGGCTGAGGGTCTTGAAATGCATGGCCCTGAAGTAGAACGAGTCCTTATCGGTTGGGCGGAAATCGATACGGAACAGGTGCTGCTTGCGTTTATTCGGCACCACGTTCAGGAAGGTGTTGTTATAGGCGCCTAACGTGACACTGCGATCCAACTGATTGGGCAGGGGCATCGCACTCAGCAGTGCCTGCCCGTTCCGGTTGATGCGCGAGGGCGGGATGACGTTTCCGGCGAAATTCCCGTTCCCGAGCGGATCGCGAACGGCGATCAACGCTCCTCCCGGATTCAAAGACCGGGAGTAATCGCCTGCCTTTTCAAGGGCCGTTGGAAGGGTAGTTAAGGCCGGCGTGGCTGGTGCGGCGATGCTGGGATTGTTGTCGAAGTTGTAAAACAAAAATAGCTTTCGACGCGAAGTGTTGAACAGCTTAGGAATCGTAATGGGTCCGCCGATGGCGATGCCCGTCGTGTTGAACCTGTAGACCGGCTTGGCGATGCCGCTGCGATTGTTGAAGAAACTGCCCGCGTTGAACATCTCATGCCGTTTGTAGTAATAGACGCTGCCGTGAAATTCTCGCGTGCCGCTCTTGGTGATCACGTTTACCGTCGCTCCGCCATTTGCGTCCATATTCGGCCTGATAGTTATTCATCAGCACCTTGATCTCTTCGACGGCATCCGGCGCGACGTTCGTCTGGAACAGTTGGGAACTGCCATTGTCGGCGCCCTGCAGTCCATCGACGGACATCGTCATCATCGTGTTCGGCAATCCACCGGCGTGCGGCAAAGTCAGAAAGCCGGAGGCTGCGTCGGCCGTCCCGGCGTTGGTGCTGACGCCCGGCAATAACAGGAGGTAGTTATTGATGACCCGCCCTTTCTGCGCGATTGTCTCAATCTGGCGGTTAGTAATGAGCGACGAGCTTTCGGAACTAGCCGTTTGCACGCGATCGCCCGCAGCCGAAATCGAGACAGACTCGGTGACGG
>JAYUSQ010000024.1:0-2803 GCA_043755595.1 Acidobacteriota bacterium | reverse complement strand
GGTTTGGGATTGCCTATCGCCTGGATCCGAAGACGGTGTTCCGCACCGGCGGCGGCCTGTTCTACGGCCACACCGGCGGGATTGGCGGAAGCGCCGCTCCGTTCGGCACCTCCGGCTTTCTGGCCTCTACAACCATTGTCACCGCGCTCGACGGCATCAACCCGATTGTGAAATGGAGCGATCCGTATCCCAACGGGTTCAACCGTCCCACTGGCTCCTCCGCCGGGCTGGCGACGCTGCTGGGGCAAACGATCGGTTTCTATGATCGCGGGAATGTTACGCCGTATAGCGCGCAGTGGAACTTCAATATTCAGCGCGAATTGCCGGGGAAGATCGTGTTGGAAACGGCGTACGCGGGGAGCCGCGGATTGAAGTTTCCGGAGAACCGGCAGTTCAATCAGCTTGCTCCGGAGTACTTGAGCCAGGGCGACGCGCTGCGACAGTTGGTTCCGAACCCATTCTTTGGGCAGATCGCCGTCGGCACGCTCGCGCAGCGAACGGTCGCCAGGGCGCAGTTGCTTCGGCCGTATCCGCACTTCGAAGGCGTGGGGAGTCAGGGCGCGAGTTGGGCCTCATCGACGTTTCACGCGCTGGAGATGAAGGCGGAGAAGCGGTACGCGAGCGGCTTGAGCATCCTGGCGTCGTATACATGGTCGAAACTCATGGACTTCGGAATCGGGCCCTTTGGCGGCGAACCACTCGGCGGCTCCCCCTTTCAGAATTGGATGAACATCGCCGCCGACAAGAGCCCGTCGACGCTCGACCAGACGAACCGTTTTATCTTCAATGCCGTGTATGAAATTCCGATTTTCAAGAGCGGCGCCGGGCCGGCGGCGAAAGTCCTGGGCGGCTGGCAGTTGGGCGGCATCTGGAGCGCATTTTCCGGCGGCCCTCTCGGCATCAGTTCGGCGGTCAACAACACCTTTTCGCAAGGCGGCGGACAACGGCCAAACTGGAGCGGCAAGAACGCATGTCTTGCCAATCCAACGCCGGACCGATGGCTGGATAGCACCGTCTTTTCTAACCCGCCGGTGTACGCCTTCGGGACCTCGCCGCGCACTTTCAACGGTTGCCGGAGCGACGGGACAGAGCAGATCGATATGACGCTCACGAAAAATACGAAGATCGGGGAACGGCTCAACCTGCAATTCCGGACGGAAGTGTTCAACATTTCCAACGGCGTTCGCTTTTCAACGCCCAATCAGTCATTCGGCAACGCGCAGTTCGGGAGTATCAATGCGCAGAGTAATCTGCCGCGCATTGTGCAGTTTGCTTTGAAGCTCATTTATTGAGGCGCGTCGATTACTAAGTGGAAGGTACGCTGCAGCGGATTCCGGACGCGGACGTCGCCCTTGTTACGCGTGTCCAACTATTGCGGAATGAATTCGCTTGAAACCGCCCTCCAGCTAGTGTATGATTCAGCAACTCGGCCATTATGCTCGACATCTCATCTCACGACATTGTGCTGGTTGGCGGCGGCGGGGCCGGCTTACGGGCGGCGATCGCCATCTCCGAAGCGAATCCGAAACTTAGCGTGGCGGTTGTCTCAAAAGTGTACCCGATGCGGAGTCATACGGTGGCCGCCGAGGGCGGGGCCGCCGGGGTTCATCTGGAAGACGACAGTCTGGACGACCACGCCTACGACACGATCTCCGGCGGCGACTGGCTCTGCGATCAGGACGCCGTGGAAGCATTCGTAAAGGAGGCGCCGCAGGAGTTGATGCGGCTTGAACATTGGGGTTGTCCGTGGAGCAGGGAACCGGACGGGCGCGTTGCCGTCCGGCCATTCGGCGGGATGAAAAAGACACGCACGTGGTTCGCGGCCGACAAGACCGGCTTCCACATGCTGCACACGCTGTTTCAGACCTCGCTGAAATACGACGCTGTCATTCGCTACGACGAATTCTATGCTACCCGGCTGCTGGTGGACGATGGGCGCGTGCAGGGAGTGGTGGCGTTGGAACTGACCACCGGAAAGGTCCAGGCGATTACCGCCAAGGCCGTCATTCTGTGTACCGGCGGCTGCGGCAAAATATTCCGCTTCACTACAAATGCGTCGATTAAAACCGGCGATGGGATGGCGCTGGCCTATCGCGCGGGCGCTCCATTGAAAGATATGGAGTTCGTTCAGTATCATCCGACGGGTCTTCCGTTCACTGGAATTCTAATTACTGAGGCGGCCCGCGCCGAAGGCGGCTACTTACTCAACAAGGATGGCTACCGGTATCTACAGGATTATAATCTGGGAACGCCGGAACCGAAGCCGGTTCTGCGCACCATGGAGCTGGGGCCGCGCGACCGGCTCTCCCAGGCGTTTGTCAAGGAGCAGGAAAAGGGCCGCACGGTGGAGGGGCCATACGGCGCGGTGGTGAACCTGGACCTTCGCCATTTGGGAGAGAAGACGATCAACACGAAGCTCCCCTTTGTCCGCGAGTTGTGCTTGAAGTACGAGAACATCAATCCGATCACGCAGTTAATTCCGGTCCGTCCGGTGGTTCATTACATGATGGGCGGCGTTCACACGGACATCAATGGGGCCACGCCGCTGGCGGGCCTCTACGCGGCCGGCGAGACAGCTTGCGTGAGCATCAACGGGGCGAACCGGTTGGGTTCGAATTCGCTTTCGGAACTGCTCGTCTTCGGAGCCCGGGCCGGGCGCGCCGCCGCCGATTATGCCTCCGGGCAGAAAGCCCCTGGACGGGCTCTGCTGGCACAGGCGCTGGACGAAGAGGCGCGGCTGCAAACGCAGTTTCTGCGCAAGACCGGAGGCCGGGAGCCGATCGCCGAGCTCCGCGAGGAGATG
>JAYUSQ010000023.1:0-27937 GCA_043755595.1 Acidobacteriota bacterium | reverse complement strand
GGCGAAAAGATCGACCCCAACTGGTTTTGGCGGCATGGTTCGTGTGCGAGTACGATTCCCATTCTACCCGTTGAGGATCCAAGCAGCGCCGCGCGAGCGCTTACTTCTACTTCGCCAAAGCGGCCCGTTGGCGGTGTTGCGACACCAACGCCACGCCTTCCAGCAGATAACTGGTCGACGGCTTCGCCGGATGATTCTGCAACTTGTCGTAGGCGAATAGGGCCTTCGCCTCTTCTACGGCTGACTTGACGTCGACCGCCGAGAAGCCCTCCGAGGCAGTCATGATCGGCTTAGGATCGACGTTTCGCAAACTCTCGCCCAGCTTCCCGAGCTGCTCCTGGAACAGGCGGCCACGTTCGACCGGATTCGGGAGCCGCGTGACCAGACAAGACTCGATGCGTCCGGAGGCAAGCAGTTCGGGCGGAAGGCGGTCGGCGTTACGCGCGGTGACAACCAGCGAAATCTGGCCTCCAGCTTCGCTATCGAGTGCGTCGAGCCGCGCGAGTAAATAATGACAGGCTCCGGCCGGGGCCGATTCAAATAGCCGGTCGGCATCGTCGATGAAAATGACCGACGGCGCGTTGGCGCGGGCGAGACGCAGGACGGGATCCAATTGAAGGCTTGGGTCGGCAGAGGCGGTTAGAATCGTCCCGTCGATCTTGAGAAACTTGCTTTGGAGACGATTGGCTAAGGCGCGTCCAAGCGTAGTCTTGCCAGTGCCAGGAGGGCCATGCACGACGACGCCGCGTTTGGCGCCCAACGAAAACTCCTTCACCGGCTGATCGTTTTCGAGCGGCAGCACGACCTGAGCGGCCAGCCCGCGCACGACCTCTTCCAGACCTTCCAGGAGCCGCAAGTCCACCGGCGCAACCTGGGTCAGATCGACATTCGAGGCCAGCGTGTGTTCCCGGATGTATTGCGTGATGGCCGCCGCGTTCAAAGTCTTCTCGTGGAACATCCACTGACAAGCGCCATTGAGCTGGTGCGTATCCAGACGCGGGGCAAACCGATAGACTTGCGCGAAGTCGACTTGGGAAGCCTTTTCCTTGCCAAGCCAACGCTCACCGAGAAATGCGTAGTCCTCCACGGTGAAAGCGCCGATAGAAGCGGAATACGCGCGGACTCCGGCCTCGCGAGAACGGAAGGATCCCTCTTCGTATACCAATTTTCTACCGCGCGCCAGGGTGTATTCACAAAGCGCCTTCAAGGCCAGATCGAAATAGCCGCGGCGCGGAGAGCTCGGGTTCTCGCCCAGCAGCGCCATCAGCCGGCCCAGATCGTCCAGATACACGCATTCGGCTCCGCGTTCCATCTTGTTGAGGACGAAGCCGAAGAACGTCTCTTCCAGCCCAAGCGGATCCCGGGCGAGCCCAGCCTCGATGTATTCGCGCGCGGTGAAGTAAGCCCCGCCGGTGCGCGAGAAAAGCGCGCGCATCACGGTGGATTTCCCACGGCTTTCGGCGCCACGCAGACAGACGACGGGCCCGCGCTCAAGAGCGTTCACCAAGCCATCAAAAGCCCGTTGCTGGCTGGGGCACAGCTGAATGTTCATTCGATTCCCTTTACAGAACTAAGTGTCTACAGTGTGACGTACGATTGCCAACACAACAAGAGAACTCGCGTACTATTTTTCGGCGCGCTACACTAATTATTAGCGCTTGTTCGCATCCTTCCACTATGTTTGTTGACACCCTACTGGCTAAGATTTTCGGCACCCAAAATGAGCGCGAGGTCAAGAAGATACGACCGCTGGTGGTGGCGATCAACGATTTGGAGGCGTCGCTTCAGCCGCTGTCGGACGCCGAGCTGGCGGCGAAGACGGTCGAATTCAAATTGAAGCTGGACCAGGGCGCCACCGTCGACGATCTGCTGATCGACGCCTTTGCGGTCTGCCGTGAGGGCGGGCGGCGCGCGCTCGGCATGCGCCACTTCGACGTCCAATTGATCGGCGGCATCATGCTGCATCGGGGCAAGATCGCCGAGATGCGCACCGGCGAAGGCAAGACGTTAGTGGCGACGCTTCCGGTCTACCTGAACGCGCTCGAAGGCAAGGGCGTACACGTCGTCACCGTCAACGACTATCTGGCCAAACGCGACGCCGAATGGATGGGGCGGCTCTACCGGTTTCTAGGCTTGAGTGTAGGCACGATCGTACATGGTTTGGACGACCAGGAGCGCCAGCAGTCCTACGCGTGCGACATCACCTACGGCACCAACAACGAGTACGGGTTCGACTATTTGCGCGACAACATGAAGTTCCGGTTGGGCGATTGCGCTCAACGCGGACATCACTACGCGATCGTCGATGAGGTGGACTCGATTCTGATTGACGAAGCCCGTACGCCGTTGATTATTTCAGGCCCTTCGGAAGAGTCGACCGACAAATACTACAAGATCAACCGGATTATCCCGAAGCTGATTCGCGGCGAAGTGATCGATGGGCGGGAGCCGGGCGAGAAATATACGACGGGCGACTACACCGTCGATGAAAAGCATCGCAGCGTCGCGTTGACTGAAGAGGGCGTGCTCAAGTGCGAACGGCTGCTCGGGATCGGCAACATGTACGATCCGGAAAATATCGAATTTAACCATCACGTGCAGCAGGGCTTGCGCGCGCACGTGCTCTATACGCGCGACAAGGACTATCTGGTCAAGGACGGCGAGGTAGTGATCGTCGACGAATTCACGGGCCGTCTGATGCCGGGCCGCCGGTGGAGCGATGGGCTGCACCAAGCCGTCGAAGCCAAGGAAAACGTCAAGATCGAGCGTGAAAATCAAACGCTGGCGACGATTTCATTCCAGAACTATTTCCGTCTCTATAAGAAGCTGGGCGGCATGACCGGCACGGCTGAAACCGAAGCGGCGGAATTCGCGAAGACCTACAACGTCGACGTCGTCACGATCCCTACGAATCGTTCCATGATCCGCAAGGATGGGATCGATATCGTCTATCGCACAGAAGCGGAAAAGTTCCGTAACGCCGCCAAGGAAATCAAGGCCAAGCATGAGACCGGGCAGCCAGTGCTGGTGGGCACGGTGTCGGTGGAAAAGAGCGAACAGCTCTCGGCGATTCTCAAGAAGATCGGCGTGAGGCACGAAGTGCTCAATGCCAAGAACCACGAGCGCGAGGCGTATATCGTCGCGCAGGCGGGCCGCAAAGGCGGGGTTACCGTTTCGACCAACATGGCAGGCCGCGGCACCGATATTCTGCTGGGCGGCAACCCGGATGCCATGGCGCGCGAGGCGCTGGGCAAGGAAAATAAGGACCCCGATCAGATTCCGCGCGAAGAGTGGCAGGCGGTGCTGGCGAAATACAAAACGCAGTGCGACGCCGAGCACGAAGAGGTCTTGAAAGCTGGCGGGCTGCATATTCTGGGTACCGAACGCCATGAGTCGCGCCGCATCGATAATCAGTTACGCGGGCGCGCCGGTCGTCAGGGCGATCCGGGTTCATCGCGTTTCTACCTGTCGCTGCAGGACGACCTGATGCGCGTCTTCGGCGGCGAGCGTGTGCAGAATTTGATGCTGCGCCTGGGCATGACCGAGGATGAGCCGATCGAATCGGGCATGATCGCCAAACGCATCGCGGCCGCGCAGAAGGCCGTCGAAGCGCAGAATTTCGCAGCGCGCAAACACCTGCTTGAGTACGACGACGTGATGAACAAGCAGCGCAAGGCGATTTACGCTTTGCGCCGTGGCCTGCTTGAGGGCGGCGACATGCGCGAGTCCGTACTTAGCTACGTCAAAGGCATCGTGGGCACGATTATGGATGAGCGATGCCCGGTCGAGGTTCGGCAGGACCAATGGGATCTGACCAACCTGCAAAACGACGTACTCACGCAGTTCGGCGTACGGGTGGCCCCAGAGGCGATTGGCGGGTTGACACGCGACGCTCTCGAAGAGCGCGTCTACGAATTGCTGGAGCGCCGCTATAAAGAGAAGGAAGATCTGGTGACGCCGGAAGTGATGCGAGAAACCGAGCGCATCATTATGTTGAATGTCATCGACCAGCAGTGGAAAGATCATCTGCTCTCGATGGACCATCTGCGCGAAGGCATCGGGCTGCGCGGCTATGGGCAGAAGGATCCGCTCATCGAGTACAAGAAGGAATCGTTCAAACTCTATGAGCAAATGCGCGATCGCGTGGAAGACGACACGATCAAGTATTTGTACTTCCTGCAAGCGGTTGAGCAAGGCGGCGGCTACCAGGAAGAAGGATTTAACGACGAAGACCCGGGCTTGTTAGCCGGCGCCGAGGAGCCCGAACTTCCGGTAGTGACCGTGAATGCCGAACAGCGGCAGGCGGCTCAAAATTCAATCGAAGAGTTCACGCGCAAGATCGAGCGGAAGAAACAGAGGGAACTCGACGACATCCAATATGTCGGCGCAACCGTTGAGAATCCGGCCAAGCAAAGCTTGAACAAGAATCGCGACGTGGGCCGCAATGACGCCTGCCCTTGCGGCTCCGGAAAGAAGTACAAGAAATGCCATGGAGCTTGAGCAAGCGGACTGGCTTCGCTCTTTTCCTCGCCTTCACACCTGCGCTTTGCTCGGCGGCCATCTGGCCTGAGCAGCTCTGGGAGCAGAAGCGTGTTTCCGCCGGACCGGTCGTCATCGCGCCGGCCGACAAACCGGTATGGGATGAATACGGGCTGGAGGTGGCCGAAGAAGCCAACTACGGCGCATGGAAGGGCGTCGGGTATCGGCTGAAGGATCCCACGAGCGCGTTTGGCGTGTATCAGTGGTTGAAGCCGGGCGACGCGAAGGTTTCGACTCTGGAAAAATTCGCGGTGCAAACCGGCGTGCGCGCGTTCTTGCTGAAAGGCAATTTCGTGCTCGACTTCGTGGGCCGAGTGCCCACGCAACAAGATGTCGATGTTTTGCATGTTCAGTTGGCGCGCCTGGATCAATCCGCTTTGCCGACCCTGCCGATCTTTCTGCCATCGGCCAACTTGATTCCCGGCAGCGAGCGCTTTGTGATCGGACCGGCGACTCTGCAGAAGTTTGAGCCGCGGGTGTCGCCTTCGACCGCTTTATTTTCCATGGGCGCCGAAGCTCAACTGGCGCGCTATCGGACCCCGAAGGGCGAAGCGAATCTCGCGTTGTTCAGTTACCCCACCCCGCAGATTGCCCGCGAGCGTGTTTTGGAATTTCAAAAGATTCCCGGCGCTGTCGCCAAGCGCACCGGGCCGTTGGTGGCAGTCACGATCGCGGCGCCGGATGCGGACGAGGCCGAGAAATTGCTGGCCAAGGTCGACTATCAAGCCACGGTCACTTTGAACGAAAAAATTCCGGAGCCGGGGCCAACTCCGGCTGCGCTGTTCCTGGGAATTTTCGTCAACATCGGCATCATCGCCGTTTTCGCCGTACTGGCCGGAGTGGGGTATGCCGGGATCCGGATCGGTTGGCGAAAGCTGCGCGGCCGCAGCGAAGACGACGACGCGATGTTGACTCTCCACTTGGGGGACCAGCCTCCCCCAAAGTAGGTACTGGTACTCCAGGTACGGCAAAATTTTGGCTCTGAATTCGGACAGCCTCCGATTTCGTAAACCCAAATTTTCTCGGCCCTTAGACCGGAACAGACCCCCTCCAGAGGGCCGATTTTGGCTCGGAGCCGAAATTTCACCGATTTGCCATCGCCCGATAAAATCAATTTAATCAATACTTTGCGGACTATTTTTTTGAGTTTCTTTTTCGCTTGACTTCCAACGGCCGAGACTCTAATATCCAAATCAACACAGGTTTCAACGGTACGTTTCCGTTGGTCCTGATTCTCCCAATGAACATCAAGGGAGGGGTGGGTCCGTTGGGTCCACCCCTTCTTGTGATACAGTTCCTGGCAGTCTGAACCACCCTGCTCCCCCTCTAAACCGCAAGGACTCCAAGACTTGGAGCCAGCGCTTTCACGCCCTTCGCAATATTCCTCCTTTGCTCGCGATGGTCTGGGAAACCAGTCCGGCCCTGACAATCGCCAGTCTGGCGGCTCGGTTGGTCAAGTCTCCGATTCCAGTGGCGATGTTGTGGGTCGCCAAGCTGATTCTGGACCGCGTGGCGGCGGCGATCGGCAGTGGCGTATCGGTTAACTCCCTTGAAATCATAAATTTGGTCGCGATCGAGTTTGGCTTGGCCGTGCTGAGCGATCTGCTGGCCCGGGCGAATAGTTTGACCGACAGCCTTTTGGGGGACCGCTTCACGAATATCCTGAGCTTGCGGCTGATCGAACATGCCTCACGTCTGGATTTGGTGTGCTTTGAGGACCCGGCATTTCACGACAAACTCGAGCGGGCGCGCCGTCAAACGACTGGCCGCCTTGGACTTCTGGTCACTTTTGCCTCTTTGGCGCAGGAGTTGATCACAACTGGCAACGCTGTCCGTGGGGCTGATCTGGTTCTCCCCATGGCTGGTGTTGCTGCTCGCGATCGCGGTGGTACCTAATTTCTTGGGTGAGACGCATTTTGCGGGCTTAGCCTACTCCTTGCTCTACCGATGGACGCCGGAGCGCAGGGAGCTTGACTACGTGCGAATGCTGGGCGCTTCCGCACAGAGCGCCAAGGAAGTGAAGATCTTTGGGCTGGGCGGTTATCTGGCCAGCCGGTACCGGCAATTGTCGGATCGCTTCTTTGCCGAGAACCGAAAACTGGTGATCCGGCGGACCGTGACCGGCGCGGGTCTGAACCTGCTCGGGACGGCTGGATATTACACGGCCTACCTGATAGTAATCCAGCGTACACTCTCCGGCGCGCTGTCAATTGGCGACTTGACGTTTCTCGCGGGCGCCTTTGCGCGGAGCCGGTCACTGATGGAGGGGCTGCTGGGGGCAGTTTCAGGTATCAGCGACCAGGCGCTGTACCTGGCAGACCTCTATGAATTTTTTGAAATGAAACCGGGGATCGAGGCCAATCAGCCTGGCGCATTGCCGGCGCCGCATCCGATCCGGGAGGGTTTGAGTTTCGGGGCGTCGGGTTCCGGTATCCGGGCAAGGAGCGCTGGGTTTTGCGCGACGTCAGCTTCCGGCTTGGACGGGGGGAGCGGCTGGCGCTGATTGGGGAGAACGGCGCAGGGAAGACAACACTGGTCAAATTGCTGTGCCGTTTGTACGAACCGGACGAGGGCGCAATCCTTTTGGACGGGATCGACCTACGCGAGTACGATGCGGCCAGCTTGCGGCGCGAGATCGGCGTGATCTTCCAGGACTACATGCGCTACGAAATGCCCGCGCGCGAAAACATCGGGCTCGGGCGGATCGAGGAGTTGGCCAATGAGGCGCGGATTCGGGAGTCGGCGGCGAAGTCGCTCGCCGATGGCGTGATTGCGCAGTTGCCGGGCGGGCTGGAGGCAATGTTGGGGCGGAGGTTCGAGGGGGGGCCGATCTCTCGGCGGGGCAATGGCAGAAATTCGCGTTAGCGCGAGCCTACATGCGCGACGCACAGTTGATCGTGCTGGACGAGCCGACGGCGAGCTTGGACGCACGCGCCGAATTCGAGGTCTTCCAGCGTTTCAGCGAATTGACGCGCGGGCGAATGGCTGTGTTAATCTCGCATCGTTTTTCTACGGTGCGGATGGCGGACCGGATTCTGGTGCTGGAAGGCGGGGCCATTCGCGAGCGAGGTTCGCATGAAGAACTGGTGGCGTTAGTCGGACAGTACGCCGAACTCTTCGCGCTGCAAGCGGCGGGGTACAGATGAGCGACATCACAGCCATGGGCTATGCGATCGTCTCGGCGACGGTTGACGGGTTAGTCGAACTGACGGCGGAGTTGGCGAAGCGCGGCCGTGGCGGCGCGCGAAATTTATTGGATGCCCCGGAATTTCGGACGCTGGCGGCATCTCCAGAATTACGAGAAAGTGCCTTAGCAATCAGGATTTGTTGATTGCCGACTGCGAGCGCGTCAACGGGCGGCGGGATACGGCGCGTGGTCGGTTAAAGCAGGCGTGCCGCATGTCGAGCCGCCGGTTGAAGTACTGAAGCGGATGTTGGCTGTCAGGATTCATCTGGATGACTGCGGCCCAGAGAACGGACCGTTGCGAGTGAGACCGGGATCGCATCGGTTGGGGCGGCTGACAGGCAATGAGCGGATTGATGGCGACGTGAGTTGCTGCGTCCGCCGGGGCGGAGCGATTTTGATGCGGCCGCTGTTGTTACACGCGTCGTCAGCCGCCGAGTCTCCCGCACACCGGCGCGTCATTCATATCGAGTATGCCGCCGGGGAATTGCCTGGGGGCGTTCAGTGGCGGGATCGGGTGGCTGAGGTTCGTTGGCATTCGCCCAGGTGACACCAAACGAAACAGATGGAAGACAGGATTGCCCAAGCGGCCCCGAGTCTCAAACGAGGTTCTCACCGATCAACGCCGATAGATACGAAGACAAATGCCGGCACCGCCGGTAGCCGCACCATTCGGCTGCAACGGATGTTTGAATATCGATACTGCGGGAAATCGAGGGTTTTACCTTATTGGAACGGACCGCTAAAAGTACGTATTCTAAAGTCAACCCAAGGAGGAAGGAGACTTCCGCCCCGGAGATGCCCTTCCGGAGCGTACACGGTGGAATTTGCCAGTCACCTGTGTGACCTTCCTCTCCCCAATCTTACTTCACCGGTGACAGCTGCGTATCGCTGAGATACAGCCCGGAATCGCCATCACTCGCGTGCCAGCGGCGGGGCGCGATCTTACAATCCGGGAGTGCCGTGCGGGCGTAGTAACCAAGGCCATAGCGCCAGGCCCTGTGCAGATTTTCTTCCGCGCAGATTTGCCCGGCCAACGCGGCAAAGGGGCGCGCGGTGTGCCGGTCGGCTATGCCAGCGGCCCAGTGGCGAAGGCTTCCCATCAATAAAACGACCAAGGCTAGTGTCCTAAGAAAACTGCTGCCGGCCCACCAACCTACGCCGGCGCCAATGGCAAGACCCACCCACGCGACCTTGGTTACTATGGGTCCGCTGCCCACTATGTTCTCGAGCAGTCTTTCATTGGGCGCCGCGAATATTGCGCAGGCTGCCGCCGCAACCGCCCATAGCCAAAGCTTGGGCCGATTCGCTTCGACCACCGAGATTCCAAGTAGCACCGAACCCGCGGGTAACAACGGCAATAAGTAACCCGGCAACTTACCGGACGCCAAACTGAAGAACAAGAATCCGTAAGTAAGCCAGATCACGAAGAATCGGGCGCGTTCATCCGACCAGAGCCGCTTCGGGCGCGCCGCGAACGCGAGCGGAGTCCAGGGCAGCAACAACGCCATGAGCACCGGCAGATAGAACCAGATTGGCTGCGGATGAAGCACCTGTGCCTTGGCGGCAAAGAATCTTGCAAAGTGATGGCGCACGATGAGTTCATCAAAAAGCGGTTTTCCGTGCCGGGCGAAGGCCACGGCGTACCACGGGGCTGCAACGACAAGCGTAAGAAAGATCGGGAGCGCCAGCGCGCGCCATTGGCGGCGGAACCACCACAGCAAGGGCAAGGCGAGCGCCAAAGGCACCAGCGCTTTGGCCAAGACGGCGAGCCCCAAACTGACGCCGGCGAGTTTAAACCATCCCCGCCACGCGAGCAGCATCGCGGCGCCAAACGTAACCGCTAATGGAATGTCGGTGACTGCAACGTGGGAGTAGAGCAGCCAGCCGCCGCAGGTCGCGAGAATCCCGGTTGAGGCCAGGGCGATTTCATCGCCGAACTCACTCCGCAGGCACCACCAGAAGAGCAGCAAGAACGCCACGGCGGAGAGCGCCACCGGCAGGCGGGCCGCCCACTCATCGCGGAGTCCGAGCTGCCAGCCAACGGCGGTCATCCAGAATAACAGCGGCGGTTTTTCGAGCCAGGGTGCGCCGTCGAGGCGAGGTGAAATCCAGTCTCGCGATTCGGCCATGGCGCGGCCAATCGAGGCATAACGCGGCTCATCGACGCTTAGAAAGCCGGTGCGGGCGAGCCCGAAACCGTACAGGAACCAAGCGGCAAGCGCACCCAACAGCAGCCACCGCGCGCGAGAGAACACTGTCTCTCAGTATAATTACCGCGATGACCCGAATTGCGATCATCGCCGCTTTCACGGCGCGGCTTCTGATGGCCGACGTGCGCCAATGCGCTTGCGATCCCGCCACACCGGAGACGCTGACCGCGCGCGAGTGCAGCCTCTGCAACGAAGCCGATCGGCACACCGGGGACGGCGATATTTTCTTTCTGAAAGACAACAACCCGCGCAAGCCCAACCGGTGGCTGGCGCTACCGCGCACGCACGCCGCAGGGAGCCACCCGCTGCACGCTCTGCCACAACAGATTCAAATCAAGCTCTGGACCGAGGCGATCGCCAAGGCGCAAGACCTGTGGGGACCAACCGATTGGGGCATCGCCTATAACGGCGAAATCAACCGGACGCAATGCCACGGGCACGTTCATATCGGCAAACTGCTGAAGGGCCTGGCGCCGGGGAAGTACAAGGATGTCTCCGGTCCCGCGGCGATCCGATTGATCAAGGACGGCTCCGGCGTCTGGATTCATCCGATTCCCGGGGGCAAACTGCGGGTTCATTTCGGCGAGGGAATCACCGAGACCGTGCTACTGCGATAATTTAGAAGGAACCTCATGAGCTTAGTCGATATCTCATTGCCACCTACCGCGGAAACCGCTGTCATTCACTTGAGCGCCAAAGACAACATCGCCATCGCGCGCGCGCCGCTGGCCGCCGGGCAGAAAGTGCGGCTTGAAGGCAAGGAAATCACGCTGCTCGATGCCGTGCCGATGGGCCACAAAGTGATGCTGGAAGCGGTGCCGGCGGGCGGCAATATCATTCGTTACGGCCAAATTATGGGCCGCGCACGGATGGCAATCCAACCGGGCAATCACGTACACGTCCACAACGTCGCGTATGAAGAGCTGGAATTCAACTACGAATTTCCGACTGGCGAAGTAGCGTTTCCGGCGCCGGTGGCCGGGCCTGTGTTTCAAGGCTACGTGCGCGAAGATGGCCGGGTAGGAACGCGCAACTATATCGCCGTGGTGGCGGCGTCCAACTGCGCGGCGCACACCGCCGAACTGATCGCCTTGTCTTATGCCAACGAGAAGCTGCCGGCGAACGTCGATGGCATCGTAGCGTTTCCGCATGGCGAAGGCTGCGGCATGTCGATCGGCCCCGACACGCGCCAATTGCAACGCACGCTGGGCGGCGTGTTGAATCATCCGAATGTTTCGGCCGCGATCATCCTAGGGTTGGGATGCGAGGTCAATCAGATCGACCATTACATGGGCGCCGATAATCCGCTGGCGAAATCGAAACGCTTGCATGGCATGACTCTGCAAGCAACCGGTGGCACGACCGCCACGATCGTCGCCGCGCGCAAAGTGATTGGCGAGATGATCGAACGCGCGGCGTCGGAAGCTCGCACCGCGGCGCCGGCTTCGAAAATCATCCTGGGCTTGAACTGCGGCGGCTCCGATTCGTTCTCCGGCATCACGGCGAATCCGGCCCTGGGCTATTGTTCAGACTTGCTGGCCGGGATTGGCGCGACGGCCGTGCTGGCCGAGACGACAGAAATATTCGGCGCCGAACATCTGTTGGTGAAACGGGCGCGCAATCGTGCCGTGGGCGAGAAGCTGCTGGAGATGGTGAAGGGGTACAAGCAATATCTCAATCGCTTCGGCGGGAGCTTCGACGACAACCCGTCGCCCGGCAATAAAGAGGGCGGGCTCACCAATATTTTGGAGAAATCGCTGGGCGCGGTGGCGAAAGCGGGCACGTCGACGATGACTGACGTAGTCGACTACGCCGAACGGATCTCGACCCCCGGCTTCGTCTTTATGAATACGCCGGGTTACGATCCGGCCTCGCTATCGGGGCTCGCTGCGGGCGGCTGCAATCTGATCTGCTTCACGACGGGCCGGGGTAGCGCGATTGGATTCCCGACGGTGCCGGTGATCAAGGTGGCCACCAACACATCCATGTACAACCGCATGTCGGACAACATGGACATCAACGCAGGAAGGATCGCCGATGGGCAAGCGACCGTGCACCAGATCGGCCAGGAGATCTTCGACATGTTGCTGCGCGCGGCTTCGGGCGAACGTACCTGCGCCGAGCGGTTGGGACATAAGGAATTCGTACCGTGGCGCATTGGCCCGGTGATGTAAGAGTTTTCAAAAAACGCAAATGAAGCAACTTGTTTTATCTGTCACGGCCTTGGCGTGCCTGCTCTCCGGGCAAACGACCGCCGTCCCCAAACCAAAACCGGCGATGGCGGCTCCCGCTCCCGGCTATTTGAATAAAGCCACGATGTCGGCGTGGGTGAAGCATTTTCGGCTGTACCCGGCGCAGGTGGTTATCGATGTCGGTGACGCGAAGGCTTCCGATGTGCCGGGGTTGCTGGAACTTTCGGTGAAGGCGTCGATGGGCGCGGCGGTCGAGCAATCGCGCTATTACGTGACGCGCGACGGCAAGAAAATTATCGAGGGCCGAGCCTACGATGCGTCGGAGAATCCGTTCAAACGCGAATTAGACAAGCTTAAGACGGACGGAGCCGCGGCGCTAGGCACGCCCGGGGCGCCGGTCGTGATCGTGGTCTTCAGCGACTTCCAATGCGGCTATTGCAAGAAGGAAGCCGAAGCATTACGCGCCGAACTTTTGAAAACATTCCCGAAGGAAGTGCGGCTCTATTTCAAGGACTATCCGCTTGAGTCAATCCATCCTTGGGCGAAGACCGCCGCGATTGGCGGCCGCTGCGTGTTCCGGCAGGATCCGGCGAAATTCTGGGATTATCACGACGCCATGTTCGCCGATCAGGAGAAGATCACAGCCGAATCGGTGAAGGGCAAGATCAAAGAGATTGCGAAGTCCAAGCAGTTGGACGAAGCGAAGTTGGAAGCGTGTCTCGCCGACAAGTCGGTTGAAGCGGAGGTCGCCAAGTCGGTCGCCGAAGCGCAGGATCTTGGCGTGCAGTCAACGCCGACGCTGTTTATTAATGGCCGCTCGATTCCGGGCTCGGTGCCTTGGCCGAATCTGAAGCAGATTATCGACCTTGAAGTCGGCTATCAATCCGTGGCACATAATGCCGGGGAGGCATGCTGCTCGCTTCCCGTTCCCAGCCTGCTGAATCTGCCGAAGAACCCCGTCCTACCCAAGTAACTACAGAATGTCTCGACGTTTGATCGCCTCCGCCGTTCTATTCACAACCGCCGTCTGGCCGGCCGCCGATTTACCGGCGCCGAGGTTCGACCCGCAACGTTACCTGGCGCACGTAAAATATCTGGCGTCACCGGACATGAAGGGCCGTGGCAGCGGCACGCCGGAGTTGAACAAAGCGGCCGACTACATCGCGCGGCAGTTCAAAGCGGCGGGGCTGAAGCCGATCGATGGCAAGTCGTACTATCAGACGTTCAACGTGACCAGCAGCGCGCGTTTGGGCAAGCGCAACCAACTGAGCTACATGCTCGGCGACAAGAAGACTTCAGCGAAGAGCGCGCAATTTTCACCATTGAATTTTTCGTCATCCGGCGAATTCTCCGGCCAGGTTGTGTTCGCGGGTTATGGCATAACGGCGCGCGAGTATAGCTATGACGACTACACGAGCATCGACGTCAAAGACAAATTCGTGATCGTGCTGCGTCACGAGCCGCAGGAATTCGACGAGAAAAGCGTTTTCTCCGGCAAGGTCTACACTGAGCACGCACAGTTTTTCTCAAAGGCCGTCAATGCGAAGATGCATGGGGCACGCGGCGTGATTCTGGTGAATGACGCGTCAAACCACGCCGACTCAGACGATCTTGAACCGTTCGCCACCTCGGCTGGACCCACCGAAGCCGGTATCCCGTATGTACAGGTTAAGGCCGAAATCGTGGATCAGTGGCTGGCGCAAGCGGGGCCGCATGGCGGCGACATCAAATCGCTGCAAGCCCAGATCGATAAGGATCTCAGCAATGTGAGTTTCGCGCTGCCCGACTCGGTCACGATCACGGTTCGCACCGATGTGCGGCGCGATTCGAAGCCGGTGAACAACGTCGTGGGTTACCTGCCGGGCGAGACCGATGAGCATGTGGTGCTGGGCGCGCATTACGATCACCTTGGACTCGGGCATCAATTTTCTTTGGCTCCGTCGCTGGCCGGTACGCCACATCTGGGCGCCGATGACAATGCCTCAGGCACGGCGGGGCTGATCGAGCTGGCGCGCTATTTCGGGGCGCAGGGCAAACGCCGTCGCGGGATCGTCTTTATGACGTTCGCCGGTGAAGAACTGGGATTGCTCGGGTCCGGCTACTACGCGAACAATCCGAAGATCCCGATTGAGAACACGGTTGCCATGCTCAATATGGATATGATCGGGCGTATTCGCGATGGCAAAGTGTATCTGGGCGGGCTTGGCACCGGCGCGTCTTTCAATCAATTGATCGACGATGTCAGCAAAGGAAGCACGCTCACGCTAGAGAAGTCCGACTCAGGCGGCTATGGTTCGTCCGACCACACGTCTTTCACGACCAAGCAAGTTCCGGTGCTGTTTTTCTTCAGCGGGCTGCACGCCGATTACCATAAGCCGTCCGACACCTGGGACAAGATCGATGCGCCCGAAGCGGTGAAATTGCTGGACGTGATTGCGGCGGCCACCACGCGGCTGGCGAGCGACGAAGCGAGGCCTCAATTCGTGCGGGTTGCACCGCCTCCCCGCCCTGTCAGCGCGGCCGGTTCTTCGTCAGGCAGCGGCTACGGTCCCTACTTCGGCTCGATCCCGGACATGGCGGAGACCAAAGGCGGCGTCAAGTTTGCCGACGTGCGCGAGGGTTCGCCGGCGGGTAAAGCGGGCCTGAAGGCCGGCGACATGATGACCGAGTTTGATGGCAAGAAGATCGACAACCTCTACGACTTCACCTACGCGCTGCGAGCCAAGCAACAGGGCGATACTGTTAAGGTAAAGGTGCAGCGCGCAGGGCAAACTATCGAGGCCGACGTACTACTGGAGCGCCGAAAGTAAGGCGTTCAGCCTAAGTGACTGGTTCCAGGCATGAGTACTTATACAATGAACTTCTTGCGCTAATGTCTGTTTTTAGAAAGACCGATAAGATCGTAGGCACACATGGCGATTGAAACATCTCGTTCCGTTAGAAGCCGGACATGGACCCTTCCTCCGTTGATCCTGCATCCGTTTTCGGACTCGAGCGGCCCAGGCCGTTTGGTGGAAAGTTCACGGGCGAGCTTGATGCTCCAAGGCCTGCTGCCAACGGGTGAGCTGACCAACGAAGAGCTGGAACGGAGATTACTGGACGGCCGGTATTGCGAGATCCGTATGCTATTCTATGTGGGCCGCGATCTAATGCGCTGGATCGAACAGTGTCAGGAATACACCGACACCAATACGGAACTGGCCGAGAAAGGCTACAAGTTCCAAAGCTTCTGCGCCTATCTGGTGGACAATCCGCCCGCCAAGGTTGTCGCCAAGCTCAAGCAGTGGGGCGTCGCCGATTACCGCGCGATCTTCCAACGTGCCTTGGCGCTGAACTGCATTCTGGCTGCGGTGCCGGAACGTGAGATTCTTTCCTCTGAGTTCATTCGACACTACTACCGCTACGCCGATCATCTGTATCTGTGCCGCCAGCATTCGACGGTCTTTCCGGAGCTGCCGGCCGACGATTTCGACTTCGACTTGTTTGCGTCGGGTGAGTACGCGCGGATTTTGTCGAAGGAGTGGGAGCAGTAAGGGCAAAGCGCCACTTTGCGCCGGGCTGGCAGAGCGTGAAATAATTCCATAGATATGGATTTCCCGCGCCTGTACCTCGTCCGTCAGAATTTTCCAGACCGCCGCGTGGCCGACATCGCGGCTACGGTGCACCAAGAGTTGGGGGCGGCCGGAATCGGCGCGAACCTGAAGCCAGGCTCGAAGGTCGCGATTGGCGTGGGGTCACGAGGCATCGCGAATATTTCCACGATTGTTCGTTCCGTGGTCGACTATTGGAAGTCGAAGGGCATGAAGCCATTCATCTTCCCGGCCATGGGATCGCACGGCGCGGCGACCGCCGAGGGCCAAGCCGATGTCTTGGCGCACTATGGGGTTCACGAAGCGACAGTAGGCTGCCCGGTCATTAGTTCGCTGGAAGTCGTATCGCTCGGCAAGACGGCCGACGGCATCGAAGCGTTTATGGACCGCAACGCATTTGAGTCCGACGGCGTGATGCTGGTGGGGCGCGTCAAGTGGCACACCGATTTCGCGGGCAAGATCGAATCGGGCTTGTTCAAGATGATGGCGATCGGACTCGGCAAATTCGCCGGCGCGCAACGCTATCACACGTACGCCTACAAGCTTGGCCTTGAAACCGTAATTCGCGCAGTGGGCCGGCAGGTGCTGGGGTCAGGCAAGATTTTGGGTGGCCTGGCGATTCTCGAAGACGCGAATCACAACACCGGCAAGCTGGCGGCGGTGCCGGTCCATGCGATGGAGCAACGCGAGGAAGAATTGTTGGCGCTGGTCAAAAGCTGGCAGGGTCATATTCCGGTTCCGAATGTCGACATTCTGATCCTCGACGAGATTGGCAAGAACATTTCGGGCGCAGGCATGGACACCAAGGTGGCCAATCGGTCGGTGACGGGCTTGGCGAATTGCTGGCCCGGCGCGCCGGCGATCGAGCGAATTTTCGTCCGCGATATTTCGAGCAACTCCTACGGCAATGCGGTGGGCCTCGGCATGGCCGACGTGATTAGCGACCGGCTGCTGGGCAAGATCGACTGGAAGCCGACGCGCATTAATTCGCTGACGGCTTCGACGCCCGCCGCGATTCGTACGCCGGTGCATTTTCCGACCGACCGCGAATGCATCGAAGTGATGATGCCGACGGTCGGCAAGCTCAATCTGGGCGACGTGACCATTTGCCGAATCCGCAATACGATGGAAGTAAATCGCGCGCTGGTCAGCGAGAACCTATTGCCGATGATCAAGGCGAATCCGATCTGTGAAATCCTGGAAGGGCCGCTGAAGTTTGAATTCGACGATCATGGCGACCTGACGGAGATTTTCCGGGAAGCCGGCGACATCGTTCACGCCTAACGGCGTCCGTGGATCGGAACCAATGAAAAAAAACAAACTGCAGCAAGCCGTCGCGGCCGGCCGGATCCCCGTGGGTCATATGATTTGGGAGTTCTCGACGCGGGGCGTGGCGAAGATTCTCGAAAGCGCGAACCTGGACTTCGTTCTGATCGACATGGAGCACTCCGAGTTCGATGTCGACAAAGTGGCGGACTTGATTGCGTGGTTTAAGGCGACCGATATCGCACCGTTCGTGCGCGTGCCCGGTTGCCACTACCACTTCATGGCGCGCGTGATGGATGGCGGCGCACTGGGCGTGATGATTCCGAATCTGGAGACGCCGGAGCAGGCGAGGCTGGCCGTGAACTCAGTGAAGTACGCTCCGATGGGCAAGCGCGGCGTGGGACTGGGCTCGGCGCATACAGACTACTTGAATCCCGATCCTACGGCGTATTTCAAAGAGTCCAATGAGAACACGACGATCGTCGCGCAGATTGAATCGCCCATCGGCATGGCGAATTTAGAGGCGATCGCCTCGACGCACGGGATCGACTGTTTGTGGGTCGGCCACTTCGATCTCTCGCAGTCGATGGGGATACCGGCGCAGTTTCAGCATCCGGATTTTTTGGCCGCGCTGGAGCAGGTTGTCGCGGTGACGCGCAAACACGGCAAACTGGCGGGGATTCAACCGAGTTCGATGGAACAGGCTGAGCAATGGGTGAAGATGGGCTTCAACGCGATTTCCTGGAAGGCGGATTCGGGATTGTATGGCGGAGCGTTGCGAGGGGAAGTGGATGCGCTGCGCAAGCAGATATTAAAGGCGTAGCGCCGCATCGCCCCGATGTTGACTAAGCTTTCGATTAAGAACTTCAAGCGGTTCGAGGACGTGGAGATCGAGCTCGGGAGCCCGGTGGTTTTCGTGGGCCCGAATAATTCCGGGAAGACTACAGCGCTTCAGGCGATTTCGCTTTGGTATCTGGGGTTGCAACGTTGGAGGGGCTGGAAACCGATGAGCGGAGCACAGGCAGTTCTCAACCGCATGGATCTAGTCACCGCCCCTGTTCCAGTCTGCGATCTACTCTGGAGAAATGGAGTTGCTTCCCGCCAGGAGCGGGATGAATTCCGGCCAATCGAAATCGTATTAACGGCGCCGGCTTGGGTAGTTGGACTAGTTTTTCACTACGAGAACGAGGAGTCTCTGACATGTGAAAGCCCACCGATTGAGTTGCCACCAGAGTCCGATGGGATTGATGTGGTCTTTCTGCCGTCGATGTCGGGGCTGGTTGATCGGGAGTTTCTGAAGCAGCCGGACGAATTGAACTTCCTGCTTGGACAAGGGCGAACCGGCGAACTGCTGCGCAACCTGTGTTACCGCGCCCTCGAGGCGGGCGTCTGGGACGAAATCGTCGAGTCGATAACACGGCTCTTTGGCGTGCGCCTCGGCAGTCCGATCTTGAGGCCTAAGCAAGGAATTTCGCTGACTTACCGTGAACTTGGCGGGGCGGAACTCGACCTGATCTGCGCCGGGCGAGGCCTCCAGCAAACTCTTCTGCTGTTAACCTTCATGGCGCTCAACCCGGCTATCGTCATCCTGCTCGACGAGCCCGACGCTCACCTGGAGATTCTTCGTCAGCGGCAGATGTATGGCGAGTTAACGGCGGCGGCCGCGAAGGCTGGGAGCCAGATTATCGTCGCGACTCATTCGGAAGTCATCCTCAATGAGGCGGCTGATCGCGATGTCGTCGTATCCTTCGTTGGCAAACCTCATCGTATCGACGACCGGGGCACGCAGACGTTGAAGGCTCTCAAAGAAATTGGCTTCGAACAATATTACGAAGCCGAGCAGCGAGGTTGGGTTCTTTACCTGGAGGGATCGACGGATCTGGCGATACTACAAGCATTCGCGCGTCTCCTCGATCATCCGGCGCAAGAAGATCTCGCTAGCCCATTCGTTCACTACGTGGAGAATCAACCGCAAAAAGCGCGCGACCATTTTCATGGATTGCGCGAGGCGAAGCGCGATCTCGCAGGCGTTTTGATTTGTGACCGGCTGGATCGCGAACTGAAACCCACGTCCGCCCTGGACGAGCGGATGTGGCGGCGCCGCGAGATCGAGAACTATCTGTGTCAGCCCGAAACCCTGTTGGCTTTCGCCGGGTCAGACGACAAAGTAATGCGCGAATGCATCGAGAGGTTGGTCCCCCCAGTCGCGCTTGGTGATTTGAATGACGTCTGGTGGCGCGAGACGAAAGCCACCGATGCATTTCTAGATCGCTTGTTCGCCGATTACTATGAGCGGCTGGGCCTGCCGAATCTGATGCGGAAGTCTAACTACCACCGGCTGGCCCGTTTGTGCCGAGTGCGCTTCTCGATCCCGAAATCACCGAGGTGCTCGACGCGATTCATCGGCAGGCGAAGTTGGCGCGGCCAATCACCTAGGGACTTCGGTCAACCAGTCGATCGAGAAGCGAGCCAGCACCAGCGCCTGCGTCCGCCAGCGGCCACCGACTTCCTCGTTCCGCTCGTACAGACTTAATACGGCGCCGTCCTGGGCCACCGCGATATCGGCGTAGCCTGACCCGCCTGGCTCAAGAGAACGCTTCACGGGCCACGTCTTGCCATCGTCGCGGTTCAAGCGCACCGTGACATTACGGCGCGCGCGATCGATTTGGTTATCCGGATTCACAAACAAGATTCCAGCAAGCGGGTGACGCGCCAGGCTCCCAAAACAAACCGGGTCGGGCAGCGCTTCGTCAAAGATGGGCCTCGACCAGCCACGCGCCCCATCCGCACTGATCGCCACTAGCCGGCGCCGGCCTGCGATTCGCTGCGCGCATTCAACATGACGCGCCCATCGCTCAGTTCGACCAGCGACGTTTCGTTTGGATTCACCCACTCCTCAGTATTCGGAATAGCGATCTCGCCGCGCTGCCAACTCGCGCTGCCGTTGTCGCTGAAAATCGTCGAGACAACCGAGGGCCGATGCGCGTGCCCACCGGTTCCCGTCGATAGCCAGACCGGAATCAGCAAGCGCCCGTTCCGCAGTTGAATTCCATGGCCGGGTCCGGTCGCCAGAACCTTCCAGTCATACTCGGGCCGAAAGGCATCGAACGCAGCAGTGATTTCGACGGGCTTCGACCAACTCCGCCCATCATCCTCTGACCGCTGGTAGAACGCTCGCATGTACTCGAGGTTGAACACCATATGCACGGTTCCGGGCCGCCGCCTGTCGGGGATCATGACCGGATTGTTGTAAGTGACGTCGCCGGCCGCCGCCAAGCCCTGCGCCAGCGCGACCGGATTTTTGCGATGCGGTCCAGAGACACTGGCAATGCTACGCATGGCGTCGAACGTCCGGCCCCCATCGGCGCTGCGCCGCATCACGATATCGATGGCATTCCAATCGCCCCGGTCGCTCTTGCGCGCCTCGCAATATGCCAGCACGCTTCCCCGCCCCGTCACGACGATGCCAGGAATTCGATAGATCGCATAGCCGCCGGAGTCCGCCGTGAATACCTCGTGCCGTTCAATGCCGGCCGCCAGAGCCGTAGAAGCTGCGGCCAACAACCAGACCCACATCAGCGCGCCCGGGCCGATTCCGAGGCCGTACCTTTGGACTGCGGCGCAGCTTCCAAGTATTCAATCCAGCTGGTCATCATCTCTTCTTCGCTCTTGTCGCCCCATCGGACGGTTTCCTTTGGATCCGGGTTCGCTTTGTTATTCGGGCTATTGTCGTAGTGAACCGTGACCATCAAGCGGCTGCCCTGTTGAACGAACATCGGCTCCTTGAGCCGGTAGACGAGTTGCCAATTAAAGTCGTAGCGAGGCACGGCCAGCAACGTTTCCCGCTTGCCGTCCGGCCTGATCAGTTCATACACCGCGTCCTTGCCGCGATAGTGCATGTGCGGAGTGAAGGAGATGAGATAGCGGTCGCTGTCAAAATCGTAACAACGCCGCACTTCATGATTCGGCTCACCCGCCGGAATCTGCATGAAGAAATTACGCAGATCCATCCGGCGTAGCGCTTGTCGCGGCGGCCCGTCGAGGAAATACAGTCCAACGCTGGTGCGATCCCGCTGCGGCTTGCCATTGACGCGTGCGTAGTGAATCACGAATTCGAGTTTGGCCCCGGCAGGCACCCACTTCGCCGTGCCCTCTGGAAATTGGTCAGGCGGCCGTCCTGGCAGAAACGCGGCGAGTCCACCTTCCTGGCCACCGGTCAGGAAAGGCAACTCCGGCAGCTTGCACGCGCACGCGTCATTCCAGACAGGAGCATCTTTCCTGATGCGGCTCAACTTGCCTTCCTTTAAGAGGAACTTCGAGAGCGCGGGCATGTTACTGGTGGACGCCGCCGACATCGCTTCGAGATTATCTTGCACCAGCAGCACGTGGACGTGATGGACCACTTGCCGGTTGCCTGGCTTAATTTCGGCAGCTCGCACCCAACGGCCTTCTTTGAAATTCGTGGGCACGACGAAATGTTCGTAGGCGTCTTCACCGAGTGCGACCTGGTGATCCACGCCGATATCGATTACGGCGCCGGGCTGGCCCATCGCCCAACCATCCACAAACCGGGGCGCCGCTGGCAGGTCCTGAGCCTTTCCCTCTGGGGCGCCAGCATCCACCCAAGCCTGGATCGTCTTCAGTTCGGCATCGCTCAAGCGCGCGTCGTTGGAAAAATGTCCGAAGCGCGGATCGGCGAACCAAGGCGGCATTTTGCGGGTGGCGACAGCGGCCTTGATCGACTTGGCCCAAGGCCTGGCCGACTTATAGTCGAGCAGCGACATCGGAGCAATGTCGTTCGGGCGATGGCATCCAGCGCAACGCGCGAAGAAAATCGGCGCGACGTCCTTGTTGAAAGTCGGGATCACCAGGGCCACGGCGAGGAGCAAGCTCATACTCGCCGAGAATATCATGCTTAGAATGTTGATGTGACCCGACGCGCATTCTTCTTACCGGCCTCTGCGGCCATGGCCGGGAATTGGCCCACTTTTCGAGGAACTAATGCCACCGGGATCGCCGCCGGAGGCGACGCGCCTACCGGTTGGAATGCCGACGCCGACGCAGGGCCGCCGCGCAACGTACGGTGGAAAACTCCGATACCAGGACTCAGCCATTCAAGTCCAATCCTTTGGGGCGACACGCTGTTTGCCGCGACCGCCGTTGCCAAAGCCGGCGAGGCGCCGCTCAAGGTTGGCCTCTATGGCGCGGGCGATTCGGCTGAGGACGCGGGAGAGCAGACATGGCGAATCTACGCGCTCAATCGTGCCAGCGGCAAGATCGCCTGGAGCGTGACAGCGCGTCAAGGCGGGCCGCGGGCACTGCGTCACACCAAAGCCACGCACGCCAACACGACAATCGCGTGCGACGGCAAACGTCTAGCCGCCTTCTTCGGCTCCGAAGGACTCTACGCCTATTCGCTGGATGGCCGTTTGCTTTGGAAAAAGGACCTTGGCACGCTGGTCAATACACCCGCCGGTTTCGATTTGCAATGGGGCTTTGCGAGTTCTCCGGTGCTGCACAAAGACACCATACTGATACAGTGCGACGTAAAAGGCAGTCCTTTCGCCGCCGCGCTGTCGGCCCAGGATGGCCGTGAATTGTGGCGAACCTCACGCGCCGGAGTTTCCAGCCAAAGCTGGTCGACGCCAGCGGCGATCGATCACGACGGCCGTACGCAGGTGGTGATGAACGGTTGGCCATGCATCGCCAGTTACGACTTCACGACGGGCAAGGAGCTTTGGCGTCTGGCGAGCGCAGGCGATATCCCCGTGCCGACTCCATTGTTTGCGCATGGATTGATCTACGTCACCAACGCTCATGGCGGCGGCGCACCCCTCTACGCGATCAAGCCCGGCGCCACGGGCGACATCACACCGGCCGCGAATGCGCGGAGCAGCGCCGGCGTCGTTTGGAGCGAGCCGAAGAATGGCGCTTACATGCAGACGCCGCTGGTGCTTGGCGATCTGATCTACAGCTGCTCGGATCGCGGGATCCTGAAAGTTTACGACGCTCACACCGGCCAGAAGCACTATGAGCGACGGCTGGGCGGGGGCACGACGGGCTTCAGTTCTTCGCCGGTCGCGGCGGGAGACAAACTCTATTTCGCCAGCGAGGAAGGCGAGGTGTACGTCGTCAAGGCGGGGATCAAATTCGAACTGTTGGCAACCAACAGGATGGGAGAAATCACAATGGCGACGCCTGCCGCGGACGAAGGCGTGTTGTACTATCGAACGCGCGGACACGTGGTCGCGATAGGACGCGGCGGACGCTAGATGGCCTCGCCCGAGGAACGATTCGCGGCGGCCGGCGCGCACTTCCCAGAGCCGGTGCAGGCGCTGTTGCAACAGATTCCGGCCAGGCAGGGCTTGCTACCGGGGCCGATGGTCGAAGAGATCATGGGGCGGATGAAGTGCAGCGACATCGATCGGCTGATGATCATGCTGCTGCCGCTTGCCGCTGCCTATGCGCGAGCGCCGATTTCGAAATTCCAGGTGGGTGCCGTCGCCGCGGGTCTGACCAACGCATCCAAGACGCCGGCGTTGTACCTGGGCGCGAATATCGAGTTCACTCATCAGGCGCTCAGTTTCTCCATACACGCCGAGCAAGCAGGTATGGCCAATGCCTGGCTCAACGGCGAGCGGGGCATATCACGTTTAGCTGTTTCCGCCGCGCCTTGCGGTTATTGCCGGCAATTTCTCTTTGAGGTTGTGAATGGGCAAGCAATGCAAATTCTTGTGGCAGTACAAGGCACGGCCCCGCCGCGAAGCAATCCGCTAACATATTTCCTCCCGGACGCTTTTGGCCCGAATGACCTCGGTGTAAACGGCGGGCTTATGCAACCCCAGAGCAATGGAGTCACGCTTTCCAATCCAGATCCACTGGCCCAAGCGGCAGCGGCTGCCGCGAATGCTTGCTATGCGCCATACACGAAGAACTTTTCCGGAGTCGCTCTGCAAACGGCGGACGGGGCCATTTTTGCGGGCCGTTACGCGGAAAATGCCGCCCACAATCCCAGCATGTCTCCGCTTCAGTCTGCGATCGCATTGATGAATATGAGTGGCGCATTGAGCCCGGCAGCGGCCATCGTTCGCGCAGTGCTGGTCGAAGTCCCGACGCTCGCCAGCCAACACGACGCTACAGTAGCGGTGCTGTCCTCCTTGGCGCCGGGAGTGACGCTTGAGTACTTCCCAGTTTCGTAGAGATCGCTATCATTCAGAAGTGATCGTTCTGCTTTTGCTAGCTGCCCTTCCGGTCTTGGCCGAAACTTGGGATCGTTTCCGGGGCCCCAACGGCTCCGGCGTTTTTGAGTCCGCCGCGTTTCCCGCTGAATTTGGACCGGGGAAGAATCTGGTTTGGAAGACTGAGCTACCAGCCGGCCTTTCTTCGCCCGTGCTCGATGAACAGAGGATCTTCCTGACCGCAGCAGACAAGGGCGAACTTGTGACGCTCTGCCTCGACCGCACAAGCGGGCGCGTATTGTGGCGTCGCGGGGTCTCTAGGGTGCGCACCGAAAAGCTGCACGAACTAAATCACGCTTCGGCCGCCTCTGTAGCGCTGGCATCCAACCGGGTCATTGCGTTTTTCGGCGACTTCGGTTTGGTGGCATACGATCGCGATGGCAGCGAGAGATGGCGAATCCCCATGGGGCCTTTCACGAATTTTTATGGCATGGGCGCGTCGCCGATCGTGACTCAGGGCAAGATCATTCTCGTCTGCGATCAATCGAAAGACTCGTTTATCGCAGCTTTCGATCCGGCCAACGGCAAACAACTCTGGCGCACCGCGCGGCCCGAAGCGATCAGCGGCCACTCCACACCGATCATGTTGGGCAAGCTGGTGATTGCGCCGGGTTCGTTTCGCATGGACGCCTATGAGGTCGGGACCGGACGAATTGCCTGGACGGCCGAAGGGTTGCCGAGCGAAATGAAATCGGTTCCCGTCGTGGACCGCTCGACGATCTATATCCACGGCTTCAACACGCCCGATAACGACCAGGGCCGGCTGCCGGCGATTCCTCCGTTTGCAGAGGTATTGCCCGCCAGCGACGCCGATAAAGACGGCATGATTTCGAAAGCGGAAGCGCCCACGCCGCGCAGCCGGAGCAACTTTGAGTACATCGATCTCGATTCCAACGGGCAAGTGAATGAAGAGGAATGGGCGCTGTACCGGCGAACGATGCAAGCCGAAAACGCGCTGTTGGCCTTCGACATCTCCGGCGCGCGCCCGGTGTTACGGTGGAAATTTCAACGGTCGATTCCACAGCTGCCATCTCCGCTCGTCTATCGCGGCGTGATCTACCTGGTGAATGAATCGGGGATCCTCACGACGCTGGACGCCACGACGGGGAAGCTCCACAAACAAGCGAGATTGCGCGCAGCGTCCGATCGTTACTACGCCTCACCCATCGCTGCGGACGGCAAGGTGATCATCGCAAGCCACTCGGGGGTGGTGAGCGTACTGGAAGCGGGGCCCGAACAGAAGCTTTTGGCCGTCAACGATCTGGGCGAAGAGATTTTAGCGACGCCCGCGCTTGCTCCCGGCCGCCTTTACCTTCGCACCGCCGGCGCGTTGTGGTGCTTCGGGGATTCCCAGGTCGGCCGCGCCCAGCGGTGACATCTTGGCATAGGCGCAATAGCGGCCAATCATCTCGAAAGCGATCTGCGCGCGGCGAACACGTTCACGCGACAACGCTAGCGCGGTGTTCTCAATATGAGTGCCGCACGGATAGATGTCGGGCGAATTGCGCAGGCCGAATTTCAAATACACCGGTGCCGCGACCCGAATCAATTCTGGAATTTCAAAGTAGCGAATGAAGCCGCCGATGTTGTCCGGTGCTTCCACGTAGAAATCGATCGGCACACGCAAAGCTTGCCGAATGCTCGCGATTTGCGGCAACGTCAAGTCGGATGGAATATTAATCGTGTCCGCGCCGAGATCTTCCAGCAGCTTGGCGCTGGCCGGATTACAGGGCGCCATCATCACCGACGTTTTGATGATCAGGTTCTTCGGCAATTCACCGAGCTCACGCATTTTGCCGATCACTTGCAGGCTGCCGATATCGGAAACCAAAACGCTGCGCAACCCCAACTCCACGCCGCGTTGCAAATCCAGCAGCGCAAAGTTCAACTGATCGGCTCCGCGCAGGCTTAAGCCGAGAGCCTTGCCGGCGGGCGAGAATACTTGCGCTCCCACATCGAAGGTTCCCCGCGGCCCGATGAACAGGTTCACTTCCATCTTCTTCGCACGGCCAATAGCGAGCATCTCCAGGATTTCGTCGTCGGTCATCAGCATGATGCCGCTGCCTTGCGAAACCCGGTGAACAGGCACATTGCGCTTGGCGCCTTCTTCAAGCACGACCGTCAGGGCCTTGGCGCTTTCGGTGCTCGGAATCTCGATGCGATATTCGCCGCCATCGGGAAAACGTTTCGTCGATGACGGGCAGTCCGCGGGATCGCCCTCCGGCAGCCCCAGCGCTGCGAGTGCTTTCGCTCCTATTGCCACGGTTCGGTGTCCTCCTGCATCGTGAAGCCTTCTTGGGCCACGCTAGCCCGCATCAATTCCGAGGCGTGTCCCCGTAGTGCAAAAACCTGACGGACGAGATCGCACACTTCCTCGCAGCCCTTCTCGTAAAAGACCAGCACGCTCGGGCCGGCGCCGCTCAACGCACAACCCAGTAGGCCGGGAGCACGCAGCTTCAGAATCTCTTCGAGACCGGGCACCAGCGCTGCGCGATAGGGTTGATGCAGCCGGTCTTCGAGCGCCGACGGAAAAGCAGCGGTCGTCCCAGTGGCGAGCGCCGCCACCAACAACGCCGCGCGTTGCACGTTGAAAATCACGTCCTCTTTGGAATAGCCCGACGGCAGCACGGCACGCGCCTGCTTGGTGGGCAAGGCAAAATCCGGCACGACGACGCCGACGCAATACTTCTCGTGAAGATCGATGCGCACCGCGCGGGCCAAGCCTTCGGAATCCATCGCAGTCGCCACCATCGAGCCCAAGACACTGGCGGCGACATTGTCGGGGTGGCCTTCGATGCGAGCCGCTTCGCCAAGGACACGCAGCGGCTTCCAACCGAGATTCAGCATTTTGCTGGCAATCACGACGCCCGCCGTCAACGCAGCCGCGCTGGAGCCCAGACCCTTGCCGAGTGGAATGTCGTTATCGACCTCCAGTTCCACGGGCGGAAGAATGGCGCCCACTTGGCGCGCCACGCCCAGCGCCGTCTGCCAGATAAAGTTATCCTCGCCGCTTGAAATCAGATCGGCATCACGGCCACGCACGGAGATTTTCAATTGCGCGGCCGGCCGGAAACGGCAGTTCAAGTAGACGCTGAGTGCGAGACCCAACGCATCGAAGCCCGGGCCCAGATTCGCGCTCGAAGCCGGCACACGGATCTTCCACGCGCCGGGCGCCACTCCGCTACCCAAGGATGACCTTCTGCCCTTCCCGGCAGGACCGGTAGACGGCTTGGACAAACTCCAGTGAACGATAACCGGCTTCGCCCGAAACCAACGGCTCAGTCCCATTCCCGATGGCGTTGCCGAAATTGGTAAATTGCCGCTCAAGCGGCGCGAGCGGAATCGCCATGGGGTCAGACGCGCCCGACTTCACGACCGACTCGACCGGGGCCGGATCGCCGCTATCGTTGGCTACGTCCCAGGTTGTCAGCTTGTCGCCGGTCAACACGGCCGTGCCCTTGGTTCCGTGAATTTCGATGCGCTCAGAGTAGCCGGGATAAAAAGCCGTTGCCGCCTGAATGACGCCCTGCGCGCCGTTCGCGTAGCGGAAGATCGCGGTCACGACATCTTCGGATTGAATCTTGTGGAGCGCGCCCAACTGCCAATAGCCGAACACTTCCTTGACTGGTCCAATCAACCACAACAAGACGTCCACTTGATGGACCGCCTGATTGATAAGTGCGCCTCCGCCTTCCACATCCCAACTGCCCTTGAT
>JAYUSQ010000022.1:0-8398 GCA_043755595.1 Acidobacteriota bacterium | reverse complement strand
AGAAGGAACTCTGGGTGGTGGACGGTCACAACGAGTTCGTGCATGTCTTCGACAACACCGTGATGCCGCCCAAGCAGATGGTGAGCATCAAGCTGCGTGAGGCTCCAGGCTGGTGGAGTTTTAGCCTCGATGGGAAATTCGGCTATTCGTCGACGGGCGAAATCGTCGACGTCGCTACCAAGAAGATCATCGCGACGCTCACCGATGAAACCGGCCGCCCGGTGCATAGCGAAAAGATGCTGGACATGGTGATCACGAAGGGCAAAGTCATCCAAGCCAACAGCCAGTTTGGCGTCGGGCAGAAGAAGTAGAGTGAAGCTGCTGGCCGCGGGTCTGTTCGCCATAGGGTTTGCTGTCGCCATGGCCCAGGAGACGTCGCTTAAGGACGCGCGCTTTTTCGATCGCCGGGTCGCGCCGATCCTCACGCGGCGCTGCCTGGGGTGCCACAACCAGGAGCTCAAGGACGGCGGCGTTTCGTTCCTCGATCGGGATAGCCTGCTGAAGGGCGGACCACGTGGCCCGGCGATCGTTCCCGGGGATCCGGAGCGTAGCGTGCTGATTCGTGCCATCCGCCACAACAGCGAACCGAAAATGCCGCCCGGCCCAAGGCTCAGCTCGAAGGACATTACGACCCTTACAGAGTGGGTCAATCGCGGGGCTCCCTGGGGCGGAAAACTACGTATTCCCTAAGTAATTCGGGCGTTGTGGCGCGCGGAGCACCGGATCCAGGAGTAGCCCTTGGCCATCAGCGCGGTGTCCAGGCATCGCCGAACCGCGTTGACCCCGGTTTGAATCAACGGCTTATCCCTTCCAAATGGCAATGTGATCTGTGTTACGCTGTCAGGATCTATGGGCATCAAGTTGTTCTCCCTGCTGATAGCAGGAGTGGTCCTTTCGGCCGCCCCGCTGGCCAAGCCAGCACCCAAACGTACTCAGGTTACCGCCCGGAAGTCTGCGGCCGGAACCTTAGTGAGAGGCCAGAAAAAGACCACCGCCAAGCCGCGCGTGGTCAGGCGGCGTGGAGCGATGATTTCTCCTTCGCGTCTGCTGGCGGCGCGCTACACCCAACCCGACCTCTCGACGTTTCCCGAGATGGCTCCTCCTTTGCCCGACATGGCAGCCAACGAACTACGCGATTCCTTTTTCGCGGCGCGCGTCGGCCGCCGTGTCCATCAAGCGATCGATATTATGCGGCCGGTAGGTACGCCGCTCTACTCCTGCGTTGACGGCTTCGTCGAAAAACTCAACACCAGTGCGTTGGGCGGTATTGCTGTGTACTTGGCGGACGCCGCCGGACAAAACCGTTTCTACTATGCTCACTTGTCTGCCTATGCCGAAGGCGTCAGCGAAGGCATGCCCGTCCTACGAGGCCAACTGATTGGCTATGTTGGCAATACCGGAAATGCGCGATTCACCGGGCCGCACTTGCATTTTCAAATCCTCCGAGGCGGTGGAGCAGTCAACCCGTTCCCGGTACTCCGCAAGGTGGCGGACGGCGGTGGTGTGCAGACACGACCTTTGCTCCCGGCTGCCCCAGAGCCAGAGCAAGAATCGGCGCCTGCATCAGCGCCGGAGCCTGAGCCGGTAGCGGCGGCAGCCGTCGACAGAATCCACGTCAAACCCGTTGCGCCCTCGATTTCTTCACCGTTGATCGTTCCCGGCTTTTCGGTTGCCGACGACGGCCGCTAACGTTCCGGTTGGCAAGAATTCGCAAATAGTCGCTTCTCCAGCGCGAAACACTCTAGCCACCGTGGCATTCGTGGCGGTATGATCTGAAGGCTATGGCAAAAAAAGTCCGACCAGTACCAAAGGGTTACCAGACCGTTACGACCTCGCTCACGGTTCAAGACGCCGACGGGTTTATCAAGTTCTGCAAGAAGGCGTTTGGCGCCACAGAACTACTAAGGATGAAAGGGCCCGGAGGCTCCATCATGCATGCCGAAATTCAGATCGGCGACGCTCGCGTGATGGTAGGCGATGAGATGCCCGGCATGGGCAAGAAATCGGCGAAGTCGTTGGGAGGCTCGCCGCTCACGTTGTTCATGTATGTTCCCGATTGCGACGCTGTCGCGGCCAAGGCCCTGAAGGCGGGCGCGGTCACCCGCATGCCACTCAGCGACATGTTCTGGGGCGACCGTTATGGGACCATCGAAGATCCGTTCGGCAACATCTGGGGCATCGGTACGCATATTGAAGATGTGGACCCCAAGGAGATGAAAAAACGTTCGGACAAAATGACGAAGGACATGGCGAAGGCCGCGACCGCCGCCCCTGCTGCCAGCTAGTCAGTATCCGTTTTTTTACGAGGGGCGGCTTCTTGCCTCAAGTTGCCCCTCGCAGCAAACCCATGCCGGAATCGGAGGAAATCACGGCATTGCTCCGCCGCTTTCAAGCGGGGGACGAAGCGGCGCGCGCGGAGTTGATCAATCAGGTTCACCAGGAACTGCGAGTGATCGCCGCACGCCACATGCGGCGCGAACGCCAAGGCCACACGCTGCAAACCACCGCGCTAGTTAACGAAGCCTACCTGAAGTTAGCCAACCTGCCCGCCATGGATTGGCGTGACCGCGCGCATTTTTTCGCCGTGGCCGCTAGCGTGATGCGCCGTATTCTCGTCGACCACGCGAGACGCCGTGTAGCGGATAAGCGCGGAGGCGGGTATGATGTATTGCAGTTGGACGAGGGTTTGGTTTACGAGCCTGGCCGTCCGGCGGAGCTCATCCGGCTTGACGACGCCATGCAGCGGCTTGCGGAGAAAGACGCGCGGAGCAGTCAGGTCATCGAGCTACGTTTTTTCGGAGGTCTCTCCATTGAAGAGAGCGCGGCTGTCTTGAAGGTCTCTCCCCGGACCGTCAAGCGCGAATGGACGTTCGCCCGCGCTTGGTTGCGGGAGGAAATGGGTCTGAAGCCGGCCGATGAAAGCCGACCGTTGGGATAACCTGAAATCGATTTTTGCCGACGCGGCGGAGTTGCCGGAGTCGCAGCGCGGGGCGTTCCTTGACCAAGCGTGCGGCGGCGATGCGGAGTTGCGCCGCGAAGTAGAAGAGCTGCTGGAGCAAGTGGGCGACGAAACCGCGACCGCGTCGTTGATTGCAGCTCGCCCGCTCCACACGTTGGAGAAAGGCCAGTTGCTGGCCGGGCGCTTTGAGGTTCGCCGTTACGTGGGCCGCGGCGGCATGGGCGAAGTCTACGAAGCCGAGGACCGCGAGTTGGGAGGCCAGGTGGCGGTGAAAATCATCCGGCCCGATTTGCTGGACGATCCGGAATTCATCAACCGGTTCCGGCGCGAAGTACAGTTGGCGCGCCAGGTCACGCACCCGAATATTTGCCGCGTGTTCGATGTCGGCTTTGACAACCCGGCGGGTCCGGGCGGGGAGAAGCGGCTCTTCCTCACCATGGAGTTTTTGGACGGCGAAACGCTCGGCCACTTCCTGCGCCGGCAGCGCGCGCTGAGTCCGGAAGCCGCATTCCCTTTGATTCGCCAAATGGCCGAAGGGTTGGCGGCGCTGCATGAGAAGTCGATTATCCATCGCGATTTCAAACCGGGCAATGTCCTGGTGGTGCGCCAATCGCTGGGGAACGACCGCGCCGTGATCAACGACTTCGGTCTTGCGCGTGCGGTGACACCGGCAGGCGGCGACGCGTCGCAGCAGCAGTCGAGCCAACACTGGGGCACGCCGGACTACATGTCGCCTGAGCAGCTTCTCGGCCGCCCGCTGACGCCCGCCTCCGACGTCTACGCGCTAGGCTTGGTGATGTACGAGATGGTGACCGGCAAGCGCGCGTTTCCCGGCGGCCGCCCGCTGGAGAACGCAATGCAGCGTTTGGTGGAACAACCGACGCCGCCCGCCGAAGAGTCTGGCGCGGTTTCCGCAGCTTGGAATGAAGTGATCCTGCGATGTCTGGATAAAGATCCGGCGTTGCGTCCCGCGGCGGGGGACATTGCGCCGGCGTTGGCCGGAGTGGGACTGATGCCGGTTTCGACGGGCCCGATTACGCGCCCGGTTGATGTTGTTTCGTCTCCGGCTCAAACTGTGCTGCCGCCGCCCGCCGCGCCCCGTTGGTGGGCTTCGCCGCGCACAGTTGTTTTTTTAGCGGTGGCCGTGGCCCTTCTGCTCGGCGTGTTCCGCTATACAGGGTGGCTCGGAAACGGAGGCGGCAAAGGAGGAGACCAGGACACCTCCGAAAAGCAGGTGGCCTTGTTGCCGCTCCGCGTTCCGGGTGACGACCCGAAGTTGAACGCCTTCGCCCAGGGACTGATGGAATCGATCAACAGCCGGCTTTCGCAATTCGAAGTAGGAACCGCGCCGCTGGTAGTGGTGCCCGCGAGCGAAGTGCGTTCGCAGGATGCCAAGACCGCACGCGACGCGATGACGAAGTTTCGCGCGACGACGGCGGTGGAGGGGACTCTTGCGAGCGAAGGCGATCAGGTGCGGCTCCTGTTGACTGTGATCGACACGCACGGGATGAGGCAGCTTGAGACGATTCAGCTTCAGGACTTGCGGAGCAATTCCTTCCGCCTGCAAGACGCAGCGGTGATGCGGTTGGCCAAGGTGCTCAACGCGCGGTTGCTTGCCAAGCATACCGGTGAGCAACTGGCGATGAGCGCGCTGGAACCGGGCGCGTACGATTTCTACTTGCAGGCGCGAGGGTATCTGCAACGCAACGATCAGCTCACAAGTTTGGCAAGTGCGGTGACGCTGCTGAAGCGGGCGATCGAGCTTGACCCGAAGTTCGCGCTGGCGCACTCGTCGTTGGGCGAGGCTTATCTATACAGGTACAAGCTGGAGAACGATCCGAAGCTGATGGAGTTGGCGGGCGCGGCGGGGACCAAGGGTTTGGAGTTGAATGCGAATCTGGCTGGACCGCATGTGAGTTTCGGCCGTATCCTGCAAGGTACGGGGCGGGATGCGGAGGCGCTCGCGCAGTTTCAGAAGGCGGTGGAGCTTGACCCGCGCGACAACGAAGCGGTGCAGGGGTTGGCGAATTCGTATTCGGCGCTGAAGCAGTATGACCGGGCTGAGACGACGTATCGCGAGGCGATCGCGATGCGGTCGGGGGATTGGACGGGCTATAAGCAGCTAGGGCTGTATTACGCGCGGCGCGGAGAAGTCGAAAAGGCCATTGAGCAGTATCAAAAAGTGGTAGCCCTCACCCCCGACAGCGCTCATGGACACGTAAATCTGGCTGTCTTTTATCTCATACTGGACCAATTTGACAAGGCGAAAGAACACCTCAGTAAGGCCCTCGTGATTGATCCGAATCGGCTAAGCACGTTGACGAACCTTGCCCGGATCTATTCCTTTGAGGGCCAGGATGATCGCGCAGTGGCCCTCTACGAGCGTGCCCTGGCGGCCAATCCCCGTGCGCCGAGGGTTCTGGGTCAACTGGGAATTTCGTACAAGCGTGTTGGCAATCAAGCCAAAGCCAGAGACAATCTCAGTCGCGCAATACACTTGCTCGAAGAGGAGGTCAGGATTAACCCGAAGAGCGTCACTGCTTTGGGGCTGCTGGCGCATTACAAGGCAGTATCTGGTGAGGGGCGGCAGTCTATCGCCCCGCTGATTGATCGTTTCCTCGCGGTCAGCATGGAGAACAAGGAAAATCTTATTAGTGCGGCCGAGACATCGGCGGTTTACGGCGATGCTATTCGAGCCGTAGCTTTGGCTCGAAAAGCCATGTCGCTTGGCTATTCGGAAAAAACATTGGGGCGAAGTGTGGACTTACGCCCGTTCACTGCAAAAATTTTGTCGAAACCATAGTTCAACAAAGGAGAAATACTAATGCCGCATCAACAGACACTCAGAATCAATGGAGGGTGCCTCACCCTGACTCCCGCTCACTTGAGGGTGACGAAGGGAGACGACAAGGATATCGTCCTTCGTGCTCACCCCACCAACCCTGGACCCGTGACCGTATCGTTTGATGCAGCCAGCGCAGCTGCGTTATTTTCGTCTCATCCGGCGTCCGGCGTTCAGATTCCGGCGGGCGGAAGCGTGACCTTCCGGGTCAAGGATACGCCCCTGGGCATCCAACGCCGTGCTGCGGGTTTGAGGTTCTCCAATGACAATGAAACCTTCACCCGGGGTTTCAACATCTCAACCGTACCCGACCGCTGCTCCGGTGGAAGCCACGGAGATTGGCACCTTGAGTGTTAGTTGGACGGTAACGGTCTGTCTAACGGTCTGGCTCATCCTCGCACCGTCAGGCCAGGCGGCCGCTACCCTTCGCCTGGAAGGACTTTCACCCGGGGCAGATCCTCGCATCATCTTGACCCGAGCCGGTGGCGAAGGTTGCCGGGATGAAGTCATTCAGAAAGGCGGGCGGGCGATCACGCTCTCCGGGCCCTGTTGGAGTTGTCCGGCCCCGTCCGCCTTGCCGCATGCTGAAGAGCACGGAGGAGAGATTCGGGTTGCCGTGCTCGCCCGCAACCATTCGGTTGCCTACCTGACCGGCTCAAGTATTTGTGGTCAGGGCGAGGGCGCGGAATTGGTCATTGCTCTGAAACCGCGTACGCCGGTTAAGGTTGCGGTTCACGCGTCCCCGTCGCAACTGACGCGCGCGCGCGATGCGGTGTTGAACGCGGACTGGGTATTCAACGAAAGCCGCGCCGGCGTTACGCTCGATGCCACTATCGAGAGGGTGGCTAAGGCCGAGTTGCCGAAGTTGGACCCGGACGGAGGGGACGATGTCAATTGTCCAATTGCCGCCGTCAACTCACACTTCCGAAAGCCCGAGCTGAACCAAGAGCCGATCATCAATGTCTTTTTCGGGATTGGTCAGAATAAGACGTGCCCTGCCGGCGATGTCGTCTTCATCGAGCAAGGAGCCGAGTTGCGCATTCTTGCTCATGAGCTTAGTCACGCTCTGGGGCTGCTTTTCGTTCAACACGATGGAGACACTCCTTATCCTCAGGGCCACACTAATGATGTCCCGTTTTTCGACTGCGGAAATACGATGTGGGTCGGCAGCCACATCGTTAAAGAGGGCCTGTCGCTCGGCCAGGCGTTCTGGGTTGGGGTGAGCCGTGAGCCCTTTCCCGGTAAAGGCCGTGCCGATCTGCGGGCTTGCCGGTCACATCCGGAATCCTGTCTCCGGTTTTCGATTCAGGGCGACGTTCAGGTAGCGAACGGATGCCGCCCCTGCACATTCGAAACGGCGATGAACATCGATAAACCCCAGACTAGGAGCCGCGCCCCGGATTTTCGGAACCTGCTTCGAACGGCGCCGCGTCTTTGCACGAATCTGCAAATGGAACAGGAACTGCGGGATCGGTTCGCGCTCCTTTCGAAGCACGCCAAAGGTGAAGGCAATCGCTTCCGGGAGGGCTCGCGTGGGCCAAAGGCCTTTGTGGATCTCTGGTTTCCCAACGCCGTGGTTGCGCTCACGGTGGAAGCGGCGGGAGAGTCAAACGATCCTGAAGTGCGGAAGGCTACGATCGCCGCGCTTGAACGCGCACAGTCTAAGGGCGATACGCAAGGAAGTCCCTATCTAGCGGCTGCAATTAAACGCCTCAAGGCCGGCGAGTCCGCTCCGAAGGCCTGCACGGTTTCAAACTAATCTAACTAAGGGCCGGCTGCGGCCAGGATCGATTGCGCCACTCGCTCGGCGGAGTTGGCCCATCGAATCGGTTTCGGCCGGATAGCGGCAAATTCGGCTAGCTGACTCGCCAACGCCTTCGCCGTAAGCTTGCCGCCAGCGATCATACGGTGGCTCGCAACGGCGGCCGCCCGCCGGTCATCCATCGGGTTATGCCCGTAACTGATATTCACCGCCGGAATCCCGAGCGCCTCCAGCTCAATCACGGTCTTACGCGATGACTTAGTAATTGCCACGTCCGCCGCGACCATCAGGCGCTCGATACGATAGTCCCGCTCGATTACCGTAACATTCCCCCGCGCGTGTGGCGCCAACGAAGCAAAGTCGGCGCCGGCGAGCCAGATCAAATGCTTTGGCGACGGCAACTGCGCGAAGGCCCCCCAGACCTGCTTCGCGATCGGCGCTATCGCCTCGGTCCACGTGCCCGGTAACATCGCCACCACAAGCGCATCGGCGGCAATACCTAACTCACGGCGCGCGCGGGCGCGATCCTTCCTCGCGTACTCGAATCGGCGCAGCACCGGCCCGGTGTAGGACACCTTGCCTTGCAAGAACGCCGGCTCCTCAAAATATCCCCGGCGATCGGTGAAGATCACCCGATCCGCAAAGCGCAAGCTCTGCATGGCGAGCGAATCGGCGGCGCTAAAGAAATCGAGAATCGCCACGGTGGGCCGCGCGAAAATCTTGGCCGCCGGAAGCGCGGGGAATTCTTCGTGTGAAACGACGAGGTCCGGCACCAGCCAGCCAATCAGCTTGCCCGATAGCACCGTCGAATCGGTGATGCTGCCAAGGTCGGGCA
>JAYUSQ010000021.1:0-8420 GCA_043755595.1 Acidobacteriota bacterium | reverse complement strand
CCGCCTTGCGGCTCGCCCAGCGAACCCTGGAACATATCCGCCACCGAATTCGGAATGTTCAGACTGTGCGAAGGCCCGAGGTTTTCGATCTCGCGCATCGAGATCCCGTGGCTCACCAGGAACAGCGCCATGTCGCCCACTACCTTGCTCGATGGCGTGACCTTCACGATGTCGCCGAAGGCCAGGTTCACCTCGGCATAGGCGCGTGCCACCTCGGGCCAGCGCGCCCCAAGCCCCATCGACTCGGCCTGCTCCTTCAGGTTCGTATATTGCCCGCCCGGCATTTCGTGCAAATAGACTTCGGCTGTGCCGGACTTGGGGGCACTATCGAACGGCGTGTACCAAGTCCGCACCGTCTCCCAATAGTCGGCGTATTTTTGGAGGACATCGGCATCAAGACCCGTCGCACGCGGCGTGTGATCGAGCGCCGCGACGATCGAATTCAGATTCGGTTGCGATGTCGTGCCGGACATCGACGAAATCGCCGCGTCAGCCGCATCGACGCCCGCATCGGACGCCTTAAGGATCGAGGCGGCATTCACGCCCGACGTATCGTGCGTGTGAAAGTGAATCGGCAAGTCCGTGGTTTCGCGCAAAGCTTTGACCAACTTCGTCGCGGCATAGGGCTTCAACAGCCCCGCCATGTCTTTGATGCCGATCACGTGCGCGCCCATCTTTTCCAGCTCGCGCGCCATCTTCGTGTAGTACTCAAGCGGATACTTATCGCGCTTGGGGTCGAGGATATCGCCGGTGTAGCAAATCGCCGCCTCGCAAATGCGATTGGTCTTGCGCGCCGCTTCCACCGCCACCTTCATGTTGGGCAGCCAATTCAGCGAATCGAAAATACGAAAGATGTCGATGCCCTGCGCGGCGGACTCGACGATAAACTCGCGGACGACATTGTCCGGATACGCCGTGTAGCCCACCGCGTTCGACGCTCGCAGCAGCATCTGGAAGCAGATATTCGGCACGGCCGCGCGCAGCTTGCGCAAACGTTGCCACGGGTCTTCATGCAGGAACCGCATGGCGACGTCAAAGGTCGCGCCGCCCCACATCTCCAGGCTGAACAGCCCGGCCAGGTTATGGGAAACATAGTTGGCGATCGCCAGCAGATCGTAGGTCCGAACGCGGGTCGCCATCAGCGATTGGTGCGCGTCGCGAAACGTCGTGTCGGTGATCAGCAGCCGCTTCTCGGACTTCATCCATTGCGCGAATCCCTGGGCGCCGAGCTCCAGCAATAAGTCGCGCGATCCCTTGGGAGGCTTCGACGCATCATGCGGCGGAATCGGCGCAGCCTTGAAAGCAGCCGGCCGCTTCTTGCCCGCGACTTCAGGATTCCCGTTCACGCACACACCAGCCAAATAGGTGAGCAAACGATTCGCGCGATCCTGGCGCGGTGTGAATTCCAGCAGCGAGGGGTTGTCGTCGAGAAAGCGCGTGGTCACCGTGCCCGCCTGGAACTCGGGATGATTCACGACGTTTTCAAGAAACGGAATATTCGTCTTGACGCCGCGGATACGGAACTCGCGCAGCGCACGGTCCATGCGCTGGCAGGCGTGCTTGAACTCCGGCGCCCAAGCGGAAATTTTCACGAGCAGCGAATCGTAGTATGGCGTGATCACCGCGCCGCCATAGGCCGAGGCGCCATCCAAGCGTATGCCGAAGCCGGCCGGCGAGCGATAGGTTTGGATCTTGCCGTAATCCGGCGTGAAGTTGTTGGCCGGATCCTCCGTCGTGATGCGGCACTGCAGCGCGTAGCCGTAAATCGGAATCCGCTCCTGCGCCGGCAGGTTCATCTCCGGCCCGTGGAGCGCGTGGCCCATGGCCACCTGAATCTGCGCGCGGACAATATCGATGCCCGTCACCATTTCGGTGACCGTGTGCTCCACTTGCACGCGCGGATTCACTTCAATAAAAAACCACTCGTCCGTCTCGGAATCGACCAGGAACTCGACCGTGCCCGCGCTGAAGTAGGCGGCCCTGCGCGCCAAGGCCACCGCTGCCCCCGTGATGGCGTCACGCAGTTCGCGGCGCAGCGAAACCGCCGGCGCGACTTCGACAACCTTCTGATGCCGCCGCTGCACCGAGCAATCCCGCTCATAAAGATGAATAATGTTGCCGTGGCGGTCGCCCAGAATCTGCACTTCGATGTGCCGCGGACGCCGGATAAATCGCTCCAGAAAGACTGCGCCATTTCCGAACGCCGCCGCCGCTTCGGTCTGGGCTTCTTCGAGCAGTCCCGCCAATTGCTGCGGTTTTTCCACGACGCGCATGCCGCGCCCGCCGCCGCCGAACGCTGCTTTGACGATCAGCGGGAAGCCGATTCGTGCAGCGGCCTTCTGCGCGTCGGCCAGTTTCTTAACGGCCTTTTCAGTGCCAGGAATAACCGGCAGTCCGGCTTCCTGCGCCAGTTGGCGTGCGGCGGTCTTGTCGCCCAGCAACTCCAGGATCTCCGCGCTTGGTCCAATAAATGCGATTCCTTCGCGCGCACACGCGCGGGGCAAAGTGGGGTTTTCCGACAAAAACCCGTAGCCGGGGTGAATCGCGTCGACACCCTTTTCCCGCGCCAGCGCAACGATATTATCGACGTCGAGATACGCCTGCACCGGGCCCTTGCCCTGGCCAATCAGATACGCTTCGTCGGCCTTGAAGCGGTGCAAGCTGAGCCGGTCCTCCTGCGAGTAAACGGCGGCAGTCCGCAAGCCCAACTCATTGGCAGCGCGGAAGATGCGTATGGCGATTTCGCCCCTGTTCAGGGCCAGTAGCTTTTTCATATGGAGATCAAGGGGGACGCGAACGAGGGATCCGAAAAAACAAGGCTAGCATGGAACGAATGAACGAACCCATTCGTATCATCTGCATGACGTACCGTCTGCTACCCTGCGTTGCTCTGCTGGCACTGGCCGGTTGCGATATCGACGAGGCCTTCGCCGATTCTCAGAAATTCACGGAAGACTTTCACCATTCCTACGCCCTCAAGTCCGGTGGCCGGTTCGATCTGGACAGCTTTAACGGCTCGGTCGAGATCTATGGCTGGGACCAGGAGAAGGTGGAAATCAACGGGACCAAGTACGCGTCCACGCGGGATTTCATGAATGAAATCAAGATCGATATCTCCCACACCCCTGACTCGATCCTGATCAAGACCGTACGGCCGGATTGGGGCGGCGCGTACCTCCGGGGAAACCGTGGCGTGAAGTTCCGGATTCACGTGCCAAAAAGGATGCAGTTTGACCGGATCGCGACTTCCAACGGCTCAATGCGGCTCGAAGGCGTTGAAGGCCGGGGCCGATTCCGTACTTCGAACGGATCCATGACTTTGATCTCCTATCAAGGCGATATCGAAGCCAACACTTCGAACGCGAAAATTCTGCTGGACCGTTTCTCTGGCAGCGCGACGCTCGGCACGTCGAACGCCCGCATAGAGGCTCGGGGCGTGAAGGGTTTCCTGGAGGCGCGCACGTCGAATGGGCCGATCGAAATTGAGACAAACGAACTGGATCCGTCGCGGCCCGTGAAACTGGAAACCTCCAATGGCCCGATCACGATGCGCATCGGCGGCAAGAACAGCCCCGAAGTGCGCGCGCGCACGTCGAACGGGAGCATTAGCGTGAAGCTGCCGGAGGGCGCGGGCGCTCGCGTGCGGGCTCACACGTCCAACTCCGCAGTCTCAAGCGACTACCCGTTGAACAACAAGAGCAACGTCAGCAAGGCCCACATGGAAGGCACGATTGGCGCGGGCGGGGCGCTGCTCGATCTCACGACTTCGAACGGACCGATTCGGCTGTTGCGAGAATAGGTCGAGACCGCAGGATGAAATTCCTCACGCTTTCCGTGCTGCTTTGGCTGCAGCTTGACGAGAGCGCATTACGATCAGCCGCAGGGCGTAACGCCCAAGACGCGGACTCCCGCTACCGGCTGGGACTGATTTTGTACAAGCAACGGAAGTTGGACGAATCGGCGCGCACGCTGGAGGAAGCGGCCAGGATCGAGCCCGCGCAGGCGCTCAACTGGCGGGCTCTCGCGTTGGTACACGGCGCGCGGCGCGATGGCATCGGCGAAGCGCGTGCCCTGCAAAAAATCGTCGAACTCGATCCCCGTGACATCGCGGCCTACCGCAGGCTGGCGGCTCTGCTGCTTGAGCATCGAACAGCCGACGCAGCGCTCGCGGTCTCCCAGGCAGGGGTTCACCGCTTTGGCCGCGACCCTGAGTTGCTCCGTCTGCGAGGGCTCGCTCTCTACGGCCTGGGCCGCAAAATTGAGGCGATCGACTCTTTTGTCAGCGCCATGGACGCCGCGCCCGAGTCCGAGGTGGTCCATGCATCGATCGAGACCTTGATCCCCGATGCGGCTGAACGTTTGCCTGCCATCCGCGAGAGGCTCCAGCGTTTCGCGGGCGCGAAACCGGCCAGCCCGCTAGGCCATTTTCTGCTGGCGTTGGCCGGTGAAGATCGTGAGGCGAACTTGCGCAAGGCTCTGGCGGTTGACCCCGCCTTTTGGCCAGCGCATTTCGAACTGGGCCGGATGCTCCGCGACGGCGGCGATCGGGATGCGGCGAAGGAGGCCTTCCAGACAGCCTTACAACTTCATCCCGAGCACGAGGGTGCGCATTTTGCGCTTTCCCTGCTCTATGCCGAAACGGGCGATCGAGTGCAGGCCAGCGTTCACCGCCAGGCCCATCACAAGCTCCGTGCCGCTTCCGCCGAAGCCGAGCAGAAACGAAACGCCGCCGCGCCACGCATGCAGGTTACGGTGCGCTAACTGAGATTTCGCGGTTCACCGGCTGATTCTTCACGGCCGACCGGCTCCCGCCTGCCCAAAGAACCTCGATCGAATCGATCGCCGCCGCCGCGCCCACGCCAAAGTGCTGGCGGAAATCCGATTGAGAAAGATAGCTTGTTCCACTTGCCACTGTCGACGTCTGCTTCAGTGCGCCGGCCGTTACCGTGACGACCGCGCCCACTGGGTTGCCTGCCAGTTTCACGCTCACCCAATTGCCACGATCGCCGAAATTCTTGAGCACCGACGGCGATCCGTTCTGATTGACAATCACGATCTCCGGCGAACCGTCATTATCGAGATCGCCAATTGCCAACCCGCGCGAAACCGCTGGCGGAAGCGGCAGAGGGACATCGCGAAAAGCGCCGTTGCCTAGGTTGTAGTAGAGCATTCTTGGCATCGCGTAACCGGTTTTCAGTTCCGGATAGATGTGTCCATTGGCGGCGATCAAATCCTTCCGGCCATCCTGATCGATGTCAAGCCAGGCGGCGCCCCAGGAAACGTATTGTGTGTGTACGGCCATGCCGGACGCCACCGTTTCGTCGGAAAAAAACCAATCGCCCGCATTACGATACAAGGTAGTGGCCGTCTCGTCGATAAAATTGGTCCGCGCTATATCGATGCGGCCGTCGTTGTCATAGTCGCCCGCAGTTACGCCCATGCCCCCCTGCTCCTCGCCATTCTCCCCGTAAGCCACACCGGCAGGCACGGCTACATCGGTGAAGGCGCCGTTGCGATCGTTGCGATAGAGAATGCTGGGAGTCGAATCGCAGGCTACGTAGATATCGGGCCAGCCGTCGCCGTCAAAATCGGCGGCTGTCACTCCGAGGCCATAATGCAGCCCGTTCAGCGCCACGCCTGAGGCCTTGGAAACATCGGTGAAGCGCCCCGCGCCATCATTGCGATATAGACGATTCACGCCGCTGGCAAATCCGCGCGGGCCGCAGAAAACCGCGAGACCCAACCAATTGCAAGGATCGATCTTCGCCGCTCTCAGCACTGCGGGTAAGGAGAAGGCGACATAGCTGGCCACGAAGACATCGAGGTCGCCATCGCGATCATAGTCAAGGAAAGAACAACCGGCATGAAAGGCTCCCGCGTCCGCCGGGAAAAGCGCCGCGCGAAACCGGCCCTGGCGGTTGTTGATCAGTAATCGACTGCCGCCGTAGGCCGTCGTCAAAAGGTCGGCAAAGCCGTCGCGATCCACATCGCCCGCGCAGACTCCTTGTGACCAGCCGGCGGTGGGTAGCGGCGATTCGGCAAACTTCCCGCCGCCGCGATTCGTGTAGAGCGCCGAAGGCCGCGAGCCGGTTTCGAAGCGGGCGCCGTTCACCAGTACGATGTCTAAATTGCCATCGTTGTTCACATCCACTAATCCGGCGCCATTGCCGGTCATTTCAAGGATGTGTTTCTTCGCCGTTGCGCCTCCGTAGTAGTTTGAAGCCGTGATGCCCCACTCGCGCGCCACATCGCGTAACTCGATGCGCGGGGTGGCCGCCGAAACGCCCCTAACTCTGGCGGAGCCCCTTGGCTGGACCTTGGTCGCGCTTCCCATGCTCTGTTGGCCACTGAGGCCGACGGGCACGAGAAGCGCGAGCAGCAGGGAGGCCAGCGTCACCCTAGAAGGTGACCTTGAGAGCGAACTGCACCAGCCGCGCATTCACCGACGTGGTGCTGATCTGCGCGAACGCCGCCGAATTCATGCTGGTCTGCGGATTGCCGAAATTCGGAATGTTCATGATGTTAAAGAACTCGGTGCGAAACTGCGTGGCCAGCCGTTCGGTGAACTTGAAATCCTTGAACAGCGAGACGTCCAAGTTGGTTTGGCCGGGCCCGCGGAACATGCCGCGTCCGGAGTTGCCGTAGCGATTGCGCGGCGCCTGACTCCAGGCGGACCTATTGATAAAGCTCAGCAGATTATCCTTCAGACCGCCGCTTGAGTAAATCAGGGGAACCCCCGCTGCTACGTCGGAGAAGAACGCACCGGCCGGGTCCGTGGCGATGCCGCCAAGGTCGACGCCGCTGGTGCTGTTAATGACCGTGAGCGGATTGCCGGTCTGGGTGATGAAGAATCCGTTGAAGGACCAGTTGTTCAGCAAGAACTTCCCGGCTCCGCTCGTGAATTTGTTCGGCAGATCCTGGACGAAAGTCAGTGCCAGGCGCTGCGTGCGGTCAAAGTTGGCTGGGCCCTTGGCGCGGCTGAAGTCATTCCAGGGCGTGCGGAAAATATTGGTCTGGAATCGGTTGCCGTCATCCCCGTTGCCAATGGTCTTGCCGAAGGTATAGGCGGCCTGAATGTTGGCGGTACCTATACGCTGGCGGAAGGTGAACTGGAACGAGTGGTAGGTGGAACTGCCGTTCTGCCCGGTGGCGAAGATATCGCCAAAACCGGGGAAGGAGCGGCGTAGCGAGCCGTCCCCTACGGGGATCAGCGGATTGATGTTGCGGCGCGCAATCAGATGCGTGCCCTTGGTGCCGATGTAGGCCGTCTCCAGCAGGATGTTGCGAGCAAACTGGCGCTGCAGGCTGAAGTTATACTGCCATGCATTGTCGGTCTTGGTGTTGGGCTCGATGGCCGTGATTACCAGCGAGTCCGTCGTGCGCGTGGGGAAGGGGATGTTCTTGGCATCAAAACCAGGATCCACAAACGTCCAGTTATCCGGCGTGGTTAGGGTGCAGCCAGTACCGGCGACTCGACAATCGCGCGTGGTGCGCGCAAACACCGGCGGATTGCCAAAGAAGCCTTGCGCAGTCTGGCCGCTGCGCTGATCGAAGAAAAGCCCAACGCCGGAGCGAATCACCAATTTACTGCCGATGCGGTAGGCAAAGCCCACGCGCGGCGCAAAGTTGTTCCAATCGCCGAAAATCGTGGTGGGCGGAATGCCATCCCGATTGGCTTGAATCATGCCGGAATCCTGCAGCGAACCCACGCCCTTGTAGCGTTGCGGCCAGAGGCTGACGAAATCGAGGTCAGTGCCGCGCGGGTGGAAGTGGGCTTCGTAGCGCACGCCGGCGTTCACGGTCAGGTTCTGGGTCACCTTCCAATCGTCATTGATAAACAGCGCCAGGGTGGTCTCGCGCATGTTCATCTGACCGGGCCCGGCGGCAAAGGTCTTCAGGCGCGGCTGGCTGAGCAGGAAGTCCGCGTATTCATCGCCCGAGGCCGAACCATCGTAGCGCCAGAGTCCGCGAGACTCCTGGGCGTTCTGGGGATTCATGGGCGAAATCTGCGATTCCACGCCGTAACGTACGTTGTGTTTGGTCTTGGCCCACGTCATCGTGGCGCCCATGGTGTAGCGCTTGATCAGGTCGGTCCAGTTGTTTTGGTTGCCGAAGGTAACGTAGTTGACGATGTCCACGCGTGGCAGCCCGCCGATGAGAGTCACCGGCAGCGGCCGGAAGCCCAGGGTCTTGGGATCGACCGCGTTCTGAAACGCGATGAACTGGTCGGTATTGTCAAAGCCGAACCGGCCCTCAAGCACCTGCGAGGCCGAGAACACGTGCGTGTAGGTTACGCTGCCGGAATGCTTCTGGCGATTGGCTGTTTGCCCGAATCCTGGCAGGCCGGCGCCGAACGGCGAGAGATCCTTCTGCCAGCTTTCAAACCAGCGGCCGAAAATCGTGTCTTTGTCGCCGATGCG
>JAYUSQ010000020.1:0-28149 GCA_043755595.1 Acidobacteriota bacterium | reverse complement strand
TCGACCGTCGCGGGTGTTGGCATAGTGTTGCTTCTTGCGATTGCGTTCCGCAATTTTCGCAATCTCGTCCTTGTGCTGGCAAATCTTCCATTCGCGCTTGCGGGCGGCGTTCTGGCGATTTTTCTCTCGGGTGGCTGGCTGACACTAGGCTCGCTGGTTGGGCTGGTCACGCTCTTTGGAATTAGTACGCGCAACTCGATCATGATGATCTCTCACTTCGATCACTTGGTAAGAGTTGAGGGCCATTCGTGGGGCATCGAAACGGCCCTGCGGGGCGCTTCAGAGCGGCTGGTCCCGATCTTGATGACGGCGCTAGTCGCTGGTCTGGGTCTGCTCCCAATCGCCATCGGAACCGGCGATCCCGGTCGCGAAATTGAAGGGCCCATGGCGATTGTGATTCTGGGCGGACTCGCGACATCGACTGTCCTCAATCTTCTAGTGCTGCCGACTCTAGCGCTACGCTTTGGTCGATTTGAAGCTACAGCCGAGCGAAATGAAATCTAAGAACGGCACATCCGCACCGGTTCCGGGAATCGCCCGTCAGCTTCCGAGGAATGTCTGGGCGCTCGGGCTAGTATCCATGTTCATGGATCTTTCTTCCGAGTTAGTGCATAGCTTATTGCCAATCTACATGGCAACAGTGCTTGGGAGCAGTATGTTGACCATCGGCGTTGTGGAAGGCATCGCTGAGGCCATCGCCTCCATATCAAAAATGTTCTCGGGGGCGCTCAGCGACTACTTTGGCAAGCGAAAGCCGCTGATGCTCCTAGGCTATGGACTCAGCGCGGCTACCAAACCTATATTTCCAATGGCCTCGTCGATCATCTTGGTTGCCGCCGCGAGGTTTGCTGATCGGGTGGGTAAGAAGTTTGTCTCGCAGCAGGCGGCTAGCCAGGCGAAGAACCGTTGTCTGGGCGAACTTTCCGGCAAAATCGGCGAGACGCACAAGGTTGAGGCCCAGGAAGTATTCCGGTTTCTCGGACGGCGCGACTTGGTGGCCGATTTGGCGCTGAACCTACCGTTCGCTTTACTCTACTGTCTCGCGGCGGGAATCATGATCGGCAAGTTGCAGCGAAGCTATCCGATTGAGGAAGGTTGGGAGCCGGTTATCATTATTGCCGGGTTAACCTCAGTCGCATTCGGCGCGGGCGCGGTGATTTTGGGAGAGCATTGGTCGATCCTCGCCGAGATGGGCCGCGTTGGCAATGGGCATCTGAGCAATCGAGTGGACCGTCTGCCGTGGGCTCTGCATCGGGGCTGGTTTTTCGCTGGCGCAGTGCTGTTGTTTTGGCTGGCCGGCGTGGTTCGGTATCGCCAGACCAGCTGAACGAAAAATATCGAACATTCGCGCGGGCTGGCTCCTATTCCCGATTGTTATGAGAAATCCACGCTTGCTCGGAATCGCCTTGCTCACAGCCGGCTCTGCCCTTTTGGCCGCTCTCTCCTACGAACCCGCAAACATCGTCTCAGCTCTGAGCCTGAAAGGCGTGCTGAGCGAAGGCAGTGTCGTATTGCTTGCTCTTCTGGCGATTGCGGCGAGCGGCATCGCAGGCATTGGTCTGTTGCGATCCCTGGCTTAGTTGTAGAGTACCGCTCCGTCGAAAATCACACGACGGCAGGTGTGGTTGGGGCGGTCGTGGGAGGGATCTGGTAGCCGAGGCGGCGCAGGGCCTTAAGGTGGTGATCCTCGGCGCTCGGCAAGAATTGACCATGTCCGACCAAAAGTGACCCACACCAGGAACACGATTTGCCCGCCATCCGGCTGCCGAAAAGGACATGTGTGCCGTTCTCAACCAGGGACACGAAGCGGATCTGCGGATAGGCGCTTGAGCCGCGACTGGCTCCCGGACGGCCAAAGGTTTCATTCATCGTTCCCCTTCTCATCGGCGATGTCCAGCGTGCTGCCATCGATGTCCAGCGTGCTGCCATCGATGCTCACCAGGCGCCAACCGCGAAACCATGCGCCCTTCGTGGCCGCTACAGCGATCGGCTTTACCACTGCGTCGTGCAGTTGTCGCAGCGGCTCCCAGCCCAGCCGCTTGCGAGCCTGCGAGATGCCTGAATTACCGGCCACATTGCTTCCCGGCGAAGGTTCCGCCAACCACTGGATTCCTTCTAGTCTAGTACTAGGCTAGTGTCAGGCCGTGCACGGTTAGGTCCAGAGAGGCGCCTTTGTCTGAGCGGATCTGTCGCGAACGTTCGGAAGACGTGTCAGGCGGTCGCGGCCGGCCCGCCTGACGTCAACCACGATGAGTGAGTCGAGGCAGCGACCGAAAGACGGATCGATGCTGCAATCGATCACACGGCCGCCCGGCTTCAGATACTGTCGCAGCAACAGGGGAAGCCACGTCCGCCTGCGGCATCGCCTCCGAGTTGCCGCGCCGCGCGGTCGATTGCCTCGATAGTGGCCGTCTGAAGCAAAGTAGGCCGCCAGCGATTGCCGGATCTCGGCCGGGTAGGAACGGCTGATCGAGACCGCTCCAAAGAGGGCTTGGCACTCAGGGTATCGCTCCAGGTAGGCTCCGATACCACGCCAAAGCAGGAGTAGCGAGAGCGGCTTACGCTGGTAGGTGGGCGTGACGAAGCTGCGGCCCAGTTCCGCCGAGGGGCCGAGCTCAAGAAAAAACCCGGGGCTCAGACGGAATAGCGTCTGCGTGTAGAGATCGAGCGATCCTCTTGACGCCGATACCGGATCCACCCGCGCTATCCGGTAAGCGCCAGCCACCTCGCCGCTGTTGCGATCCCAAAGTACGAGTTGCTCGTACCGCTCGTCGTAGCGGTCCAGATCGTAACTGCGCCCGGAGCTTTCTCCGGCTCCGCGAAAGGTCAATTCCCGCAACCGGCCCACTTCCAGGAGCAACGCGGGCGCATCGCGGGCGGTGAAGAGCAATACATCGAAACAACCTTGGCGGCAGAGCGCCCGATAGGCGCGAAATCTCATGTTCGAGCAATTGACGAGGCACCGGCGGCACGAGGGCAGCCGACGGTTTCACCCACCAGTGCGGGACCGGGATTTCGAAGCCGCCCAGGACGACCATATGCTTTAAAAGGAGAAGCGCGCCGCCAACTGAAACTGTCGCTGGTTCTCGGCGGCGGTCACGGCCCGAAAGCTTGCATTGGGGGCGGCGTTCAGACCCCATACCCGGTTCACCCCGGTAGGATTCAACCGGTTGGCCGAGTTGAAGACCTCGCCGATCAATTCGATGTTGTAGCGTTCGCGCCAGCGGAGATTGCGCGTCAGACGGATATCGACGGTGCCGTAGCCCGGCAGCTTGAAGTCGTTGTACCGGATGCCCGCCGGGCGGTCATTGATAACCGTGTCGCCGTTGTCGTCCCTGCCGGTTGTCGCGTTGAATGCGTATCCTTGGCTGGCGATCGTCCGCGATGAAACTTGCCAACCGTTAACGAGTCCGCGGGCGGGACCGGTGAGCGAAGCAAACCGCACGTCCCAGACCGCCGTGAGTGTGAACCGGTTGCGCATGTCGAAATCGCCGGGACCGCGATCTCGAGAGACGCTGAGCGGATCGGAGCCCGAAGTGAAGATGCCGAACCCCGTAAAGTCGTCCGCGAAGGCAACGCCTTTGGTGGACGACAGGTGATGACTTGCCTGAACGTAGAAACCCTTGGCGAATCGCCGGGTGAGCACCGCGACCATACCGTGATAGTTCTGAAAGCCTTCCGAACGGGACTCGAAGATGTTTCCGTATCCTGAAACCGGCCGCGGCGTGGTGGCGTAGCGCGGCCGGCCGTCGGGCAGCGCGCCGGCTGAAGCGAGATTGGTGTTGATGGCGTAAGGCAGATTGCGGCTTCGCGTACCCTGGTAGGTCCACGATAGCGCCCAGTCGCGAGCGATTTCGCGCTCCGCGGTCAGGAAATAGTTGATGACCTTTATATCGTCGAAGCTAGGCGCGAGCACTCGCACGTCGGACAGGACCCGGGCACCCGGAACCACCGGAACGCGGTCACGCGTGAAGGGCGGGGCGCCGGGGTCGGCCGGCGCCACGTTGATGTTAATCACCGCGATGCCATTGCCACGCAGCAACGTATTGAACGTTTGCGCAACCGTGGTGTTGTAGTAGAGACCCGCGCCCCCGCGAATCACGGTTTTGCCGTCGCCTACAGGGTCAAAGGCGAGGGCGAGGCGTGGCGCGAGATTATTGCGATCCTGAGGAATCTTTCCTGTAGCTGGAATCGCGGGATTGAGAATCCCCTTTGGCCGGAGAAACAGCTCGTAACGCAGACCCGCGTTCAACTTCAACTTACTCGTCAGCCGGATGTCGTCCTGCACGTAGTAGCCCTGATTGAAGACTCGCGCTTGAAAGAACTCCTGCCCAACCGAACGGGTGAAGCGGGAGTAGCTATAGGGCAGTGCGGTTGCCGGGTCAACCGTGCCGCGTTCGGCAAAGAGGAACTGATCGAGCGGCGCAACCGCGTCCCGGCGGCCCTGGGAATCAGCCGGCAATCCGGTGAACTGATAGCTTCCATTCACGTTGGTGGTGCGCTCGCGGAACCAGACCGGCAACAGATCGGCGCCGAACTTGAAGCTGTGGCGGCCACGGCTCCAGATCAGGTTGTAGATTGCCTGAAAGCCTTGCTCGCGAGTGACGCGGCTACCGTTGGAATTGCCGTTGAACTGGCCGATTCCGCTCACGTTGATATTGGGAGCGAACTCGTTGGCCACGCCGTTGCTGATGGGCCGCCGCGCGAAGAGAAACCTGATCTCGCTCACCAACGCTGAGCTGTGTATGGTGACGTTCTGGGCGGTGAAAGAGAAAGGCGCTTCGTCGAACCGCGCCAGATTCTCTAACGACTGCTGGCCATTGCCAAGCGGCGACTCGCGATCAAAGTAGTAGTTGAATCTTCCGGAGAGCCGATTCTTCGCTGAGACTTGCGCGTCGGTCCGCGCTGTTACGGTGTGCGCGCGGAAGGTCTGGGTGATGGCCCCAATGCTCGAGCGCGGAATGCGGAGTTGATCGGCTTGTTGCCCGGTGATAGTAAGTACGCCCGGCAGGTCCTGTTGCCACCGCTCGTAACTACCGAAGAAGAACGCGCGGTCCTGTTTGATGGGCCCGGCCAGCGTGCCGCCATAGTTGTAGCGGGCGAACTCCGGCGTTGGCGCTCCGGGGGCTAACAGGAAAGGCTTGGCGCTCAATTGTTTTTGGCGCGTGAACAGATAGCCGGAGCCGTGCAGGTCATTGGTTCCCGATCGCGTAAAGGCATTCTGAAGGCCGCCGGCCACGCGCCCGAACTCGGCCGAGAAATTGGTGACAGTTTGGAACTCGGCGACGGCCTCCTGGCTGATCACGAGGTTGCGAGCGCCGCCTTGCAATTGATTCGACACGCCATCGACATTCATCTGACGCAAGCCGACGCCACCATACGTGGTGGTCGGCGTACCGGTTCCTGATCCGCCCGTAGAGAGCGGGCGCGCATTGACACCCGGCTGGATCACAAAAAAGTCCAGGATGCTTCGGCCCACCGTGGGTAGACTGCGAACAGTACGCTCCTCGTAGGTGTTGCTCACGACCGTCCGACCCGGCTCAACTACCGGAACGGCTTCGGTCACCGTCACGGTTGTGCTAACCGACTCCGGCACCAGCACAATCTCCACCGTGACGGTATGCCCGGCTTTCGTCTCGATATTCTCGTGCGTAACTGTCGCAAATCCGGCGCCGCTGGCGATCATCGCATAACGGCCGGGCTGCACAAGAGGAAACGCGTACCGGCCGGAAGCGTCCGTGCGGGTTTCGCGTTCAAGCCCGGTGGCAACGTTGCGGGCCCGGACGCTCGCTCCGGCGACACCCTTGCCATCCTGAGACCGCACGCGTCCCTCGATCAGTGCATCGATGGCTTGGCCCTGACCATGAGCGCACGGGATCAGTCCCACACTGGCAAACATCGCAAATAGCGCAAAGCGCACAAGGTTCATAGGCTTCAAGCTATGTTGCGGCGGTGTACATAGCGTGAAGGCGAGCTTAAATTCCGGTTACAAACGTTGGAAATCAGCCTTAGGCCCGTTCGAGCTCGAGATACCGCGTGAGGTCGAAATTGTAGCGGTAGCGTGCGAGGTCGACTTTGCGGCCGTGAATCAGTATCGGCACCGCCGCTTCGTGGCGCGAGCCGTGCGTGCGAACCCGAACCTGCTTTCGAAGCTGATCCAGCTCTCCAAACACCGCGTTCTTCCCGGCCAGAATCATGACATCTCCGATCCGGCTGGAGAGCAGGCGGAACTGGCGGGCGGCCTCTCCACGCGGGTAGGCTTCTTCCACCTCCGAAGTCGCCCGCAGCGACTCGATCGCCCGTGGCGCGTCACCGGGTTTCTGGAGATAGAGGTAGTAAGCGCCACCCAGATCCTGGTGATGCACTTTGTGATTGTCGCTGATGATGGGCGCCGCAGCAGCAGCGATGCCCTCGGCCTGCAGCAGTCTGGTGGGATCCAAGGCATCCGTCTTCGCATTCATTCCGTGGTCGGCCGTGAGGTAGAGCTCAAGCTTGGCATGATCGTCTAACAACTCGCCCAGGATTTTGTCCAAACTGTGGAGGTGCTCGAGCGAGGACGCCTCATCCGGCGCGTAGGTGTGCATCATGTAGTCGTTTGTGGAGAGGTAGAGCATGTCCACGCCCTCGCGCTTGAGAACGTGCCTCGCGGCGCGCAAGGACCAGTAGTTGACCGCCGCCGAGTACATGCTCTCTTGCGGGCCAGCCACCGCCAGCCAGGCAGGTTCGGGCTTCTCCGCCGATACGGCGATGTCTGCGCCCCGCGCACACAGGGTCCGCACCTTGTCTTTGCTTGACACGATGGCTGTCGTCCAGCCCCGCTGCCGGGCCTTCTCAAGAATGGTGGGCCGCAAGAGAAAGCGCGGCGATTTCATCTCTTCCGCTTGGCCGGTGGCGGGATCGTAGTAGAAGTTGGTGGTGATGCCGTGTTCGTCTGGAAAACAACCGGTGGCCAGCGACGCGTTGTTGACGTTGGTCACCGATGGAATCATCCCTTCGACGGTCTTGGCTCCGCCGGCCTGTGCGATCTTTCGCAGTACGGGCATGTCGGACCGCTCGAGATAGGCAGGGCCAAATCCATCGAAAAGCGCAACGACGATCTTCCTCCGTGCCGCCGCCCGTCCCCAGCGCGCCGTCGATGCGTTGGGCGCCCCGAACAGGAAGTATCGGCGTCGCATGGGATCAAGTATGCCATTTCGACACTACGATTCGATATCAATCCTCATGAAATCTTGATGGAACCGAGATTGCCCTGTAGCGCGCAACTGGTAACGTCGGACAATGCGAGTCGTTGTCCTTCGGCGCACTTGTCTAACATGAATCAGGTAGATCCACGCTATCTTAACCTGGGACAGACTCTGACGCGCAATATCAACAGCGCCGAAGCGCGCGCCGCGAATATCGCCATTCCTTAAACCGGCTTCAGTGGCTCGGTGGCGCAGGCTCTGCGCGCCTTTCCGCAATATCTGACGATCACGTCGGACCAAGCCAAGATCGCCAACTCGATCTACCACGGCGGCGAGCTTAAGCTGCGAAAACGTTTTGCCGCGGGGGTGTCTTTCGAGGCCAACTACGTCAGGTCCAGAGCGCTGGGACTCAACGCGCCGAGCTACCAGGGTTTCGGCGGGCTCGATAACATGCTGCAGGACCACTTTAACCTGGCCGCGGAACGCTCGCTCCTCTCCTTCGATGTACCGCATGCATTCGTGGGGAACTACGTCTATGCACTACAATGCACTACCGTTGGGCAAGTCAGGCGGCTGGCGCAAGGCCGTGCTGGCCGACTGGACGATCTCAGTCGTGCATCGTTATCAATCGGGCTATCCGCTGCAGATCTCGATGAACAACTTACTGCCGATCTTCAACCGTGTCCTGCGGCCAGACCTGGTGGCCGGGGCGAATCAGTCTTCCGGGCTGTCACTCTCGCAGTTTGACCCAGGCGCCAACAGCCGCGTCACGAATGCCTCGGCATTTGCGTCGCCGGTAACGGGCGGGGTTTTTCGCCCGGGCTTGATGGGCCCCACTCGCGGCGACCTGCGCCAGTTTCCAGTCTTACAGGAAGATTTCGTACTGACAAAACGTTTCGCCGTGGCGGAGAAGGCCCGCTCCGAGATTCAGGCACAGATGTTCAACGCCTTAAATTAAACCGGCACCGCTTCGTGAACTTCGAACCCAACTTCTCCAGCCCGAACTTCGGCGAAACGCGCGGCACTAACCTGCCTCGATTCATCCAACTTGGCGGGAAAGTTTCGTCTTAGGAGACTAAGCACTCACGGACTCATCGTCCTGCAACAATGCACTGCTAGGCTTACATCTTACATGGGCATTTCCAGACGGAATTTCGCCAAAACTGTTACATCGGCAACCTTGGTGAGTATGACTGCCCGGCAGGCGCACGCGCAGTCTATCGGCACGTTCCGGCATGGCGTGGCGAGTGGCGATCCACTTATTAACCGGGTTGTCATCTGGACCCGAGTTACGCCTTCCAGGCCCGAGGACCCGTTGGTTGTCGAGTGGATCGTAGCTGAGGATCCCTTGATGCGGCGAGTGCGGCAGCGAGGTGTGACCTCCACTAGCGCAGCTTATGACTTCACGGTCAAAGTGGATGTGGCTCGGCTTGATCCTGGTACCTCCTACTACTACCAGTTCCGTTCGCAGGGCGTCGACTCACCTATCGGCCGTACGCGCACCTTGCCCGGCGGCACGGTTGATCGGATTCGCTTCGCCGTTGTCTCCTGTTCCAACTACCCCTATGGATTCTTCAACTCCTACCGTCTGATTGCGGCCCGGCTCGACCTTGACTTTGTTACCCATCTCGGCGACTACATCTACGAATACGGCAATGCCGAGTATGGCGATGGCGCCTCGATCGGCCGGACTGTCACGCCGGACAAAGAAATTGCGGTCTTGTCCGACTACCGCGAGCGATACGCCCAATACCGGACCGATCCGGACTTACAGGAAGCGCATCGGCAGCATCCCTGGATCATCGTATGGGACGATCACGAGTCGGCCAACGACGCCTGGGTAGCAGGTGCACAGAACCATACGGCGTCCCGGGAAGGTGAGTGGTCAGCGCGGCGTGCCATGGCAACTCAGGCTTGGTTTGAATGGATGCCCGTGCGCGAGAACCCCTACCTGGGCGGCGAAATCTACCGAAACTTCCGGTTCGGCAATCTGATGGATCTCGTGATGCTGGACACGCGAATCGAGGGTCGCGACCAGCAGGCGCAAAACGCGGCCGGACTTCTGGACCCCAATCGCCGGCTGATCAGCGCTGCACAGGAGGCCTGGCTGTTTCAGGAACTCAGCGCTTCCCATGACCGCGGTACCCGCTGGCGATTCATCGGCCAACAGGTCATGATGGGCCAGTTACTCGGCGCGGACGGCGCGCCGGTCAATAGCGATCAGTGGGATGGCTACCCGGCTTCGCGTAATCGATTCCTGGGTCATTTGGCCACCGGCAACCTGAACAACACGGTGGTGCTGACGGGGGACATCCATTCCTCTTGGGCTAACGAAATCAGCGTCAACCCGTTTGTGCAGTCGGCCGTGCCGCAAGCGGTCGAGTTTGTTTGTCCCGCAGTTACTTCGCCTGGTATCGACGACCGCGCGCAAGCGACGGCGCTGCAGGGGCAGATCGGCGGGACGCATGCACATGTCAAATATGTGGAGCTGTGCCGCCGGGGATACCTGCTGGTTGATCTGACACCGGAGCTTGCTCAGGCTGAGTTCTATCACGTTCGCACCATCACCGAACGCAGCCGCGAAGAGGAAGTGGGGCAAGTACTGTTCACCTCTGCCGGGGAAAGCAGACTCCGTAGCGGCAACGCGAGTTCGCCGCGCCCCGCGCCACCGCCGGCACCCTAAGGAGGAATGACCTTGGGCACCTCCACCAAACTCGCGCAAGCCCTTGCCAAGGGTGCGCACGACGCCTTCTTCCGTTGCGTTCACGAAAACGCTCTGATCTACAACACTTGCTGGGAGGATCCACGGCTCGACCGCGAGATGCTCCAGATCGGCTCCGATAGCCGCGTGGTGACCATCACCAGCGCGGGTTGCAACGTGCTGGATTACCTGCTCGATAACCCTGCCGTGATCCACGCGGTGGACGTGAATCCACGGCAGAACGCCTTGCTGCAGCTCAAAGTAGCGCTGCTGCAACATGGCGATCATGACGAACTCTTCCGGGTGTTTGGCGAAGGTGTGCGTCCCCGCTTCCGTGAACTGCTGACCGCGCTTGCAGCCGGGCTCAGTCACGAAGCCCGGCGGTTCTGGCAGGCCAAGCACAATTACTTTGAGTCCTCAAGGCTGAATCCTTCTTTCTACTACCGCGGCGCAGCTGCTAACGCGGCTTGGGTGATGATTCAGGTTCTTCGCCGCACGAATGCGCAGGTGCGCCAGTACGTTGACGGGTTGTTCGAAGCTCGAAGCCTCGCCGAGCAACAGTCGCTCTATGCTACGGTCCGTCCTGCCCTCTGGAACGCCTTCAATTCCTGGCTGGTGAAGCAACCCGTGACGATGGCGATGCTTGGCGTGCCGCGCCCTCAGATTGGCCTGATCGAAAACGAGTTCCCAGGCGGTATTGCGGGATACGTCCAAAGCAAGGTCGAGTATGTGTTGACGCGCCTCCCCATCGCGGATAACTACTTCTGGCGCGTCTACGCTATGGGCCGATACACGCGGGGCTGCTGTCCGAACTACTTACGGCCGGAGCTTCTCAGCCAGCTCGGCGAGCGCTCCACCCGGGTCCGGACTCACAGCATGACCGTGTCTCGGTTCCTGGCGAGTAACCCCGGCATTTACACGCACTATGTGCTCTTGGATCATCAGGACTGGCTGGCGTCGCACGACACTGAAGGCTTGGCAGAAGAGTGGAGCTTGATCCTGCGTAACAGCCGCCCTGGCACGCGTATTCTGATGCGGTCGGCCAGCCCCGAGATCAGCTTCATCCCAGCGGTCGCGCGAGAACGGCTCCGCTTCTTTCCGGACCTGACGCGGCGACTGCACGAACAAGACCGCGTGGGAACTTATGGCTCCACGCTGCTTGCGGAGGTGCAGTGACTGACCTCGCCGCTACCGCCCAGCTGAACAATTACTATCGGTGGCATTCTCGAATCTACGACGCCACGCGCTGGGCGTTTTTGTTCGGCCGCGGCAGACTGGTACGGCTGGCCGCCGAAGGTCCGGTTCCCTCCCGCATCCTGGAGATCGGTTGTGGCACCGGCGCCAACCTCATGGAACTGGCCCGGGTCTTCCCCGCCGCCGAGGTAGTGGGCCTGGATTGCTCGGCTGACATGCTCGAGATTGCCCGGCGGAAAACCCGCCGATTTGGGACGCGAGTTTCTTTGTTTCAGGTAGCCTACCGCGCGCCGATCGCGCAAGGCCGCCCTTTTGACCTCATCGTCTTCTCTTACTGCCTCTCGATGATCAACCCCGGCTACGCCGCCGTGCTGGAACACTGTGTGCAAGATCTTCATCCGGCGGGTCGCGTGGCAGCAGTGGATTTTCACGACACACCCCATGCCTGGTTTCGCCAGTGGATGAGCCTTAATCATGTCCGGATGGAGGGTCACATCATGCCGGCGATCGCGGGCTGCGGGCTGCAATGTAGCCGGATGGAAATCGTACACGCCTATGGCGGAGTTTGGAGTTGGTTCACTTGGATCGGCTCCCCGGCTTCGGACGGCCGCGTCAAATGCCGGACCAACATCTCCCGATAGGACTCTAACCCAGGCCCAGTCCAGCCCGGGTCTTTCGCCATTTCATCCCACGTGCGCAGCCGCAGCATGTCTTTCAAACATGGCTCAGTGGCGTAGACGGCGGCATCAGTGGCATTCATCGGACCGCCCTGCAGCTTGAGCGTCTCGACGCTGGCCGGCGAGAGCCGTTCCATATAAGCAGCGTTGGTGGCTGTCAGATAGCGTTTGGCGTCTACATGCCCGCCGACCAACCGGGCCAGCCGCTCGGAGAATCCCCTGGCCAGCAACCACTGCTTGCCCATTTCGTCGTGATTCACGACACCCACACGTTCATGCCGCTCGGTGCCTTCGACGTCGAACAGGTGGCCGACATCGTGCAGCAGCGCGGCCAGCACGAGTTCCTCGTCGGAGCCCGCCTGGCGCGCATGCCAGGCGCATTGTTCGGCGTGCTCCAACTTCGACACCGCTTCGCCGAAATATCGATCGCCGCCGGATGCGCACAGCAGAGTCAACACTTCCTCAACCACAGCTTCCGCCGATAATGCTTCGCTCATCGCCATTCCTTTCACGGCCGTTCACCGCGCTCAATCCTTACCGAGATTTCATCGATCACCGGGAGCAGCGCGGCCACGGAGTCGATCACATAGTGAGCTCCCAGCGCGCGGAACTTCGCTTCGGCCTGCCCGTATAGCTCGGCGCGGCGATCGGCGGGCAGCGTCTCCCATTGCTCGCGCGAGAGCCCGATCTCATTCCCCGTCGATACCACGGAGACCGCCCAGGCGCCTGCGTTCAGAGCTTCCGCAATATCCGCCGGCGTGTCGCCGACCTTGACAAACGAGCTCAACGGGAAGACGCCCAACTGCCGCGCCGCGTAATAGATCATCCAGGGGGCCGGCCGCCCGCCGCCCACCAGATCGGGAGTCACCCAGCACTCGGGTTCATAGCCTTGCGCGGCGGCCGCTGCCTTCAACTCGGTCATCATCGCCGACTCGAAGCCTGTTGTGGAAGCCACGCGGATGGACCGGGCGCGCAGCGCGGCGGTGATCTTTGGCACCCCCGGCAACAAATCGAAGTGCCGACGCAGCACTTCGACCTGCAGGGGTCCGAAGCCTTCGTAGACGGCGTCGAGAGTCTGCTGGTCTGGCACGGAGCCATGGACCTGCTTCCACCGCTCGGCGACAATCGGATCCGACAGCAGAGCCCACACATGATCGCGCTTGTGCGTGCCCATCGGCCGCTTGGCATCGGCTTCCGATATCAAGACTCCATGGCGCGCGAAGAGCTCGACGAAGGCGGCTACCGGGCCTCGGCTGCCGAAGTCCATCACGGTTCCCGAGATGTCGAAGATGACGGCGCGGACGCCAGGCAGTGGACGTGTAGGTTGCATGAGGATCAAAGAGGAACGACCGAGACGCGAGGCGGCCGCTCGCGTTCGGCGAAAGCGATCGCGGTATTGATATCGCTGAGGGCGAAGCTGGCGCCCACGAGTTCTCGAAAAGGGTACCGTTCGCAGGCTACGGCGAGAAAGTGCAAGGCAGCGTCGAGGTCTTCAGGGTTGTAGTTGTAGACGCCGGTCAGCTTCAGCATCCGGCGCACCAACCGGTCACCAGACAATTGCAAGGGACGTGCGGGAAACACTGCGCCGGCCATGACCAGGTGGCCTCCTGGCCGGAGCCAATCGACTGCGGATTCGGTGGCCTCCGGCGCACCGGAAAATTCCAGCGCGAAATCAGCACCGCGTCCTCCGGTGGCGGCCATGATCGCGGTGTGTAGATCAGCCTCCGGCGCGTCCACCCAAGAGGCGCCGAAGCGCTGTGCGGATTCTCGGCGCAGTTGGTCCGGCTCCACTACCAGCACTTGTGCTGCTCCGCCTTCCCGTGCCGTGGCACACGCCGTCAGGCCGAGCATGCCCGCGCCGATGATCACGACGTTTTGCCCCGAGACTGAGCCACAATGCCGCAGCACGGCCGCCACGGTAGCGGTTGCGCAGTTGGCGGGCGCGGCTACGCAGTCTGGAATCTGAGAAGGAACAGGGAAGATCGCCGACCCCGCCGGCAGCAAACAGAACTCGGCATACGCGCCAGATAGGTCATGGCCGGTTCCGGTGCGCTCATGTCCGAACTTGAAGAGCCGCTCGCACTGCGAACGCAGCCCGCGCTGGCAGTAGTAGCAGTCGCCGCAACTCCACACCATCGACCACGTGATTCGCTCGCCTTCCGCCACGGGCCGACCGTGGACGTCTCGCACAGGCTCACCCGGCGGCAGTGCCGCCACGTCACCCACCATCTCGTGCCCCAACACACTCGGCACCGGGCAACTCCGCCGACCGCCGATACTGTGGAGATCGCTGGCGCAGATGGTGGCGCAACGTATGCGCACAAGTACCTCGCCCGCGCCGGGTTCCGGCAACAGAAAATTCTCCATCGCCAAAGGACGGCCCGGCGCGTGAAACACCGTTGCTTGTGATTTCATCCCCACTCTCTCACTGTTACTTACCAATTCGCCGCCACGTATCGGCGCCTAGCCCAAACGACAACGTCATGCCCGCGCCGCCAAGCGCCGTCACAACGGTCACGCCCGGAGATGGTTCGAATCGAACGAAGGGCCGGTCGGGGTGCTTGGCGTAGACGCCATACCAGCGCTGCGCGATTGTCTCCACGGGCAACTTCAGGAACGAGCGCAGGTAGCCGATGATCATGCCGTCTATCTCCTCGCGATTGAAGATGTCCACCTGATTGCCGTACTCATGGGAATCGCCTATCGTGATCTCAAGCTCGGGTGTCTGTGACGCCATCACGTGAATTCCCCATTCGTCGAATTGCGGAGACTCGGCGGCGATTCGCCGGCTCAAGGCCGCGAGTGTGGAGCAGAGTTGAAAGGAAGGATAGAACCGGAGCGTGAGCCCACCGGCTAGTGCCGGTCCCAATTGCCACCGGTCCGGCTGCGGGACGGTCCGCATCATCTGCAGCTTACACCGAACAATGCCGGACTGGAGGAAGTGTTCAGGATAGAGCGTCTCGAAGTCGTCGCCGGAACAGACAATCGCCCGATCCACTTTCCATGTTTCGTCAAGCGTGCGGACAATCGGGAGATCGATGCCGCGCACGGGATGGCCGTATCGCAGTTCCACTCCGTGGCGGGCCGCCAGCCAATCAGGCAGGGCCGCGACGACCAGCCGCGGGTCGACCGTTAGCTCCGTCTCGCTCCACAACGCACCCTGGAGCCCTGAAGCCACCAGAGCGGGCGATTTGCTCAGTGCCTCGGCGGGGGTGAGCCACGAGCAACGATATCCGAGCGCGGGTCCACGCCCGGCAAACTCCTGGGCAACGGCCCGTTCGTCGTCACGATGGGCCAAGTGCAGCGAGCCTGTGTCGAAGAACGGCAAGCCCGACTGCGTTAGTACTTCACGCCAGATCCCGGCGCTCTCGAGGGCCATCTCCAGCCGCGGCCCGGCCGGTTGTCCAATCGGCCAAATCAAGCCGAAGTTGCGGACCGACGCTCCAGACGCCCGGGCGTTTCTCTCAAACAGCACCACGCGCCGGCCCGCGGAAGCGGCGGCGTAGGCGTGTGCGAGTCCAATGATGCCCCCACCTACGACCGCGACATCAGCACTTCTTTCGGTCATCTTGTTCTCCATTGCGTGGCCAAGGCGACAGCGCCAAGCAAGGCGGCAAGGCTGAGAGCGGCAAACAGAGCATCCCAGCCGAACCTGCTTGAAACCAACGCCACCAAATACGGTGATACCATCTGCCCGGCCGAGCCCACACAGTTGACGAAACCCGCGGCGCGGCCAGTCGCGCCCGCCGGCACGGCTTCTTGCGTGCCCACTCCCGCCATCAGCACGTCTGGTCCGAAAGTGAATGCGCCAATCAACGAAATCGCCGTGAGATTGCTCAGTGTGCCGATCCGGCTGATAAATGGGTACGCCAGACACAACACCGCCAAGCCGGCCATCATGATGGCGGCCACTGGGAAGCGCGCGCCGCGGCCGAAGCGCTCCGACGCGTAGCCCGCCACGAGCACGCCACCGAAGCCGACGAACTCAAACGCCGAAGATGCATAGCCGGCCTGAACTGGCCCGTAGCGCAACTGCTCGGTCATATAGAGTGGAAGCCAAAACAAAAATGAGTAACGCGCCAGTTTCACGCAGAAGTACATGGCGGCGATCGCCAGCAAAGGACGGGTGAGCGTGAGCGGGATCAGCACGGCTTTGCTCTCCCGCGCGCCTTCTACGATGAGGGAGTGACCTCGGTCGCGCGCCAGGATCCCAAACGCCAAGCCGATGAGGGCGAGGAAAATGGAAGGCGCCCACGCAGCGCGGCGCCAACCACCTACGCTAACACTCGCCGCCAGATTTGTAGCGAGAAAGCCGCCCACCACCAAATGGGTTCCCCACCAGGCCATCACAACGCCCCGGTTGGCGGTGGGGAACCAATCCCGGGCGAGTTTGAGAACTCCCGGCCAGCCGGAGGCCTGCGCAATGCCATTCACTCCTTGCGAAATCACGAGCGGAAAGCCCGTGCCTGTTAACGTGGAGCAAGCCGCCGAAACCAGCGCCCCACCCATCACGACCACCCGCGAACCGACGCGGTCCGTCAACTGCCCCATTCCGAATTGCCCGCCGGCGTAGGCAAGGCTATAGACGAACAGCACCTGCGCCAGTGCCTCGGAGCTGTAGCCTTGTTCGGTCTTTAGATACGGCATCAGCACGCTGAAGTTCTTGCGGCACAGATAGTAACCGCAATAGGCGATCCAGGTTAATGCGAAGGTGCGCGGGAACACGAGTTCCCGTTACGGTAGCGGTTGATTGTGTCGAGGCAATGACAGCCCGGTTGCGGCTGAATCTGACTTATTGCATGTTCAGGGCGCCCGAGCGCAAGTCAATGGTGGTGACGAGCCGCCGGAGCATAGGAAACCCGACGAAACCGTCGATCTGCACGCCGAACGATTCGCTCACCGGCGACAAGTCGGTAGCGATCGCCTCGCGCAGCAACGCACGGCGGCCTCCGGGAAACTCGATCCGCATTGGGCGCAGCACTTCATCGGCGGAAGTGAAACCCGAGAGCCCCTGAAGCGAGACTTGGCGCATCACGACTGCCGGTTCCTGCGTCTGCACCATTGAATATGCCGCGCCGGAGTCCAGTACGAAATGGGCGAGAGGACCCGCCTCCAACTGGACAGGCGCAATTAGCAAGTGTCTGGATTGGAGGAGGGTGCGGCCGCTGCGGAGTCCGGAAGCTCCGGTTTCGTAGCGCGGCCAGGGACGCTCGCCTTCCCCGTCGGCGGGCTCGGCATCCGGAAACGGAGTCAACCTCAGCAAACTGCTCTTGCCGTCGAGGGTGATCCGAAACTGGCGAAACAGATCGAGCCCGATCAGCCCGTCCAGTTCGGCGGGAAAGTCATGGTTGGCCGCCGCCACCATTACATTGGCGAAGGCAAGCTCACCGATCCGCATCGATTCAGCGAGCAGGAGCTCGGCGCGGCGCGCCCCGCCCGTTCCGAAGCCGCCGACCTCGGTTTCCCCGAGCCGTTCGAGCTTTGCCGAGCGAGCCGCCGATGGCGTGACCAGTAGCCCCCGCGCTCCGGTGTCGAGCATCAGGCGAAGGGGGTGCGAACCGTTGAGTTCAACACTGACCAACCAGCCTGCAGCGCGGCTTTCCCGAGAGTATGCCACCGGCATCCTCAACCTGTAGCCGGTGTACGGGGTCTTAAGCCGGTTCACTGTGCGGCCGCCGAGTTGTTTGAGGAGAGCGATGCGGCGGAGGCACGCTGCATCGGGGCCGTGTAGGTCCACCAACCGGCGCAGCAGCGCCAGTTCAAGAGAGCGATCTGGCGTGGCAGCGGCGTACGTTGCCAGCACCTCAGCGTCATCCGGCGATGCAGCGAAGGCCTCCGAAAAATGCTTGAGCGCACTCACCCGATCAAAGGCCAGGCGATGCAAACGCCCCAACGCCAGGTGGGCTCCGGCTTTGGTTGATTGCGACTGTGCGGCCTGCTGAAGAATCGGAAGCGCGGTGTCAAAGTCCACACGAGTGAGTGCCGCTAGCCCGGCAGGGAGTCCTTCCGGCGCCGCCGCAGGCGAAAGGCTTGACAACCACAAGATTCCCAACCCCAGTGGCCAGATCATGCTTGCACTTTATGTCATTTTGGCTACAAATACAAATCTAAATTGTTACAACGTGCTTGTTGACGCGACTTTCATCCTCCAGGCACGCGCCGTTGACATAGTTGCCGTATCCTCAGCTAGCATGACTCGCAATATGGCTCTCAGGATTTCGTTCGGATCTCTACTCCTCGGCGTGCCGGTGCTGTTGGCACAATCGGAGAACGCGGAGATTCTTGGTTCGGTTGTGGATTCTTCCGGCGGTTCGGTGGCTGGAGCGAAGTTGACTCTCAAGGACCGCAACACCAACTTCGAACGTACCACCACTTCCAATGAACAAGGCGTGTATGCCTTTCCCTCGCTGCGGATCGGCAGCTACGAAGTGCGCGCCGAACAAAGCGGATTCCGGCCGGCGTCGTCAGTGGTGCCGCAACTTCGGGTGGCCGACCGCGTTCGTGTCGACCTGGTGCTGCAGCCGGGCGAAGTGGCCAGCGAAGTAACGGTGCAGAGCGAGGTGACCGGGCAGCTGGAAACCGAAACGAGTTCGCGCGGCCAGATCATCACCAGTGAGCAGATTCGCGAGTTGCCGCTGAATCGCCGTGACTATACGCAACTCGTCCTGTTAGCGCCAGGCACGGTCACGCAGCCTGGCCGGCGTATCGGCGGGGCCATCAACGTGAACGGCAACCGCGCGCTGCAGAACAATTTTCTCCTTGATGGAGTGGACAACAACTCGAAACGCCACCAGCTTCCGCGGCGAACGGGTGGACGTGATTCGCCCATCGGTAGATGCGGTGGCGGAATTCAAGGTGCAGACCAACGCATTCTCGGCAGAGTTCGGTCGAAGCGCCGGTGGGGCTGTGAACGTGACGATCAAGAGCGGAACCAATCAGATTCGCGGCACGCTGTGGGAGTTCTTCCGCAACGACAAGCTCGACGCCAAGGGCTGGACGCCCACCGCCGACGGGCGCAAGCCGAAACTTCGCTACAACCTGTTCGGCGCCAACCTGGGCGGACCGATCCGGCGTGATCGCACATTCTTTTTCGCCAACTATGAACGCGAGATGGAGCGGCAGGGCACCAGCTACATCAGCACCATGCCGACGGATGCCTTGATCCGCGGCGACTTCAACAACGTTCCCGTGGCGGGCGACCTGCGCATACAGCCGCGCGATCCATCGACAGTCACCGCCGCCAATCCCGCCGGGACCCTGTTTCCGAACCTGACCATTCCGCAGTCGCGTTGGGACGCTGTGTCGCGCCGGATGGCCACCCTGGCCGAATTTCCGCGCGGGGTTACCGGTGCAGGCGTGCCCTTCGCGGGGTACTATCTGAGCACGGTGACGAACCGCACGAATGTCGACAGGCTCGATATGCGGGTGGACCACAATGTTACCGACAAGCTGCGTATTTTCGGGCGCTATAGTTTCAGCGACCTCGAAACATTTCGTCCCGGATTATTTCCTGGGCTGATCGAAGGCAGCTTCAACGACGGCTTCGGCACCACCGCCACGCGCGGACAGCATGGCGTCGCCGCGGGCACTTGGGTAGTCTCTCCGTCAACGCTGGCCGAATTGCGGCTCGGTTATACGCGATTGGGCGCCAACGTGTATCCGCCCAACTTCGGTTCGGCCGGCCCCACGGAACTAACCGGCATCCCGAACCTGCCGAGCGCTCCGGCCATCAACGGCGGGTGGCCCAAAATGATTCTCGACGGCATGAGTTCGTTCGGCCGGCACACTTCGACGCCACAGTTTCAGATCCCGAATGTCTATATCCTCGACAACACATGGAACCTGCTGCGCGGGAAGCACTCGGTCCGGTTCGGCTACAACGTGCAGCACATCCAGACGGCAGTGATGGATGTGTCGGCGCTCATCGGGGTCTTCCGGTTCAATCGCAATCAGTTCTCCAACAACCCCTGGGGCGATTTCCTGCTGGGCACACCCACGAGCCATTCGCAAACATCCTTCTCGGTTCTCTACAACCGGAAGTGGATCAACAGCGGGTTCGTGCAGGACGACTTCAAGATTCGCCGCGACCTGACGCTTAATCTGGGGATGCGCTATGAGTTCAGTACGCCTGTGACGGAAAAGTACAACCGGTTGGTGAACTTCAACCCTGCCACCGGTGCGCGCAGCTTCGGCAAAGATGGCGGCCTGTTTGAACGGTCGCTGGTAAATGCGGACCGGCGCAACTTCGCCCCGCGCATCGGCCTGGCGTGGACCGTTCAGCCGAAAACTGTGGTGCGCACCGCTTTCGGCATCTTCTACAACCACACCAACCGTCAGGGCCGCGAGGGCTTGCTGGGCATGAATGCGCCATACGTGGTGGATCTCACGCGTGTACAGGGTATCCAGACGGCGAACCCGATCACGTTGCAGGGCGGCCCGCCAGCCGGTTTCCTCGCCAATGCCACGACAGTGGACCAGATCCTGCGCGGGAACGATCCGAATCTCCGCAATCCGTACGTGATGCAGTGGAACTTTACGCTGCAGCGTGAGTTGTTCAAGGGCTGGTTGTTTGAGGCCGGCTACGTGGGCAATCGCAGCGTGCAGAACACGCGGTTCCTCAACGCCAACCAGGCGCTGCGAACCGGCAGCGCGGCTTCCCTGCAGCAGCGTCGGCCCTTTCCTCAGTTTGCCGATATTCAATACATGGACTCAGGCGCCACCACCAGCTTCAACAGCTTTCAGACTCGCGTGGAGCGCTCGTTCACGAACGGCTTCTCTTTCCTGCACAGCTTCACCTACGGTCGCCTGCTGTCCAACTCCGGCAATTGGCTGGAAGGCTTCGCCTCGCCTCAGGACAGCCGGAATTATGCGGCTGAATGGGGCCTGGACCCGAGCCATGTCAAATGGAATTCGGTGGCCAACTGGGTCTACGCGGTACCGTTCGGCCGCGGGAAAAGATGGGGATCGAGTTGGAACCGCGCCGCCGATGGCGTGCTCGGCGGGTGGGAAGTATCCGGCATCTGGACGCTACGGTCAGGCTTTCCGGTCACCATCACGTCGAGTTCGTGCGGCGACTGCAACATGGGCGGTGAACGCACGCAACGAGCCGATGTGGTGGCCGGTCAGAGCTGGAAGCTAGACAATCCGAACGCGTCGCTTTGGTTCAACCCGGCGGCGTTTCGGCCGGCCGCTTCGCCTTTCGGCACTGCGGGCAAGGGCGTTGTGTTGGGCCCCGGTCTGCAGAATTGGGACTTCACATTGGGCAAATTCTTCGCGGTCACGGAAAGGGTACGCGGCCAGTTCCGTGGCGAACTATTCAATGCGTTCAACCAAGTGAACCTCAACTTCCCCAACTCGAACGCCTCTGGCGGCGGGTTCGGAGTTGTGACCAGCGCATTACCCGGGCGCAGCATCCAGTTGGGGCTCAAACTCTACTACTAAGACCGGCACGGAGGCGGATCACGGTGATTGGGCGCCGTGATCCTCCTTCTTGTTTGAAGTGTCTGCCTCACGCCCACCTCGCGCTTAACCAAAGTTTCATCGCTACGCAATCGAACCGAGCGAATCCGTTTGTATCGTTAGAACAAAGCACTGCTGAATTGTTTTATGTACACGATCGGGTCCGTATTCCACGAACTAAGACATTCGCCAGGCGAACTCCTAATCCGCCGCTGGAATTGGAAATCGGCTTTGTACAGTTCGTTCTGCCGGTCAGCGCCTTTCTTTGCGGTCAATCTCAGGGCCGGTGCCGGGGAAGCTGTCGGCGCAATGAGTGCGGAGCTTGTTTACCGCGCCGCGACCGCGGGCTTCCATGGAGCGCTAACGCAAGCATTCCGCAAGGTGGAACCACGCTGGCATGGGGCCATCGTCGCTACGGGTACGCTGGTCCTCGTGAGCCACTCGATAGAACTGGCCATACACTGGCTGCGCGGCACACCGAATCTGTGGGGCAGCATCGGCGCCTCCCTGGCCTTTACGGCGATATCCACATCCTTCAACTTGCACGCCATGCGCCAGGGCGCTCTGGTGACGGGCTTGGAAGGCCAAAGCATGGCCGCTGACTTAGGGATGATGCCGGTGATCGTCAAATCGATTTTCACTCGCGCGCGCAACCGGGGGAGTTTGCCGGCCGAGTCATGAAGACCCTACATCTCACCAATTCCTGGCATCCGCGATCGGGAGGGATTCGCAATTTCTACACCGCCTTGTTTGCGGCGGCGGAAGCCCGGAACCAGCCGATCCGCCTGGTGGTGCCCGGCGAAAGATCGAGTGTGGAGCAAGTTGGGCGGCACGGGATTATCTATCAAGTGCAGGCGCCCCGCGCTCCGTTCAGTCCGAGCTATCGGATTCTCTATCCGCACCGGCTGCTTCTCCCCGGAGGGGATGTGCATCGAATTCTGGCCGAGGAGCAGCCGGATGTAGTGGAGGTCTGCGACAAGTTCACCATGAACTATCTTGGCGGCCTGCTTCGTGTCGGGCTGCTGCCGGGAATCCGGTTTCGCCCGGTGGTGGTGGGTCTGAGTTGCGAACGATTGGACCGCACCTTCGAGATTTACGGAGGTCAGTCGTCCGTCTGGCGGCATTGCGCGCGAACTTACCTGCGCTGGCTGTACTTCCCGCTCGCCGATCATCACATCGCGGTCAGCGACTTCGTGGCCGAAGAGTTGCGTTCCGTTTCGAGCGGGCACAAGGTGCAGCGTGGGGTTTGGGTGGGGCCGATGGGAGTGGATGTGGCCAAGTTCGGAGGTGCGCAACGCCAGACCGAACGAAGAACGCGAAGTTCTCGCGCTGACCGGCGGAGACGAACACACGGTTGTGCTGGTCTACGCGGGCCGGTTGGCATTTGAAAAGAACGTGTCCCTGCTGATCGAAGTGATGCAGCACCTGAGCGAACAGACGGACGCCGAACGCTACCGTCTATTGCTGGTCGGCGATGGCGATGCAAAGTTGGATTTAATGCACCGGGCCGAGTCGACGTTGCCCGGGACGATCCACTTCGCTGCGCACCGGCCCGACGCGGATGCCTTGGCCGCAATCCTCTCGGCATGCGACATTTTCGTTCATCCGAATCCCTGCGAGCCGTTCGGAATCGCGCCGCTGGAGGCGATGGCGGCCGGCATTCCCCTGGTCGCTCCCGCTTCCGGCGGCGTGTTGAGTTACGCGACGCCTTCCAATGCATGGCTCGCTCCCGCGCGCGCCGCCGACTTCGCCAGCACAATCGTCCGCGCCGTGAATGATCCGGTCGAACGGTACCGCAAGGTGGCCGCGGCCCGGCAGACGGCAATGTCCAACGGCTGGCCCGAGGCAGCCGCCCGCTTTCTCGACCTTTACGCACAGATTTCTGCCCTCGTGCGCCGGGCCGAACGGCCCCCTGCGCATCTTGAGGCGGCGTTCTTTTCGACCCGCTAATGACAAGGAGGAATATGACCAGGAGATGTCTAGTCCGGTTACTCGTTGCCTGGACGCCCGCTGCCGCATTAGGGAGCCGTCAGCCGGTCTCACCCACCGATCACACGGTGCGCTACCGGGCCAAGGCTACGATCCTGATGCTTTCGGTGCCGATGTTTTCGCGCGACAACGTCGGTGGTGGATACCTTCGCGTTGCCGAGCGCGACGAGGCCGGCGCCCGCCGCATCGATTTGGAGTTCGCAGCGGGCTCGCTGCCGCAGCGCGCCGCCGGACTCAACCGCTTCGGAGCCTTCGAAGAATCCGTTCTTGAAATGGACGGGAGCCTTGCCAGCGCCACGTACTTCGGGTTCATGAGCGCCTCCAATGAGACGAGTATCGACCAGGCACGCTCGGCTTTGAAGAGCAAGCCCGGTAACGGGCTCACGGCCATCTGCGGCCGCATCTCTTCCGGGCGGCTGTGGAACCGTCTGCTGCGCGTGTCGGATCTCCCCCAGACCCCGTGGTCCGAGCACCGCGCCCTTCGCTGGGCAGATCCGGCGGCGGTTCGAGGAGTCACCCGGCGTCGAGCACGAGATCAGCGAGGCCAAAGGCCAACCTCTCACATTCCTGTATGCCTTGCGTTGCGCCATGCGGAGCCAGAATGCGGCCGGCGATAGCTGCTTCGTCCACAACGGAGTATCCTAAACAAATTATGAGAAATGCTCAGGCGGCGATCGCCTTTTTTGTTCTTGCTCACTCATCGTTCGGACAGTCGATTTTCGGAGAGATACGCGGCATTGTACTTGACGCCACCGGGAGCGCGGTTCCTTCGGCCGCCATTAAAGCCACCAAAACGACTACCGGAGAGATACGTCAAAGCACCACGGATACGACGGGGGCCTTCGCGCTCGTGAATCTCGATGCCGGGGCCTACGACCTCAAAGTAGAGAAGCCCGGGTTCCGGACCTCTCTCACCAGGAACGTGGCCCTGCGAGCCCGTGAGATCGCGCGCATCGACATCGCTCTCGAGGTGGCGCCCAACACGACGGAAGTGCAGGTCACTGACGCCGCGCAAACCATTCAGCTGGAAATGTCGACGATCATGGATTCCAAGTCGGCCAACGAATTGAACAAGCTCCCCGTGAACTACCGGGCCGGCTCGACGAATAGTTTTTACGCCATGATCTCCACGGCTCCGAACGTGCAGCCGGATGCAGGCGGCAGCTACTCAATCGGCGGCACGATGCCGTTCATGACCACGGCCTCGGTGGATGGCATTTCCAATATCAACGTCCGGTCCAACGGCGTTCTCACCGAGATGTTCCCGACGGCCGACACCGTGGATGAGGTCCGGGTTAGCTCCACCAGCACCAGCGCCGAATTCGCTCAGGCCGGCGACATCACGGTCACCTCGAAGTCAGGAACCAACCAGTTCCACGGAGCCGGCTATTGGTACCACCAGAACGGCGCGTTCGATGCGAGGGACTTTTTTGCAAACCGCACGCCGTTCAAAGTGTCCAATGACTACGGCGGGACCTTCGGCGGTCCCATCGTGCGCAATCGCACTTTCTTCTTCGGCGCCTATGAAGCCTTGAAGTTCCGGGCGCAAAGCATCCTCAACAATACCGTGCCGCCCGCCAACTTTCGCAACGGCGATTTCTCGGCCGTCACGCAGAATCTTCGTGATCCGTTCAACAATAATCAGCCGTTTGCGGACGCGGCGATCCCGGCGAGCCGCATTAATTAACCCGGCCGCGCGATCGCTCATGCAGGCACTCTTTCCGCTTCCCACGCGAGCGTCGGCCAACATCGCCTCGCCCAACTACCAACTCCAGGAATCGGTGCGCAACGACAATGACCAGTTCGATGTGCGCGTGGACCATAACCTCGCTTCCGCACACCGCCTGTTCGGACGCATCTCGCGCAAGGACATTTCGCGCTCGACGCCCACGAGCCTTCCCGGCACGCTCGGCCAGCGCGTGAACTCCTTCGACCCAATCAACCTCGTGGTTGCCTACAACTGGGTGGCGCGGCCGACGCTGTTCAACGAGTTCCGGTTTGGGTGGGCCAAACAGGAGTCTCTCTTTACGTTTGGGCTGGGCGGGAAGACGTTCGACGGTCCTGGCCTGTTGAAGAGCGCGGGCATTCAGGGGATCCGGAGCGACTTGCCCAAAGGCTCGCAGGTGCCCGACATATCGATCAATGGCATCCAGGGCACCGGTCAGGGCCGCGAAGGCGTCACGCGCAGCCGCACCTGGCAGTTCGCCGACAACGTCAGTTGGCTGAAGGGGCGCCACTCGTTTAAGTTCGGCGCTGACATCCGCAGGCTGAACACAACCGACATTGCCTCCTTCTTCACGGGCGACGACATGGGCACCTACGGTTTCAACGGCCAGTACACCGGACAGTCGTTCGGCGACTTCCTTTTGGGCGTACCCTTTCAAACCCAACTGGCGAATACCGGTCCGGACGTTGACGGCCTGACCCATCATGTCGGCTTCTTCGCGCAGGACGATTTCCGCGTTAACTCGCGCCTCACGCTCAGCTTCGGAGTTCGCTACGAATTGCACCCGAATGTTTTATGACCGCGCGCTCACTACCTCGCAGTTTGACCGCACCGCTCCAGGTCCCGGTGGCCGCGTAGTGATCGCCAACGAGGCGGCGCGCAAGGTCACCTCGCCAGCCTTTGCCGCCTCGATCGGTAACACCCCAATCGTGCTCGCCAAGGACGTCGGGCTGCCCGAGACGCTGCGCTTCACCGACACCAACAACTTCATGCCGCGGTTCGGCTTTGCGTATCGCCCATTTAGCAACAACAAGACCGTGATTCGCGGCGGCTACGGAGTCTACACGGCTACAGTGCTCGGCTCGGTATTTTATACAATCACCGGCATCCACGTTTCGGACGCGCGGACGTTCCCCAACCAGTTGGTGAACGGCGTGCCCGCGCTGGTCTTCCCGCGCGCTTTCGGCACGGGTCTTGGCGCGCTGGGCGTGCCCGACTTCCGCCGCGCCACGCAATGGGATGGCGCCGATCCGTACACCCAACAATGGAGCATGACGGTCGAACGCGAACTGCCGTTCCAGGCCGGGCTACGCGTAAGCTATTCCGGGTCGCGCTCGGAAACTGTTCTCGAGTCCGGACCTGAATCAGGTGCCCGTCAACAACATCGGCTTCGCCAATGCGCGGGTCAACCGCCCCTTCCCCGTCTGGAACATCATCTACACACGTGACCCCAACACGGGAGTCTGGTTCAATTCGTTCACAACCGAGTTCCACAAGCGATACTCGAAGGGCCTGTTCTTCCAGACCTCCTATGTCTGGGCCAAAAACCTCTCGAACGCCACTGGTTCCGATGGCACGGGCTTTGCCAGTGAGAATGGCACGACACCGACCGATCGCTTCAATCAGCGGCTGGACTACGGCAACGTGCCGGCGTCGCGCCGCCATCGCTGGTTGACCTCTTTCACCTACGACCTGCCTTTCGCCTCCTGGACTGGAGGCAGCCGAGTGGCCAAACTCGTAGCTGGAGGCTGGCAGCTATCAGGCATCCTGCTTGTTCAAAGCGGCCCGTTCCTCACGCCGGTAACCGGCAATGTGACCGATCCGAGCGGAACGGGTGTATCGACTCGCGCGAACAACCGGCCTGACTGGACCGGTACAAGCTACGGCAATCTGAGCGGCAATGCGCAGGGCGTGACGGGCTGGTGGGATCGCGCCGCCTTTGCCATACCCGGCCTCGGCGCCGATGGACGCCCCCTGCCCAACAACGGCGCTATCGGCCGCTTCGGCAATGCCGCGCCCGGCAGCCTGCTCGGACCAGGCACCACCGCGCTGTCAATGAAGCTGCAAAAGCGATTCGCCATCACCGAGCGCGTGTTCGCTCAACTCGAAGGCTCGGCCGCCAACCTGACGAACACACCCAACTTCGGCTTCCCCAACCGCAACGTGAGCCTGCCGCAATTCGGGCGGATCACGTCAACTCAAGGTGTAGAGAATGCCGGATCGCGGAATCTGCAGGTTGGATTGAGGATCGGCTTCTAGTGATGAGAAGCTTGCTGGCCCTGCTGTCTGTTTCGCTCACCGCTTGGGGGCAGACTTACGGCGAGTTGGCAGGAACGATCACGGATCCCGCCGGAACGGTGGAGAAACTGGCTATCCGCTACGGCGCGCGGCGTGTGCTGCACGCTATCTCCTTCGCCATTCCCCGCGGCGGCATCTTCGCTATCATCGGCCCGGCGCAGTCGGGAAAAACGTCGTTGCTGCGCGTCTTCAACCGGACGCTGGAGTTTACGCCACAGGCCGGCTGGACCGGCCACGTGGAGTTGCTCGGGCAGAATCTGGCGGAGGTGAGCGATGTCTACGCGCTGCGCCGCCGGGTGGGCATGGTAGCGCCGCTGCCTGTGGGGTTGCCGCTTTCTATCTTCGATAACGTCGCGTTGGCGCCACGCATGGCGGGCACGCGCACCCGCGCCGAACTCGCCGGGCACGTGGAGCGTTGCCTGCGCCAGGCAGCGCTGTGGGACGAGGTGAAGGACCGGTTGAACGACCTCGGCACCAAACTCTCCGGCGGGCAGCAACAGCGGCTCGCGCTCGCACGCGCCTTGTCGCACGATCCTGAAATACTTTGCCTCGATGAGTTTTCAATTGCCATTGACCCTGTTACCACCATGCGCATCGAAGACGTGCTGGTCGAGTTATCCAGCCAACTCACCATCGTGCTGGTCACCAATCTGATTCAGCAGGCGCGGCGCATCGCGGGGCGGACGATGTTTCTGCTGGACGGCAACCTGGTGGAATGCGGGCCGACGGAGGTGTTGTTAGTCGCCCGCGCGGCGGGAAACCTACGAATATGTGCGCGGGGAGTTTGGATGAGAAGCGCGATTGAAACGCGCGGTTTGCACCTTTGGTATGGCGACTTTCCGGCCTTGCGCAATCTCAACCTCGATGTCGCTGCCCACCGCATCACCAGTCTGATCGGTCCGTCCGGATGCGGCAAGTCCA
>JAYUSQ010000019.1:0-2833 GCA_043755595.1 Acidobacteriota bacterium | reverse complement strand
TGAAGCTGGCGTGCGCGGTTTGGGCGATTTGGCCGCTGCCGATTCGATTCAAACCATAGTTGAAACCGTCGCGGACTTGGTCCTCAGCGTGGAAGACCCACAAGGTCCGTTGCCCGTCGGCCAAGACACCGTCTACAAGATCGTGGCGAAGAATCGTGGAACACGGACCGCGAACAACGTCGACATCGTGATGCACTTCTCGAACGGCGTCGAGCCGACCGCAGCCGAAGGTCGCAACCACAAACTCAATCCGGGGGAAGTCATCTTCGAAACGATCGGACAATTGGATCCGGCCGAAGAGATGGTGTTCAATGTCACCGCCCGCGCCACCGCAGCCGGAACCCACATGTTTCGCGCCCAATTGACCTGTGCCGAAGCCGACGCACGAGAAGTCGCACAAGGCACGACCAAATTCTTCGGCGACGAAGAGTTCGAAGTCAACACGCTCGATCCGTCGTTAAAGATGGGCGAGCAGCCGCCGTCCAACGCGATTCGATAACTGCAATTCAAACAGGTACAGCACCGCAACCGCGCTAGTTTTCAAACCTATCGTCCACTGGCACAATGCCAGTGGGGCGATTAGCTGCTCCCCCTCGGGCTTGCGGGTTGTTGATTTAGTACGAGGTTATTTGAGAGAGAACAGGCGAAGTCGGTTTGGGGTCGTGATTTTTGTCGCGCCGATTGAACCTGTCGCTCAACTTGCCACTTCGGATCGTGTGAGCTCGTGTTTTTGAGCGCAGGGCATTGCCCAACTATCTCAAATTGACAGCCGCGCTGCTCGAGCGCTGGACTGAGCGCGCAACGCGATCCACTGGCTGATTAATTTTTTCGTATTGAACGCCAGGCAGCCCCAGAGCCACTCTTGCTGAACGCCCTTGATTCCACGCAACAGAAATCGCCGCAGATCCAAGGTGGCCTTCAGCACAGCAAACGGAGTCTCTCCAAAATGCTGCCGACGTTTATAGCGCTCCTTGGCGGACGCTTGTGCCATCCGTTCGCTGTGACGGCGGCGAACATCTGCGTATACATCATGACTTAACTTGCGTCCCAGCCTGCCGTCGGGATTCACGCGGCAACGCGAACCCAAACGACATCCCGCACACTCGCGGCCGCGATAGTTCACACGCGCAATTTCGACCCCTGAACTTTGAACCGTCTCCGTCCCTTCACGCGGCAGCGTTTTACCCGCGGGACAGCAATAACAATCGTGCTCGGCGTCGTAGACAAATGCCTGTTTGTCAAACCGCTTGGTTTGGGAATTGATCGGTAAGCGGTCCAGATCCTCATCTGCCACCGGTTGTGTAAGGTCCTCGCGCATTGCCGGGTTGCCCTGCGATTCCACGCCTACCGGCGGCGAGAGCAACTCAATGGCGCGCTGTTCCATCGCTTCCAAGTTCGGACCTGTGCAATACGCACTATCGCCCATCACCGTCTCGGGTGTTTGGCCGAAATCGGCTGCGATCGTATCGATCATCGACAGCATCGCCGTCTGCTCGACATTGCCAATCAGAACATCCGCACCCACAATCAAGCCGCTCGCGGTTTCGGTGACCGCCATCGGGGTGTAGTTCGGGGCATAACCCCCCTCTTTGTTCGGCAAAATGCGGCTGTCGGGATCGGCGATCGGCAACTGCGCTGGATTCTTCTGCGGATTGATTCCGTCCCGTCGTCGCTGCTCGTCCATCGCCTGCAGCTTGACCAATGCTTCGCTGAGCCGTTGTTGACGACTCTGCAGATCACGCAACGTTTCGGGTAATTGATCCGCCTCCTGACCGTCATCCAGGAGGTCGTCGATCGTGTCATTGGTCTCCAACTCACCCATCGCCGCCGTAATCTGCGGTTCAAGTTCGGCCAATAACCGTTCGACTTTTTCCGCCGTCAGCGTCTTGAAGCGACTGGCGTTGGCCCGGACTTTTGTCCCATCAATGCACAACTCGGAGAGCTTGGCCACTCCCAGCTCGATCGCCAGCCGCACCATTTGCCGGTAGATATCTTGGAGCTGTGCTGAATGTTTACGGCGAAATTCGCTGAGCGTGGTGTGATCGAGGCTTCGCCCGGAGGTCAGCCATATAAAATCGACCGAGTGCCGAACTTCGTACTCGATCTGGCGACTCGAGCGGATCCGGCGAATCAGGGCAAATAGAAGCGTTTTCGCCAGCACCTTAGGCTGGATCGGAGGTTGCCCGACTCTACCGTGATAGATCGCTTCCCACTCACTCCAATTCAAACGATCGAGAATCTCGTCAAGCAACCGGACCGGATGATATTCGGGGATACGTTGTTCCAACGTTTGGGCAAAAAGCACCAGTTGCTCGCGTGGCATCGGCGCGTCTTGCCAATAACTGACTTTGGGCTGCCTTCGGCTCACAGCAAATCCTTTCGCATTGACTTACCTCAAACCATCGGCCCCAATTCTAGCGCCAACACCCTCCAATGCCATCTCCCCGGCCAAAGAAATTTATGCACACTAAATCAACAACCCGCGAGCTCGGTCGGGGGCTGGCTTCACCTAGACAGGGCTCGGTGGGGGCCAATGCAAAAACAAAAAAACGCAGGAAGCGAAAAATCCCCGCGATGGCCAATGGCTTGGTGTAACGATTGAGATGCAAGGTCACTCTGGTTCTGCCACTGCGGAAGATGGCGATGATCGCTTATCATAAGGCGACTTTGGAAGGGAAGAATAATAAATGAGCCAAGTCGATTCGAATGTTGGAGTTGTGCAAACGCGGTGGAAGTCGCTGGGTGATTTGACGCGGACGAAGACGATCGCGACGGTCGGGCCGGCGTGTGCGAAACGCGAGCAGCTTGCGGAATTGATCTTGCAAGGTGTCGA
>JAYUSQ010000018.1:0-28203 GCA_043755595.1 Acidobacteriota bacterium | reverse complement strand
ATTTTGGAGGCGCGGGCGGGCGACCGCGGAACCAGTCGCGGTGGTTCATCACAAAGGTGGAGGCAGTGTACATCAACACCCATGGTGTGAGGAACAGTGCCAGGTACATGTGAATTCGACGGAGGGTCTTAGAGAACACTATCATCGGATTATATGGCTCAAGCGGTTTCGCTTCCCCTGCCCCGTGCCGCGACGCAGGAGGCGGCGGTTCCCTGGTATGTGTGGTGTGCGGTCCTGGCGAATACTTCGTCGATGATCGGAGTGCATTGGGATATCTCGTGGCATCGGTCGATTGGGCGCGATACGTTTTGGACTCCGGCGCACTTGGCGATCTATTTATGCGGCGTGCTGGCAGGGGTGTCGAGCGCTTACACGATTCTCACGGCGACCTTTTCAAAGACGGCCGTTGAGATGCGCGAGGCGGGTGTGCGGATCTGGGGATTCCACGGGCCGCTCGGGGCATTCATCATGGCGTGGGGCAGCATTGCGATGTTGACCTCAGCGCCTTTTGACGACTGGTGGCATTCGGCGTATGGACTTGATGTGCGAATCATCAGCCCTCCGCACACGCTGCTGGCGATGGGAATTTTCAATATTCAACTGGGCGCGATTATGCTGATCCTGGGGCGCATGAACCGCACGGCGGCCGCTGTGGACGGCGGACGAACGCTCCGGTGGCTGTATCTTTTCATGGGAGGGCTGGCCGTCGTGAACATGGGCACCTTCATCATGGAGTACACGTTCCGGGTGAACATGCACTCGGCGATCTACTATCGAGCGGTTGGTTTGGCGATTCCGTTTTTCCTGCTGGCGGTGTCCGGTTCGGCCGGCGTGCCTTGGGCGACAACAAAGGTGGCGGCCGTCTACACGGTGTTCTGGCAGACGATGAACGTGGTGTTGCCGCTGTTTCCCGCCGAGCCCAAGCTTGGGCCTATCTATTATCAGGTGACACATTTCGTGCCGAGCGCCTTTCCGATTTTGCTAGTGGTTCCGGCGGTAGGGATCGATTGGTTTTTGCGCGGATGGGGCGCGCGGATGAAGACCTGGATGGCGGGTGCGGTGGCCGGGGCGATTTTGATGGCAGGGCTGCTTGCGGTGCAATGGCCATTCGCGAATTTTCTGCTTTCGCCGGCTTCGCGCAATTGGTTTTTCTACACCGATATGCACGACTATCGGGCTACGGCGGGCAACTACAGCCGGCTTCACAAATTCTTCCAATGGGAAAAGACCATGTCTGAGTTTTGGACAAGCCTTGCCTTGGCATTCGCCGCTGCGATGGTTACGGCAGCGTTGGGTCTAATGATGTCGCGATGGCTGGCGCGGGTGAAGCGATGAGAGCGTTGGCAATCGTCCTGGCGGCGGCCGCGCCTATGTGGGCGCATGTGGGGAGCCCCGATGTGTTTCAGGAGGGCTCGGCAGGGCCGTACAAGATCCTGGTGACGATTCGGCCGCCGCAGGTGATTCCAGGGGTGGCGGAAGTCGAGATCAGGACGACGGACAAAGACGTTCGCTCGATACGTATCATTCCGCTCGCGTTGACGGGTGAGGCGGCGAAGTTCGCTCCGTCGGGTGACGTGGCTGCCCCATTGCCGAGTGAGCCTGGGGCTTACGCTGGGCAGTTGTGGATGATGGTGTCCGGCTCCTGGCAAGTACGCGTACACGTGGAAGGCGAACGCGGTGCGGGAGAGATGCCGGTGCCAGTGCCGGCGGTGGCGCGGTCGACGCGCGGCATGGAGACGCCTTTGGCCGCGTTACTAGCGATCCTGGCGTTGGTGCTGGTGATTGGAACGATTTCGATTGTGGGGGCGGCGGTGCGCGAGGCTCAGTTAGAGCCGGGAAGCGAGCCGTCACGGCCTCGGCAGGACCGGGCGCGGTTTGCGGCGGGACTCACCTCGGCCCTGGTGTTATCGGCTTTGTACTTCGGCAATCTTTGGTGGAAAGCCGAGGCGTCGGCTTATGACCGGTACATTTACAAGCCGCTCGATATGAAGGCGACGTTGGCTGGCGGGAATCGGCTAGAGCTTCATTTGAGCGACCCGGGCTGGTTGCGGTCACGTGCGCTCGACGATTTTATTCCCGATCATTCGCACCTGATGCACTTGTTCGCCGTGCGGCTGCCAGCGCTTGACGAAATCTGGCACTTGCATCCCGAGCGACGCGACACCGGGTTGTTTGTGCATCAGTTGCCGGACATGCCCGCTGGGCGATATCAACTTTATGGCGATGTCGTTCATGCCAATGGGCTGCCCGAGACTATGTCGGCGGAGCTTGAGGTATCGAGCGCGATCACCAACGGCCGCCCGCTCTCCGGTGACGATTCGCACGGCAAGCCGGAGGTGAATGGCGAGCGGGAAATCCGTTTCACGCGGCAGGTGAAGTATCAGACCAAGCGGGCTACTACGTTCGCCTTCGCCCTGGCGGAACCGCAAGGCGCCGAACTCTATATGGGGATGCCTGGCCACACGATGTTTCTGCGTAAGGATCGAGGCGTCTTCGCTCATGTGCATCCCGGGGGTTCGGTTCCGATGGCAGCGCTGGGGCTGACGCGCGAAGCCCAAGCCGATCCGCATGCGATGCACCGGGCGACGGCCAACGAGGCGCCGGCGAGCGCGGCATTCCCGTACGGTTTTCCATCGGCGGGCGAGTATCGCATTTTCGTGCAGATGAAACGCGCAGGGAAGGTGGAGACCGCTGCGTTTGATGTGAGCGTGCCCGCCAACGAGTAAACTGGCAGAGTGAATCGCTTAATCCCCGGTCTGTTTCCACTCTTACTTTTGGCAGGCGCGCTGTCCGCTCAGGGCCCCGCGCCGCGACTGATTGACGCGCACGTACACCACAACGGAGATCCAGCGTTTCTTAAACAGATGGCTGCGCGCCTGCAAAAGCGTCAGGGCGTGGGATTTTTGTTGGTCAAGCCGGAGCACTTGAAGCAAGTCACGGACTTCATGGCGACAGCGCCGGGCCGGTTCATCGGCTTCGGCGACATTTCGCCGGACAACCCGAAGGCCCTTGACCTCATCGATGAGTTTCACAAAGCGGGCTTCCGCGGTCTGGGCGAAATCAGCCGCACACGCCGGCCGTATGACGATCCGAGTTATAACGCCTTTTATGATCGCGCCGCCAAGCACGGCATGATGCTGTTATTCCATACGGGCATCGTGAACCGCTCGCGGCCGGAGGTGGCGGAGGATGTGAGCGTCGACCGGTTGCGTGTGACGCTCCTCGACGGCATCGCCCGCCGCTATCCCAAGACGACGATCATCGGCGCGCATCTCGGCAATCCAGACTATCAATGGGCTGGCGAGATCGCACGCTGGAACCCGAACTTGTTTTTCGATCTTTCCGGTTCGACGCTCATTAAGAAACAGGAGGACCTGCAGTTTTTCAAGTCGATTTTCTGGTGGTCGAGCGTAGCGAGCCCGCATACGCCGAAGGGACAGGGGAGTGCGTTCGAGAAGGTGATTTTCGGTTCCGATGTGTTTGGCGGCGAGTTGGATGAGTTCGATCAATCGCTGGAGCGATATCAGCGGATGCTGGACGCGTGCGGCGTGTCAAAGGAAGCTCAGGCGAATGTGTTTGGCGGAACGCTTTGGCGGCTTTTGAATAGCAGGTAGTCAAAATTCGAAGGGAAAGGGCGCTCTCCATCCAGCCAGCGCTACGAAGGCTGACCGGATGGAAGCGCCCCTCAACTGGCGTCTCGGTTACCAGTCCACCACGCTGCCGTCTTCTTTGTCGTAAGACTCCGGATTCTTCCAATCGTGCCCGAGTTGGTTGGCCAGGGCGTTCTCGTCAAGTTCGATCCCGAGGCCTGGGCCTTTCGGCAGATCGAGGTAGCCCTCACGAACCTTGAACGGACTCTTGATATAGCCTTCGCCGAGCGACACCTGTTCCTGAATGAGGAAATTCGGAATCGATGCCGCGATCTGCACACCTGCCGCCAGCGAGATCGGGCCCAGCGGATTGTGCGGCGCGATCGACGCATAGTAGGCTTCGGCCATGCCGGCGATTAAGCGCACTTCGCTGATGCCGCCAGCATGGCAGAGGTCGGGTTGCAGAATGGTGGCGGCCTTTTTCTCCAGCACTTCGCGGAAGCCCCACTTGGTGAAGACGCGCTCACCGGTGGCAATGGGAAGATGAGTGCCGCGCGCGATGTCCGCCATCAGATCGTGATTCTGGCAATTGATCGGCTCTTCGATGAACATCGGATGATATGGCTCAAGCCCCTTGATCAAGAGTTTGGCGGTGGCAGGCGAGATAGCGCCATGGAAATCGATACCGATGTCCACCTGATCGCCCACGGTCCTGCGCAGTTCAGCGAAATTCTCGACCGCGAATTGGACGTCACCTGGGGTGTCGACGTAGCGCGACCAGCCTTTGCGCTTGGCCGGACCGGTCTTGAAAGCCGTGAAGCCAAGCGCCATATCGCGCTTCATGTCGGCCGGGGTGCGAGCGTGCGAGTAGACGCGGATGCGATTGCGGGTCGGACCGCCGAGCAGTTCATGGACGGGCACGCCCAGCGCTTTCCCCTTGATATCCCAGAGCGCCATGTCGATACCACTGAGCACGCTGGTGAGGATTGGGCCTCCACGGTAGAACGCGTGGCGGTAGATGGCCTGCCAGTGATGCGCGACCGGGCGCGGGTCCTTTCCAATCAGGTAAGGCTCCACTTCCTTGACCGCCTGGGCGCAGGTAAGGGCGCGGCCTTCGGTGATCGGTTCGCCCAGTCCGGTGATGCCGGCGTTGGTGTGAATCTTGAGGAACAACCAGCGCGGTTTGACCAGGAACGTTTCTACCTTGGTGATCTTTAGCGGATCGCTCGCCTTGATGGGCGCATTCTGTTGGGCCTGCGCGGCCATGGCGAGGCCGAACATGGCGCCGCCCGCTCCGGCCGCCGCTGCCAGCGAACGCCTCGACACGCTTCCGTAGTCTTTTATACTGCTCACTTCTTCAGTTCTCCTTTGGGTTCGGTTATGATCGTGATGCCTTCGGCGGAGTACCAGGTATGCCACTCAAGCGTGAGCCAGCCGGATTTGATGGCTGGATCCTGGGCAGCCAATTGTTTGGCTTCTTCGGCGGTTGCCTTGAAAACGAACATGCCGCGCAGATCGCCTGTGCCGGTGAAGGGACCGGCGAGAATTAGTTTGCCCATCTTAGCCATAGCGCCGATGTGCGCCATGTGGCCATCTTGAATCGCCTGTGTTTCGGGCGTCGATTGAGGGGTCCAGCTTGGGCCCCGTTTTAGGAAGGCCACCTGATAGGTGGTCATCTTGTACTCGGGCTCGGTTTGCGCCGAGAGGGCTGCTGCGGCGACAGCGAAGGTGGTGACGAGACAGCGGATCATATCTCCGCTATCTTATTCCATCATTCGTTGCGGAGGGCTTGGCTGGGTTGGACTCTGGTAGCAAGCCTGCCCGCCCAAGTACACGCAGCGAGACAGACCAGTGCAATGGCGCCGAGCGCGGTGAGCCAAACCGAGGCATCCTGCGGCTTCACGGCGTAGAGCATAGCCTCTAACGATCGGCTCCCAGCCCAGGCCAGCGCGCAGCCGAGGGCAAGGCCGAGCAGCGGCGCGCGCATGCCCTCGAACGCGACCAGCTTGAGGATGTCGGCGGTCTGCGCACCAACGGCGCGGCGTACGCCAAATTCCTGAGTGCGAGTGCGGAGGCTATGCGCGACCACGCTATAGGCCCCAACGGCTGCCAACGCTATTGCTATGGCGGCGAAGAGGCCAAGAAGAATCGTCTGAAAACGCGGGCGCGCGAGGTCTGCGTTCACCACTTCTTCGAGCGTCATTACCTTTTCCAGTGCAATGCCGCTATCCATCGCCTGCAACTCGCGGCGCAAGGCTGCCGTTATTTCCCCAACCGGCAAGGTGGAACGGATGGCGATGCCGATGGAGCCGGAGGGAAGGCTCGCCAACGGGAGATAGATCTCGGGCGGCGCGGCTTGTTTGAGCCCCTGATGGCGTATGTCTTTCACGACGCCGATGATTTGCGCACTCTCAGCGGCGAACTGGAGACCGATCGGGTCGCGGCCGGGGAGGAAGCGCCTCACAAAGGCTTCGTTGACGACTCTTACGTCTTTTCGTCCATCGTCTTGTGGTCCCAGAGCCCGTCCCGCGGCCATTTGTAGCCCCATCGCTTTGAAATATTCACCAGAGACGGCGCGCGCCGCCGAGATTTGCTCAGGTTCGCCGGCGGCGAGGCGAAACATGAGACTCAATTGCATGGTGTAGCGAAGTGGCAGGGAATTCGTCAGGCCCGCAGCGACTACGCCGGGCATCGTTCGCAAGCGTTCGGTAAGCTCTGCGGCGAACTTCGCTTGTTCCGGACGCTTGCCATAGGCGGCCGAAGGTAAGCCAACGGCCGCCGTGATCACGTGTTCCTTGGCAAAGCCCGGGTCGGTACCTCGGAGGTTTAGGAAACTTTTCATTAGCAGGCCTGCTCCGATCAGGACGGCGACGGTGAGCATCACTTGCGCGGCGACCAGTGCGTCTGCCCAGCGGCGCCGTCCACGCGCCATCCAGCCGTGTCCAACGCGCAGCCAGTCTTCCATTTTTCCGCCGGTGACGCGCCAGGCCGGAAGCAACCCCGCCAGCAGCCCGCAAACGAGCGCCACGACGAAGGCCGCGCCGATGGACGCAACGTCGATCCCACCGGTTTCGGCCGCGCGCGGAATGCCGCCAGGATAGAGCGCCACCATCGCTTCGGTGAGGACAGATCCGGCGGCGAAGGCGGCGATGCCTCCAGCGAGCGCGAGGACCAGGCTTTCCACCAGGAGTTGCTGGATCAAACGAGCCCGGCTGGCTCCCATCGCCGCACGAATCGCCAGTTCCCGCTGTCGAGCGGCAGCGTGCGCCATCAGCAGATTGGCAATGTTGAAACACGCGACTAGCAGCACGCAGACCGAGGCGCCGAACAGCGCGATCAAAGCTGGGCGCAGACTGAATCCGATCTCATCCTGGAGGGGCGAAATCCAAATTCGCGCGGGGGGAGCGGCTCCTGCTTTTGGCAACGTCGCGGCGATCGCGGAAAGATCGCTTTGCGCTTGCGCCTGGGATACGCCGGGGCGCAACCGGCCGATGACGAAACTTGTGGGAAGCGCATAGATGCCGACCTTGGCTCGCGAGATCGGCAGGTAGGCGTCCGCCTCGTTGGCCGCACCCATGGCGTGGCTGCGAAAATCCGGCGGTAGAATACCGACCACCTGGCAGAATTCGCCGTCAGCTTGAATTTCGCGGTTGATCAGCGCGGGATCGGCCGAGAAGCGCCGTGTCCAGTAGCCATGCGTGAGAACAATCACGCGATCCGCTCCGGTTCTTGTTTCTGCGGGCGTGAATGGGCGGCCGGCCAGCATTGAGACGCCGAGCGTCGAGAAAAATTCGGAGGAAACAAGCCCAACGCGGACGGTCTCCGGATCGCCCGAACCGCTGGCGACGGTGATTTGCCAAGGTCTGAAGTTGGTGAGCGAAGTGAACGACCGATTGGACTCGCGCCATCGCTCGATCAACTCCTTTTTGGACGAGTTGCGGGTCTCCTTGCCATCGTCCTGCCAAACCTGCAACAGCCGGCTGGAGTCTGCATAAGGCAGCGGGCGCAACATCACGGTCCACAGCAAGCGGAACACGGCGAGATTCGCGCCCGCGCCCAGCGCAAAAGTGAGGATCGCCGCCGTCGCGACAAGAGGCCGGCGACGCCAGACTCCGATGGCGTTGCGAAGGTCGTGCAGCAACATGCCAAGAGTTTATACGATATTCCGGGCCAAAGAAGGTCTAGTGAAAACGCCCGCTACGCCCGTAGTGATTCAAGCGTTGCGCGATCAGCGCGAGTGCGATGGCAATGGCCGCCCAGGGGACCCAGTGCGAAAAAACACCTTCGGAAATAGCAAACTGGTTGGTGTAGGAGAGATCGGCCGCCAGTCGCCAGAGGGCGAGCACCGAGGCCATGAGTGCGCCCGGCACCAGCAGGTTGGCGAAAGTCAACGCCATGTGCCGGTTCTTGCCCGTCTTCGTGTCGATCGGAACGCCGCGGGGGAGGCGGATTCGTACGTTCATACGACTGCCCCGAGTATAACGCAACCGGCGGATTTTGTTTCATACCCTTCCGGCTCTCTAGGGTGGTACATTGTCAGGTGCGATATGAGTAAGATTCGAACAGCAATGATTGGCACCGGCTTCATGGGCAAGGTGCATACCGAAGCCGTGCGGCGGCTGGGCAATGTGGAAGTGGTGGCGGCTGCCGGATCGTCCGACGCCAAGGCGCGCGCGTTTGCCGACGCCAACGGCATTCCCGGCGCAACCGGCGATTGGAAATCGCTGGTGGGTAGCAAAGAGGTGGACGCGGTTCACATCCTGACGCCGAACGTCGATCACTGCGAAATGGTGAAGGCGTTTGCCAAAGGCGGCCAGCATGTGTTGTGCGAAAAGCCGCTGGCAATGAATGCCGCTGAGGCGCGGGATATGTTGAAGACCGCCGAAAAGCACAACGTAGTCCATGCGACCAATCACAATCTGCGTTATTACCCGATCGTGCAGCACGCGCGGGCGATGATTGCCAAGGGCGATCTGGGCGATATTCTCGTGGTTCAGGGCACCTATTACCAGGATTGGCTGTTGTATGAAACCGACTACAACTGGCGGCTGGAAGCGAAGTCGAACGGTGCGCTCCGTGTGGTGGGCGACATCGGGTCGCACTGGATGGACATGATCCAGCACTTGACGGGGTTGAAGATTTCGTCGCTGTGCGCGGACTTGCAGATCATGCACAAGAACCGGAAGCGCCCCAAGGGGTCGGTTGAAACGTTTTCGGCGAAACTGGCTAAGGGCGTGGGGTACGAAGACTACAAGGTCGAGACCGAAGATTTCGGGATGGTCATGATGAAGCTGGGCGAGCGGGCTCGCGGTTGCTTCAGCGTCAGCCAGGTTTCGGCCGGGTGCAAGAATCGGCTTGAGTTTGAGGTTTTTGGGACGAAGGCCGGGTTGCGCTGGAATCAGGAGACCCCCGATCTGCTTTGGATCGGCAACCGAAATGCGCCGAATCAGATTTTGCTGAAGGATCCTTCGTTGATGGCGGGAGACTCGGCCAGTTTCGCCGATTTGCCAGGCGGGCACAGTGAAGGCTATGACGACTCGCACAAGCAACTGTTCCGCCGATTCTACAACCGCATTGCCGACCGCAACAAGGCAAAGATTGAGTACCCGACCCTGGCGGACGGGCTGTGGGGGATGACTTGCATAGAAGCTGTCGCGAAGAGCCACAAGAAGCAGGGTTGGGTTAAGGTCGGGTAGGCGCGGCGGCTCTCGCGAAAATACGCAGGAGCCGTTCGAAGAACCCAGGCAAGGCGTTACGCCATTCGCGGGCTTCCAGTTTTTGTTCCGGTGACGCGTCACGGGTTTTGAGGATTTGGCGATATCGGCGGCGCGCTTGTCCGAAGTCGGCGAGATGGAAGCTGCAATGGGCGAGCATCAGAACGACGTCGTTGCGGAATTCGTTCGCGTCGCTGCGGTTCTTGAGTAGTTCCTCGAACTTGTTGCGGGCGTCGCGATAACGGCGGGCGGCAAATAACACCTGTCCTTCGGCGAAGGCGCTGTGTTGGCTGGCCTGTGTTTTTACGGACTCATGGGCGGCATGGCTGGACAACAGATCGCTATAAGTTTCGCCCGCTGCCGCAAACTGGCCGAGCTGCGTGTGGCAGGCTCCGAGCCACATGAGAATGTCGCTCTTGAAGTCATCATCATCGGGATGCAGGGTGAGGGCTTTGGCAAAGCTGGCGTGCGCCGCTGCGAAGTCGGCGTTGGTGAAATTCCTGACGCCTTCAGCGTAAACAACATTGCGGCGGGCGATGGCTTTTTGGGTCACGTTTGCCACCGGGGAATTGATCACCTCAACATTGAGCCCTTCCGACTCTTCGCCGCGGCCGAGATGGTCAAGGCACAGACCTAGCCCTAACATTGAATCGATGTAAGATTCATCGTCCAAACCGTCATAGAGGCGGCATGCGCGTTGGTATGCTTCGGCGGCGGGTTGGAAGTCGGCTTTCTCATAGGCTGCGTGAGCTTCCAGCCAATTTGCCTCTGCCTGGGTCAATCGCTCCGACTCGGTACTTTTCACTAAGGCCCTCATAGGAATATTCGGAAGAATCGGGGAAGAACTGCATAGCCGACCTACGGTTTTCCTTGGGTCCGTTCGGATATAATGAGGGCAATCCAATGCGACAGTCCGCTCGATTTGCTTTTGTTATCGCGATTGCAAGCGCTTGCTCAGGCCAAGGTCTGGATGAGAGGGCTTACGACATTCTGAAGAAGAATTGCATTGCCTGTCATGGCGCGTTTAAGTCTTCGAATCTGGATCTGCGGACCCGCGAGACCACGATCGCCGGTGGTGAGCGCGGCGAGGCTATCGTGCCGAACTACCCGGAACGCAGCCGCCTCTACACCCTGGCGACGCACCAGTTAACACCGACGATGCCTCCCGGGAAGAAACTGGCCGAGGCTGATTTAGAGACTCTTCGGTTGTGGATCCGTGCGGGCGCGGTCTGGCCGGCATCGGCGGCGGCGAGTGGGTCAAAAAAGGATGAAGACGCCGAGAAGAAGGCTGCCCAAAAGGCATTGGAAGAGCGAGTAGTCACGCCGGAGGAACGCGCTTTTTGGTCGTTCAAGCAACCGGTTCGGCCTACGGTCCCGGGCGGGGCCGGCGCGAATCCCGTGGATGCGTTCCTTGCAGCGAAGTGGCGCGAACTGAAGCTTCGGCCTTCGGCGGCAGCGGATCTCCGGGTGCAGGTGAGGCGGGTTTATCTGGACTTGTGGGGGTTGCCGCCGACGCCGGAACAGGTCACCGAATTTGTCAACGACAAACGGCAGGATGCCTGGAGCCGTCTGGTCGACCGTCTGCTAGCTTCGCCGCACTATGGAGAGCGGGCCGGGCGGCACTGGCTTGATTTGGTCCGTTATGCCGATTCCGGGGGGTTTGAGTATGACTCGGACCGCAATAGCGCATGGCGGTATCGCGACTATGTAGTTAACGCATTCAATAGCGATAAACCGTACGATCGATTCATTCGTGAGCAATTGGCCGGCGATGAACTAGCTCCTAATTCCGGTGAAGCACAGATTGCGACTGGATTTCTGCGGCATGGCCCCGATCACAACGTCAAGAACGAAATGACGCGAATGGATGAGTTGGACGATATTATTTCGGCTACGGCGCTCACGTTCCAAGGGTTGACGCTGGGCTGTGCGCGGTGCCACAACCACAAGTTCGATCCGATTCCGCAAAAGGATTACTACCAGATTCAGTCGGTGTTCTTCTCGACCAAACCGAAGGAATTTCCACTAACCGACGCAGAAACGGTGGCCAAGAACAAGGCTGAAAATACGCGGATCGACAATCTGGTGAGACCGTTGCGCAGGCGCAGGGGCGAGATCGAAAAGCCGGCGCGTGCGCTGATTCTTGAAGAGAAATTGGCGAAGCTTCCGGCGTATATGGGGGAGGCCTGGCGTACACGGCCTGAGAAGCGCGACGAAGCACAACGGCTGAATGCGCGACAGATAGAGCGCGCCATTGAAGCGATTGTCGAAAAAGATGTACTGGCGAAGATGACTGAAGGACAGAAGCTGGATCTGACCAAGGTCGCCGCAGAGATGCGCGAGATTGAACGGCAGCGGCCTGCGCCGTTTGCGTCGGCTATGGCGATTACCGAGGAGGGTGCACAGGCGCTGCCCTCGTTCTTCCTACATCGCGGGAGTCCGGGCAACAAGGGGTCCGAGATGACGCCGGGCGTTTTTACGGTCGCAAATTGGTCGAGGTTTGAAGCGCCGCCGCCGCCCGCGGGAGCGACGACCAGCCATCGCCGCCTGGCGTTCGCCAATTGGATTGCGTCGCCCGAAAATCCTTTGACGGCGCGCGTGATGGTGAATCGGTTATGGCAGCGCCACTTTGGCGAAGGTCTTGTGTCGACGCCGAATAACTTTGGACGGAAGGGCGAGCCGCCGACTCATCCGGAACTGCTGGATTGGTTGGCTACCGAATTTACCGGCAAGGGGTGGAGTGTGAAGGAAATGCATCGGCTGATGCTGAATTCGCGCGCTTACCGGATGTCGAGCGACGATACGGAAGCGAATCGCGCGATCGATTTGACTAACCGGTATTTGTGGCGGATGCCGCGCCAGCGGCTAGACATCGAGACGATGCGCGATGGCATGTTGGCGGCGGCGGGTACGCTGGATCGAACAGTGGGTGGTCCCGCCGTGCTGCCCTACATCGACCCGGTGCTGTTTCAAGGCAGTAGCAAACGGACGTGGAACGGCAAAGAGGACAGCGACCCTTCGACGTGGCGGCGTTCGCTGTATGTCTTCAATAAGCGCTCGATCCGGTATCCACTGTTTGAGTCATTCGACCAGCCGGATATGATGTCTTCGTGCGCACGCCGAAACGCTTCGATTACAGCGCCGCAAGCGTTGCTGATGATGAATAATGCCGCGATCCGGATTCAGGCGAAGCAATTTGCCGAGCGGCTCCGCCGGGAAGCGGGTAACGACGCCGGCAAACAAGTGGACCGCGCGTTTGAGCTGGCTCTAGCGCGACCGCCGCGAGAATCCGAGAAGCGCGAGTCGATAGAATTTGTCCGCCGGGACGATAATGCGCTTGTCGATTTCTGTCAGGGATTGTTTAGTCTGAACGAATTCGCTTTCATGCCCTAACCCATGATGAACAGCCACCATACTCCCCAACGTTTCTTTTCGCGCCGTGAGTTACTCAACCGAGTGGGCGGCGGCATGGCCGGACTGGCTTTTGCCCAGATGGCTGCGCAGGCAGCGCCTTCTTCGCGGACCGATCCGATGGCTCCGCGTATGCCACACTTTCCCGGCAAAGTGAAGAATGTCATCTCGATTTTCTGTTATGGCGGCGTGAGCCAAATGGACACGTTCGATCCCAAGCCGATGTTGGAGAAGCGCCAGGGCGAGGTGATGACCGGGAAGGGCGACGTGGTCGTGTCGCAAGGAACACCAGGCGGGCTGATGCCTTCGCCGTGGAAGTTCAAGAAGTACGGGCAGTGCGGGATGGATGTTTCCGATCTTTTCCCGCATGTTGGCGGTTGTGTCGACGACATCGCCTTCGTCCGGTCCATGTATGCGATTTCGAACGACCACGCGCCTTCGCTGTATCAGATGAACACGGGCTTTCTGCTGCCGGGTTACCCGTCGATGGGCAGTTGGATCACTTATGGGCTGGGTAGCGAGAATGAGAATCTGCCAGGCTTTGTGGTATTCAGCGATCATCGCGGCGGCCCGATCGGCGGCGCACCGAATTGGGGCAACGGCTACATGCCAGCCGCCTATCAAGGCACGCAGTTCCGGAGCACGGGCGACCCGATTGTCGACTTGAATCCGCCGAAGGATATGCCGCGCGAACGGCAACGGCGGTGGCTGGATTACTTAGCGAAGATGAACGCGGAACATCTGGCTAAGAATCCGCTGGATACTGAATTGACGGCGCGAATCGCCTCGTATGAACTAGCGTTCCGGATGCAGTTGAGCGCCACTGAAGCGGTGGACGTCGCCAAGGAAAGCGAGGAGACCCGGCGGCTGTATGGTTTAGACGAGGAGCCCACGCAATTCTTCGGCCGGCAGGCGTTGATGGCGGCGCGGCTGGTGGAGCGCGGCGTAAGGTTCGTGCAGATATTTTCGGGCGGAGGAAATTTTCAAGAGTCGTGGGACGCTCACTGGGATATCGTGGAGAACCACGGCACGCACTCGCGTGAGACGGACAAGCCGCTGGCCGGGCTAATCAAGGATTTGAAGCGGCGGGGGCTTTTCGATTCGACGCTCATAATCTGGCACGGCGAGTTTGGGCGGATGCCGATTTCTCAGAGGATGGATGGACGCGATCACAACCCGCTTGGTTTCACGGTTTGGCTCGCTGGTGGTGGCGTGAAGGGCGGGACTGTGGTCGGCTCCACAGATGAGTTTGGGTATAAGGCGGAGGAGAATAAGCGGTCTGTGAATGACTTGCATGCGACGATTCTGCACTTATTGGGATTCGATCATGAGAAGCTGACATATCCGCATCTGGGGCGTAACATGCGGCTGACCGATGTTAGTGGGAATGTGATTAAGGAACTACTGGCTTAGTAGTTCACTGAATGTTCCAGTCAAGACTGGAAACTTCGTCCGAAGCTTAGGCCTGCTTGACACGGCACACAGTTCTTCGAGGATCGCAGCGCTCATCCATAACTCCACGATCCCAGCTTCCGCCAAATCAAGACAGGCGCGGGACGGACCGTGGCTGCCGGGCGGCTCCCTGTAAGAACACCATGCAGTCGAACACCGTGCGGACCGGTGGCACTTCACTCACGCGCATTCTTCGGTGCGTGCCTCTTCAAAAAGGCTCGCAAGTTCACTATCGGTAAGACCTGAAGTCTCGACGGCTTGGCGAAATGGTTCGAGCGCTTCACTCAAGGTCGGCGCGTGGCTAACCTAAAGTCCCTATTCTCACACGGGTTACGCCGGGATGATGGCCCTACCCGAACGCTTTCCGTAACTCGATGAGGCTCTTGGCAACCGCGCTATCGGGTTCTTCCTTGCCTTCCATTTCCAGCGAGATCCAGCCGCGGTAGTTGTGCTTGTGCAATAGCTTCGCGATCCGTCGATAGTCGAGGTTTAGCGTGTACCAGACGCCGCCGCCGTAGTAAGTCTTCGCTTGCACGATCGTGGCGCGGGGGGCGAGAATTTCCATCTGTGAATATGGGTCGCCCGCGTAGTTGCCGGTGTCCATATTCACGCCAAGCCAGGGCGATTTGATGGCATCGACGATGCGGATTACGGCGTTGGGATCGGTGGTAAGGCCCCAGTGATTCTCCAGGCAAAGCGTGACACCGGCCTTGGCGGCGTGGGGCAGACACTTTTGAATCGAGTCGATGCACCACGCAAACGCGTCGTCATTCTTGTAGCCAGCGAGAGGCGGTTCATCGCCTTTCACCTTCATCAGGTCGTCGAAGGACGGGATCGTTCCCCAGCGGCCGGAATTCAATCGAATGGCGGGGATGCCCATTTGCGCGGCGAGGTCTATGCAACGCTTGGTATGGTCGATGTTTTGCTGGCGCACCTTTTCATCCGGCGAGACGAAGTTCTGGTGGATCGACAACATATAGAGGCTCAAGCCATTGTTGAAGGCGAGCCGCTTGAGTTTGTTCAGATACTCGGTCGATTCTTCGGCCATCTGACGATGCAATACTTCGACGCCTTCAAAACCGAGGCGCGCGGCGTTTTCGATGACCTTTTCGATCGGGTATTTTTCGCCGCGCAAATGCCAGTAAGAATATGTCGACACTCCAAGGCGGTTGCGGGCGGGCGCAGTGGCTTCGGCTGCCGGTGCGGGGACGGTCAAGGCCGGGGAAAGCGCCAGCGCGGAGAGAGCGGTGCGTCGCGTCGTCATTCCCGCATTGTACTCCCACTACACTGAAAGAAGTGCATCCGCGCCTCTATTTCGATCACAACGCTAGCACTCCGATTTCTGCGGAGGTGTTGGAGGTTTACATGGCGGCGCTGAGAGATACGGCGGCCAACGCTTCGAGCGTTCATCAGGATGGGCAGCGGGCGAGACAGCGGTTGGAACAGGCACGCTCGCAGGTGGCGCGGTCGCTCGGTTGCGGGCCGAAAGAAGTGGTGTTTACCAGCGGCGGCACCGAGGCCGACAACCTGGCGATTCTGGGTGCGGTCCGTAGTTCCTCGAAGCCGGCGCGGCATGTGGTGACGACGGCGATCGAGCATCCGGCGGTATTGAACGCCTGCCGTCATTTGGAACGCGAGTCGGTGGAGGTAACTTACGTCCGGCCGGAGCGAGATGGTTGGGTGAATCCGGAGGCGGTGCGTGCGGCGATTCGGCCTGAGACGGCGCTCGTGTCGGTTATGCACGCCAACAATGAGACTGGTGTCGTGCAGCCGGTCGCCGAGATCGGTCGCATCACACGTGAACTGGGAATTTTGTTCCACAGCGATGGCGTGCAGGCGGCTGGGAAGATTCCGGTAGCGGTGGGCGATTTGGGCGTCGACCTGTATTCGATCAGCGGCCACAAGCTCAACGCGCCGAAGGGTATCGGGGCGCTGTATGTGCGGAAAGGCGTGGCGATGCAGCCGCTGCAATTTGGAGGACGGCATGAGGGCGGACGCCGTGCGGGAACGGAGAATGTTCCGGGCGCGATTGCGTTGGGCGCCGCAGCCGAGCTTGCCGAGACGCACCTTGATGAACGGGCCGAGCAGATGTCTCGCGTCCGGTATCGGATTGAACGGCGCGTGGCGGGAGAGATCCCACAAATAATGGTGAACGGTTGGACGGCTCCGCGTCTGCCCAATACCGTGAACATTGCGTTCGACGGAATCGAGGGGGAGGCCTTGGTAATCGCTCTCGATCTGCGTGGGTTTGCGGTGTCTTCCGGTTCGGCTTGTTCGTCGGGCGCCGTGGAGCCTTCACACGTATTGACGGCCATGGGGCTAACGGCTGAGCGGGCCAAGGCGAGCCTGCGGTTTTCAGTGGGGCTTGGTAACACGATTGAGCAGGCCGATGCGCTGGTGGATGCGATCGCCGCTTCGTGCTTGCATCTGCGGCGGCTGTCGCCCGTCTATGTCGAGGTGGTGGCTTAAACAATGAACGAACTTATAGCGGTTGCGATGTCGGGTGGGGTGGACAGTTCGACCGTGGCAGGGATGTTGCGCCGGGATGGTCATGCGGTGGTCGGCCTGACGATGCAGCTATGGAATCAGCGCCGTTTGCCAGAGGTTTCGAATGAGGGTGCGACTGGCAGGTGCTGTTCGCTGGACGATGTGTACGATGCGAGGCACGTCGCCGAGTCGCTCGGTATCCCCTACTACGTGATCAACTTCGAGAAGCAGTTTGAAGCGAACGTAGTTAAGCCGTTCGTCGAGGATTACCTGGCGGGTCGCACGCCGATCCCTTGTACGTTGTGCAATAACTTCGTCAAGTTCGAAGAGTTCATCGATATGGCGCGCGGCGTGGGCGCGGCTAAGGTTGCCACTGGACACTATGCCCGGGTGCGGTTTGACGAGGCTTCCGGGCGCTATCAACTCTTGCGGGCCGTCGATGCGACTAAGGATCAGACCTACTTTCTGTGTGGACTGACCCAGAAGCAACTGGCGCATACGCTGTTTCCACTGGGCGAGTTTCCCAAGGCGCGCGTGCGCGAAATGGCGCGTGAGTTGGGAATCCAAGTGGCGGATAAGAAGGACAGCCAGGAAATTTGTTTCGTCCCGAACGGCGACTATGCGGCGTTCATAGACGCGTATTTCAAGGAACAGGGTGTCGAGACCGGGGCGCGGCGAGGAGAGATTGTCACCAGCGACGGCGAAGTGCTGGGAGAACATTCCGGAGTACATCATTTCACGGTGGGGCAACGCAAGGGGCTCGGCATAGCGGCGAAGGAACCGCTGTACGTGATTTCTACCGAGCCGATGACGCAGCGTGTGATCGTGGGCGGGACTGACGATTTGCTTAGAGCCGAATTTGTGGCGCGCGAAATGAATTGGATATCGATTGCCGCTCCAACTGAGCCCGTGCGCGCGCAGGTGCGAATCCGCAATCGGCATTCGCCGGCCTGCGCGACCGTGTTCCCGCTGGATGGCGGCGCGCGAGCACGGGTGCGGTTCGATGAGCCGCAACGCGCGGTTACTCCGGGCCAGAGCGCAGTGTTCTATGAGGGCGACCTGGTATTGGGCGGTGGTTGGATCGAGTAGCTTGCTACGATAGCGGGGATGCTCGCTCTCGATGCGCGCGCCGCGCGGGTGACGTGGACCGTCCTGCTCATCCTCCTGGCGGTGGGTTGTGTATTCCTGATTCGCAAGACCCTGCTCATTTTTGTGCTGGCGATTTTGCTTTCGTCGTTGATGGGCCCGATTGCGAACTTCGTCGATCGGTTCCACGCCCGGCGGGTTTCGCGGACTATTTCTATCGCTGTCCTTTACCTGGCGTTGCTGGGAGCGCTGTTGACGGGATTAGTATTCGTCGGTTCGCGAGTGGTGGAGCAGGCTAGCGCGCTGGCGGTCACGATTCCTAACTATGCGCAGGATCCACAATTACTGAATGCGATTCCCTTGCCATGGGGACTTGAGGAGCATCGCCACCAGATCGTGGATTTTGTTCGAGAGCAGTTTCGTTCCCACGCCGAGGAATTGATGAGCGCGGTCACGAGCGCGGGGAAAGAGGTGTTGTCGGCGCTCACGAATATCGTTTTTGTGATCCTGATTCCCATCCTGAGTTTCTTCTTCTTGAAAGACTCCGAGGAGATTGGAAGCCTGGTGAGCTCGCAGTTCGCCGAGGGGCCGGGGCGCAACTTTGTCGAGGATGTGATGACCGATGTGCATTTACTGCTGGTTGAGTTCATGCGCGCGATGATGTTGCTGTGCTTTGCGACTTTCCTGGTTTTTCTGTTGGTGTTGGGAGCGCTGGGCGTGCCCTATGCGCTGTTATTGGCGGCGCTGGCCGGGGTGTTTGAATTAGTGCCCGTGGCTGGGCCTTTGACCGCCGGTGTGACGATTGTGGCGGTCGCCGCATTCGCCGGCTATCCGCATATCGCGTGGATCGTCATCTTCCTGGTAGCGTATCGCCTGTTCCTCGACTACGTCTTGCAGCCATACTTGATGGGGCAGGGTGTTGAATTGCCGCCGTTGGCCATTATTTTCGGTGTGTTGGCCGGCGAGCAGATCGGCGGCGTGCTCGGGATGTTCCTTTCGATTCCGGCCTTGGCTACCTTGCGAATCCTTTATGTTCAGTACCGTAAACATCGCGCTGTTGCTGCTTAGCGCGGACGTGGCCGCTCACGCTCATATGGTGAGCATGAGTACCGGAGAAATCCGGATCGAAGGCGCCCGAGGGCGCTACGAATTCCGCGTGCCTTGGTACGAAGTCGAGCAACTGGCCGATCCGGAGCATAGACTGCTGGACGCGATCAAGTTTTCGTCGGCGGGGAGGCCGGCACGGCGCAGCGAGGGTAAGTGTCAACACGACACTAAGGAGAACGCGCTGATCTGCGTGGCGATCTATGAGTTTGACGCGCCCGTCGATGTGCTCCATGCGGTGTCGTCATTTCACACTGCAACGGTGTCTAATCACGTGCATCTGTTGCGCGCCGTGAAAGGCGACGTGACCGATCAAGCGGTGCTCGATCTTTCCTTCCCGCAAGCCGATATCCGGTTCCGGCCGGCGGGCGCCGCAGACTTGGCGATGCAGCAAACAGGGGCCGGGGCGATGCGCGCGTTGGGGGGCTTGGCGCAATGGTTGTTTATCGCCGCGTTGGTGTTGGCTGCGCGCGGGCGGCTGGAACTGGTCCAACTAGCGGCAATGTTTTTTGTGGGTGAATTGGTGGCGGCCTTCATGATTCCCCGGACGTCGTGGCAGCCCGCGCCGGCGTTTGTGGAGGCGGCGGCGGCGCTGACCGTGGCGTATCTGGCCGTCGAGATTCTGGCATTCCCCGAGGCTGGACAACGATGGCTGGTGGTGTTGGTTCTCGGCGGATTCCATGGGCTTTATTATTCGATGTTCACGGTCGCCAGTGGTTACGGAGCGGGCTGGGTAATGGCAGGCGCGATCCTTGCAGAAGCCGTGCAGATTTCGGCGGTGGCGTTGGTGTTTTCGAAATTGGCACGCCCGCTTGAGGCTCTGCGGCCGGTGCGCGTAGCTGCGGCGTTGCTTTTGGTGACCGGACTGGTCTGGTTCGCGTTGCGTTTGAAAGGTTGAACCTGATGTTACGTAGAATCGTTCTCGCGGCCGTAACTGTGGCGGCGATCGCGCCGGCTCAACGAGGAGTGCCTTCGGACTGGCAGGCGGTGATGAACCGTATCCAGCCGGAGTCGATCCGTGGGCACTTGTCGTTTCTTGCGTCGGACCTGCTGGAAGGCCGAGAGACTCCATCGCGCGGACTCGACATCGCGGCCGAATACATCGCGGCGCAATTCCGGCGGGCCGGTCTGGAGCCGGTGATTGGCGCGAGCTACTATCAGCCGCTGGATTTACGGGAGGCGGCGATTGACCTGGAAGGTTTCCATGGCAGCGTGTTTGACCGCGGCGGCGTAGTGAATTTGACGGGCGTACCTTTTTCTGGTGACGGCATCCAGGTGGACCGTGAGCCGCTGCTTTCGACAACAGACGCGGCGCAAGTGGCCAAGGGCGCGGTCGTGGTGTTTCGCGGCGATGTTTCGCGTCCGCAACAGGTGTTGAAACAACTGGCCGGCAGCGGCGCGAAGCTGGTAATTGTCGTCGATCCCACGGGATCTGCCGCGCGAGTAGCGACGCGGATACAGATTGCCTCGGCGGGACAGGATCCAGTGGTACGCCCTGGCCGATGGCTGTTTGTGTCCTCCTTTCCCGAACACTTGGCGCCGGACGCCCGTATTAGCGTCGCGGCGAAGCCTGTCGCGATTCGGACGTTGCCGGCTCGCAACGTGGTGGGTTTGTTACGCGGCTCCGATCCGGTTTTGCGCGACACCTATGTCGTGGTGAGCGCGCATTACGATCACGAGGGGCTGCGTCCATTTGGCGCGGGCGACGGCATTTTTAACGGGGCCAACGACGATGCGAGCGGCGTGACGGGCGTACTTGAATTGGCGGCCGCATTCGCCCCGCTTCCGGCGCGGCCCAAGCGGAGCATTCTGTTTGTGACTTTCGCAGGCGAGGAGCATGGCTTGAAGGGCTCTCGTGAATTTGTCCGGACGCCGCCAGTGGCGTTGAGTAAGATTGTGGCGAACGTGAACTTTGAACACCTGGGGCGTCCCGACTCCGATGGCGCGAGTCAGGTTGGCAAGGGCTCGATCACGGGGTTCGATTTCTCGACGATCGGTTCGACGTTAACCGAGGCGGCGCGCTTGGCCGGCTTCACGTTCTTCAAGCACGAGAAATATAGCGATCCGTTTTTTGAAGCCAGTGATAATCTTTCATTCGCTCGGGTGGGAATTCCGGCGCACACCGTCTGCAGCGGATTTATGTTTGCCGAATATCACGCACCCGGGGACCATTGGGAGAAGATCGATGCCGTCAATATGGCTGGCCTGGTCCGAGCGCTCGGGCTTGGCGTGCTGACGATTGCGGAGGACGTGCGTGTGCCGCAATGGAATGAGGCGAACGAGAAGACACTGAAGTTCCGTGAGGCGGCGACGAAGAGTCCGGCTCAATGAATTAGAGCGTTTTCTGGACTGGTTGGACCGCATGCTTGCGCATGGCGGCTCGGAACCGAGCGGCATCGGTGACACAAACGGTCCACTCGAATATGCTTTTCTAGCTTCTAGCGCGGCGATAGTTTCGGCCAATCGAGTTCGACGCCTTGAGCAGTTAGTTTTGTTTGAAACTCCGCCAGGAGCTTCGCGTCGTTGCGCACCCGGCGAGGGAGATTCTTCGTGGCGATCGCGTGTGCTGCTAACGCGCCTGCCGCTTCGCCGATGCCCCACTCAACAGGATGCAGGCGGTAGCATCCGTTGGTAATGTGAGTGACCCCGAGATTCTTAGAGCCCGCAATGAGGTTCTCGACACGCTTTGGAATCAGCGAACCGAGCGGTATCTGGAAGGGCAGGGAACTGACGTCGACGTAGTTGTCTCCGCCCGAGCTTGGGTGCAGGTCTATGCGGTAACTGCCGACACCTACGCTGTCCGGGAACTGGGCGGCTTCGGTGGCTGGCTTGCGCGCTTCCGTGCCGACGTGTTGTTCTGCGACGGTGAACTCCGCCTGAATGCGGCGCGACTCTCGGATGTAGGGATATTTAGCAAGTCCGTCCGGCGTGCCGGTGATGTCGGGGCGAATTCGCAGGCCCTTCCATCCGGCATCGGTCTGCATCCAATAGAGCAGCGAAAGACTCAATTGACGGCCACGCTCGAGATGGCGCGCCGCTTCGGCATCACTGACGCCGTGCAGGTTGCCGAGCCAATAGTCGTTCTGCGGCCAGTTGACCAGAGACACATCGCTCCCTACCGCGCCTGGCGCGAAGTTGCGTTGGCTGACGATGCGACGGTAGACGAACAGATTCAACGCGCCGTCTGGTCCGGGTGCGCCGGTGGGGTCAAACATCACCTTACGTTCGGCCAGCGTGATGGGGTTGCTCATCGACCAACTGAGAAGTTTGCCCGGCCATGGTGGAGTCATCTTCGGCACATAGTCGCGCCAGAAGGCGTATTCGGCGGGTTTGTCGATCGTGTGGTCTTGGCCGGGCAAATAGTCTACGGCGAAGCAAATGGTGAAGGCTTGAATATTGTTTGGCTGCGCCTCTGGCGGGGCGTGTAGTTCGCCGGTTTGCTTGCGCGATTCAAAGCCAGTTACGAATTCTGTCCCGGTGATTGGCAGCAGATCGCCTTGTTCGGTGGCGTCGATGAAGTAGGGAGCGTGGACGACCAACTCGCGCCCCTCGCGATTGCGCACGGCTACGCTCCGAACGTAATCGCCTTCGACGTCGGCGCGGATCGGACGATGGTTGAGTAGCAGGATTAATTGACCGCCGGTGATGTAGGGTGCGAGGAATTGTTCCAGAACCGCGAGTGATACTTTGGGCTCATGCGTGAGGCGGGACACCAAACCTTCGCCTGGATTCAGGAACAGATTGGCCCGCGCTTCGGGCGTCAGCGCGTAGTGTTGGCGATAGTAGTCGCGAACGTGGCGGCGGTAAGTCCGGTAGAGTTCAGTGGAGCCGAACCGCTCGATCCAAGGATGTTCATCCGGCGGCACTGCTTGCGACGTAAGTTGACCGCCGATCCAATCGGTCTCCTCCGTCATCACCACGCGACGTCCGTTGCGTAGTGCGGCCAACGCGGCCGCGCAGCCACCGACGCCACCGCCGATGACCGCGACATCGCATCGCAATTCGTGAGTGGCCAGTAACTGGATTGGAAGGGCGAGCAAGAACTCGCGACGAGCAAGCATTCGATCAGACTAGCGCAAAGCGGAGAGCGCGAAACCGGTCGCGATCAAAGGATCGTCCTCTTTGACCAAAGGTTCTGGATTGACCCAACTGCCGTCGCGCCGGCGTTCGGCGCGCAACAGGCGATCCTGATCCGGGTCGCGCGGCAGTCCCAGCAACCGGAAAGCTTGTGCGCTGGCGGCTGCGTAGTAGAAGCGAAGACCTTGCGGCCAACGGCCATAGGCTTCGCCCGAGAATCCTGGAGCGGCGTCGGGCCGATGATGACGCAATAGCCAAGCCTTGGCCGCTTGGACGCGCGCTTGGTCGGCTCCGGCCGCGAGGAGCGAGATCACGCCGTCCGCCGTCGCAGTGCCGTAACTGGTGGACTCGCCCGCTTTGTTGGCATCGAGCACGACCGTAGAGAACCGGAAGCCGCCATCCTCGTTCTGGCAGCGAGCGAGGAAGACGCGGGCGCGCTGCATCACCGGACTATCCGGTTGAATGCCAGAGGAAGAAAGCGCTTCGAGGACGTGCCGGGTCATCGACAGATCAACGTGCCCGGCGTCAGGCGGGGTGCGACGGTCGCCTCCCATGCCCCAGGCGCCAAAGGCCGGATCCGCTTCGCGCCAGCCATCGGCTTCGCAGAATTGTCGGGAGAGCAGGTAATTTACAGTGCGCGGCGACCGATTCACCTGGACAGCCAACGCGGAGGCATAGTTGGGGTAGTCGGGCAACATCGGGTTCGCCATTCCCACTGCGCCTTCTTCTCCGGTATGCGCGGACAGGAAATTGAGCCCTCGCCGCGAGGCAGCTTCTCCAACAGCGCGTTTGCCGAGCGAGGCGAGCACAAAGCCAGTGAGCGATTGGCCGGAACGGAGCAACCCGTAGGTGCGGCTGTGCCAACCGCCGTCTGGGGCTTGCCGATCAAGGAGCCATCGGCCCTCTGTTTGAGAACGGAAGGCCGCAACCGAAGTCGAGAGCAGAAAATCGCGGCGGAGCATGGCGAATTACGATTGCCGGTCCACGATCAACGTGAGGATAGCCGCAGCGGTGACAGAGACCCGGCCGGTGATGCAATGGTGTCCAGCCCACGTGCCGTCCTGATTCTGCAACTCCACCAGTTGCGCCTTGATCTTTTCGTTCCAGTCGTGCCACGCCTGGCCGCCCGCGCGCTTCATGCTTTCGCTGATGTTGAGGTAGGAGAAAAATTCTTCGCCGCCCATGGAGCCGAAGCCTCGGACATATTCGGCGTCGGCCAACCGCGCGGTCATCTGTTTGATCTCCGGCGCATTGGAATTGCGGGACCCTTCGCTGCGCGTCAACTGCTCCATCGCTTGGGCGGCTTGATAGAGCGCCACGGGAGGAGCGGCGCCAGTGGGTTTCGCGCCCGCTACCGTGCCCACCGGGCGGGCTCCGCTATACGCAAGATTGTCCTTCGTGTACTTGTCGACGCGCGCCATCACCTTTTCATCCACTTCAACTCCGCGAGCCTTCGCTTTGTTGAGGCTGCGCGACGCCATAGAGGTGCCGATGACCGGGGCCCAGCCGCCTGAAGAGTTCCAACTTCCGTCCTGTTGCTGATTTTGTTGGATTTTGGCCACGCACTTCTTGAGGGCTGTTCGCACGCGCGCAGCGAGGAGAGGTTCCTGAATGCGCGTATCGATTTCCGACAAGAGTATCGAACTCAGGAATGTGTCGATGAAGGGACCGAGTTTGCGCTGGATCTGTGTGTCGCGCACGTTGGTGATGGACAGGCCCACCGCCGGCGCGTGCTCTATGCTGACGAGAATGAACTCAAGCCCACGGCGAGAGTTTGCGGCGTATTGACCGCGCTCAGGCGAATGCCCCGCGTGCAGCAAAGCCAGGACAGCGACGGCGGAGTTTGCTACGTCGTTCCCGGAATGTTCCAGCCGTTCGGCGGTGCGAACGAACGACGTCTCTCCACCATCCTGCCCCCAGCCTCCGTCGCGGCCCTGCGTGGAGACTAGCCATTTCAGGCCCTTCTGAACGGCCTCAGTCGCGTTGCCGGCTGCCGGTTTACCATTGGTTCCAGGACCGGCAGCCAGTGCCACGACGCCGGCCAGCAGTCCCATAAGTATTGATTTCATAAGTAAGAATCGAACTCCTTCATGGTGGAGATGGCGCCTGCGGACGGTCCCTTTCAATAATTTGGGCTGAAGGGGTTTGGAGTCGGTTTCGCCTTCGATCGGCCCCTCGGGGAGGGTTTTTTGATCTTATCGGGCGACTCCGGGAAAATTGCACTTCCAACGTGAGCCTTCAACCTGATACCCTAGAATGTCGACTCTTTTAGATCCGAGGTGAATTCGGTTGGCTGAAGTTCATATTAACGAAGGCGAAAGCCTGGAGAGCGCCCTCAAGCGATTTAAGCGTAAGGTGCTGCAAGAAGAGATTATCAAGGACATCAAAAGTCACGCCTTCTATTTGAAGCCGGGACAGAAGAAGCGCGTTAAGTCTGCGTTGGCTCGGAAGCGTGATCGCAAGAAGCGTTCGCGGGACCGTGATTCCGATCAGAATCGCACTTAGGCTGGGAAGTTGCCGGCGCCGCTACGGCGGCGAGTTTCATGTCCACTTCCACGCGCTAGGCCGCCGGCAGGTGAGCGCGAATCAGTTTATCGTAGATCAACCCGCCGGCTAGACCGCCGATGATCGGCCCAACGATGGGGACCAGGAAAATTCCAGAACCGTCGGTGAGTCCGTTGTTGCGGAAGCCCGCCACGACTGTAAATAGCCGCGGCCCGAAGTCGCGCGCCGGGTTGATCGCATACCCGTGCATGCCGCCGAAGGACATGCCGATCCCGACCACCACCAGCCCTACCAGTATCGGCGTCAAGTTGCCGGAGGGCTGATTGCGATCGTCTGTGATGGCGAAGATCAATAGCAGCAGGATTGCCGTGCCCACGATTTGGTCAAGGAACCCCGGCATCAACGACTCCGGAAAGCCCGGAAAGGTCGCGAAAACTCCCGCCGACTTTTCAAGAGCTGGATCGTGTTCAGCGAAGGCGGGCCGGTAGTTCACGAAAACGATAGCGGCAGCGGTGAAGGCGCCTGCCAACTGCGCGAGGCAATAAGGTGCGACCTTGCTCCACGGAAAGTCGCGGTAAGCCGCTAGCGTGATGGTGACGGCCGGATTTAAGTGGGCGCCACTAATCTTTCCAGCAACCATTATTCCCATTGTCACAGCGATTCCCCAGGCGAGGTTGATGTTGGTGACGCCGCCGTTGACAACCTCACCCGGTGTGCCTTTCCCGAAGAGAACAACCATCGCGACCACTCCGAGTCCGAGAAGCATGAGAACTAGAGTGCCCATAAATTCGGCGGTTACTTCTGCGATGAGGGAAGGTTTTATCATGGTTGGCAGGAATCGATTGTATCACTGGTGGGCTAGGATTCCCGGTGATATTCGGCGACGACCAGTGTCATGTCATCCCGTTGCGCTGCGCCAGCGGTGAAGCGCCTGAGCGCCGCCGACAACGAAGCATGCAGACGCTCGGCCCCGTAGGCCGCCGAATCGGCTAAAACAGAATTGATTCGTGTTTGATCGAACGTCTCTCCCTGCGGGTTCTGCGCGTCGGTATAACCGTCGCTGAAGACGACGATTCGGGCACCGGGGTTCAGCCGCGTTTCGCGCACGGGGAACTGCGTGAAGTCGAGCATGCCGACGGGCATCGACGTGGCGGCGAGGGACTGCGTCTCGCCGTTCGATTCGATGACCACCGGCGGGCAGTGTGCGGCATTGCTCCACAGGATTCGGCCGCTCCGGTGCAGCGCTGCGTAGAAAACCGTGGCATATTTTTCGCCTTCGGTCCGCTCGTATAGATAGGTGTTGATCCGGCCGAGCATGGCGCTGATCGACGGCGCATCCACTGGCGCATGGAGAAATGCGCCTTGCAGCAAGGAAGCCAACAGGGCCGAGCCGATCCCCTTGCCGCTGACGTCGGCCACAACCATTGTCCACCAATCGCCGCCAGAGGCAGGCGCAGCGTCGAAATAGTCGCCGCCAACGTGGTGAGACGGGATGCTGGATCCAACTACGCGGAACCACCCCCCGGACGGCAACCGGGACGGCAGCAGGCCTTGCTGCACGTCGCGGGCAATGTTCATCTCCTGATCGAGTCGCTGACGTGCACGTTCCTGCTCCAGGAGTCTTGCGTTTTCAAGCACCGTCGACGCTTCAATCGCCAGCGTTTGCAGGATTTCGCGGTTGCCAGAGGAAAGATCGGCGAGGTCAAGCCGCGAATCCAGGTAAAGCAGTCCGACCGTGTCTTCGGAGCTGCTGATATGCGTCTCGTGTAAGTCGCCACTCCGCACACGGATGAGTGGCACGCACACGACGCTGCGAAGTTCCAACGAAGCGACGGATTGGTCTGGGAGCTCGGCGTCACCCAGGACTGGGTCGAAGTTCATCGAAAGCAACTCGCGCCGCTTTTCCAGAGCTCGTTGAATGACCCTTGTGGGGACGCGCAAGTCGGCCGCCGCGAGGGGCATCCCGCTGTTGTCTCGCGCCACTTCGGTTTCGAGCGCCCCGGCCGGGCCCTTCTTGAGCAGGAGGAAGCCACGCTCGGTGCGAGTGACGGCTAGCGCCGCGTCAACGATCGATTCGAGCACCTCGCGGAGCGACAGCGATGTCTGTAACGAACGTGCGACTTCCACGAGCGCGCGCAACCGGCCGAGTCCAGCGGCTTCGGTCCCGCCTAAGACCCGATCGGCCAAGCGTCCGAGCGCCTGCTCTTCGTGGATGAAGACAAGCTGATATCCGTCGGAGAATCCAAAAGTAACGACATCGGCGTTGCGCAAGCGAGCCGGAACTTGCAGGCGAACTCCGTTGACGAATAATCCAGCACGGCTGGCAAGGTCCTCGATCACGTAATCGTCGCCGTCGCATACGATCCGGGCGTGAACGCGGGAGACGCGGTTGTCGCGCAGTGCGAGCTGGTTGTCGGGTTGACGGCCGATGAAGAACGGTTCGCGATCGATGACCTGACGGGTCCGCTGTCCAGAAGGATTAACGATCGCCAGCGAAGCGACTCGCCGCGGCACGCTCGGGTTCATGGCAGGCGGCGCGTCCCTATTGAGCCGCACCACGGCGGCGCGTCGTCCGGGCTACTGGCCCATCGGGTGCGGCGGGTGGCCGGCTAGCGGCGGCCTCACTCATCTCGCGCGCTCGCAGGACCTGACAATGCGAACAATAACCGCCAATTTCAGTGCGTGCGATCACAATGTTGAAGCCGAAATGATCCTCAACCTGACGGCGCAGCTTCTGGAGAGGCTCACCGAAGAATTCCTCTACTTTGCCGCAGCTC